>NZ_CP113062.1:0-309371 GCF_026625765.1 Frigoribacterium sp. SL97
CGTATTTCGGGAACCACATAGTGGACGCAAGCAGCTTTCCCCCACCTCTACAGGGAGGGAGTGTTGTCAAGTTATCGGCTTATTAGTACCGGTCAGCTCCATGGGTCGTTAGTCCCCACTTCCACATCCGGCCTATCAACCCAGTAGTCTAGCTGGGAGCCTCTCACCCCTAAGGGTATGGAAATCTCATCTCGAAGCCGGCTTCCCGCTTAGATGCTTTCAGCGGTTATCCGTTCCGAACGTAGCTAATCAGCGGTGCCCTTGGCAGAACAACTGACACACCAGAGGTTCGTCCATCCCGGTCCTCTCGTACTAGGGATAGATCTTCTCAAATTTCCTACGCGCGCAGCGGATAGGGACCGAACTGTCTCACGACGTTCTAAACCCAGCTCGCGTACCGCTTTAATGGGCGAACAGCCCAACCCTTGGGACCTACTCCAGCCCCAGGATGCGACGAGCCGACATCGAGGTGCCAAACCATGCCGTCGATATGGACTCTTGGGCAAGATCAGCCTGTTATCCCCGAGGTACCTTTTATCCGTTGAGCGACAGCGCTTCCACAAGCCACTGCCGGATCACTAGTCCCGACTTTCGTCCCTGCTCGACTTGTCAGTCTCACAGTCAAGCTCCCTTGTGCACTTACACTCGACACCTGATTGCCAACCAGGTTGAGGGAACCTTTGGGCGCCTCCGTTACTTTTTGGGAGGCAACCGCCCCAGTTAAACTACCCACCAGGCACTGTCCCAGAACCGGATCACGGTTCGTAGTTAGATATCCAAAGTGACCAGAGTGGTATTTCAACAATGACTCCACCTGAACTAGCGTCCAAGCTTCACAGTCTCCCACCTATCCTACACAAGCCACTCCGAACACCAATACCAAGCTGTAGTAAAGGTCACGGGGTCTTTCCGTCCTGCTGCGCGTAACGAGCATCTTTACTCGTAGTGCAATTTCGCCGAGTTCGCGGTTGAGACAGCTGGGAAGTCGTTACGCCATTCGTGCAGGTCGGAACTTACCCGACAAGGAATTTCGCTACCTTAGGATGGTTATAGTTACCACCGCCGTTTACTGGGGCTTAAATTCTGAGCTTCGCTTGCGCTAACCCTTCCTCTTAACCTTCCAGCACCGGGCAGGCGTCAGTCCGTATACATCGTCTTGCGACTTGGCACGGACCTGTGTTTTTAGTAAACAGTCGCTTCCCACTGGTCTCTGCGGCCTTTCCCGCTCCGGGAGTAAATCCCATCACGGTTCCGGCCCCCCTTCTCCCGAAGTTACGGGGGCATTTTGCCGAGTTCCTTAACCACGATTCTCTCGATCTCCTTGGTATTCTCTACCTGACCACCTGAGTCGGTTTGGGGTACGGGCGGCTTGAACCTCACGTCGATGCTTTTCTCGGCAGCATAGGATCACTGATTTCCCCCAATCGGGGTACGCATCGGATCTCAGGCGCATTGACGACGGATTTGCCTATCGTCAGCCCTACATCCTTACACCAGGTTCACCTTACGGATACCATCGCCTGGCTCAGCTACCTTCCTGCGTCACACCTGTTAATACGTTAACCGCACCAGCATGGGGTCGAGCGTTAGACCGGCCGGCATCACCCCGAAGGGATCCACTCAGCCGGGTTAGGACTCTTAGCACCACTGGATTAGCTTGGGCGGTTCTTCGCCGGTACGGGAATATCAACCCGTTGTCCATCGACTACGCCTGTCGGCCTCGCCTTAGGTCCCGACTTACCCAGGGCGGATTAACCTGGCCCTGGAACCCTTGGTCTTTCGGAGGACGGGTTTCTCACCCGTCTTTCGCTACTCATGCCTGCATTCTCACTCGTGTGGCCTCCACGGCTGGTTTACACCGCCGCTTCACTGGCCACACGACGCTCTCCTACCACTCCGTACGACTGAACCACGAAGGCTTGTCTATAATACGAAATCTACAACTTCGGTGGTGTGCTTGAGCCCCGTTACATTGTCGGCGCGGAATCACTTGACCAGTGAGCTATTACGCACTCTTTCAAGGGTGGCTGCTTCTAAGCCAACCTCCTGGTTGTCTATGCAACTCCACATCCTTTCCCACTTAGCACACGCTTAGGGACCTTAGTTGGTAGTCTGGGTTGTTTCCCTCTCGACGATGAAGCTTATCCCCCACCGTCTCACTGCTGCGCTCTCACTTACCGGCATTCGGAGTTTGGCTGACGTCAGTAAGCTTTTGGGCCCCATCGGCCATCCAGTAGCTCTACCTCCGGCAAGAAACACGCAACGCTGCACCTAAATGCATTTCGGAGAGAACCAGCTATCACGAAGTTTGATTGGCCTTTCACCCCTATCCACAGCTCATCCCCTCAGTTTTCAACCTAAGTGGGTTCGGTCCTCCACGACGTCTTACCGTCGCTTCAACCTGGCCATGGATAGATCACTTCGCTTCGGGTCTAGGACATGCGACTGGATCGCCCTATTAAGACTCGCTTTCGCTACGGCTACCCCACACGGGTTAACCTCGCCACATATCGCTAACTCGCAGGCTCATTCTTCAAAAGGCACGCTGTCACCCCTACAAGGAGGCTCCAACGGTTTGTAAGCAAACGGTTTCAGGTACTATTTCACTCCCCTCCCGGGGTACTTTTCACCTTTCCCTCACGGTACTTGTCCGCTATCGGTCATCTGGGAGTATTTAGGCTTATCAGGTGGTCCTGACAGATTCACACGGGATTTCTCGGGCCCCGAGCTACTTGGGATCCCCATTCAGCCAGCGCCAGCATTTCGGCTACGGGGTTCGCACCCTCTATGACCAGCCATTCAAAGCTGTTCGCCTATACTGCGCTGTAACTGTTCCTGTCCGGCAGAACAGGACAACGGGTCCCACAACCCCGACCATGCAACGACCGCCGTCTATCACACATGACCGGTTTAGCCTCTTCCGATTTCGCTCGCCACTACTGACGGAATCACTGTTGTTTTCTCTTCCTGTGGGTACTGAGATGTTTCACTTCCCCACGTTCCCTCTACCCGCCCTATATATTCAGGCGGGAGTCACCAGACATAACGCCTGGCGGGGTTTCCCCATTCGGAAATCCTCGGATCAGGGCTCGATTATCAGCTCCCCGAGGCTTATCGCAGATTTCTACGTCCTTCTTCGGCTCCAGATGCCAAGGCATCCACCGTTTGCTCTTAGAAACTTGACCACAAAGTTGCTGCCAGCCAAAGACTGACAGCTCAGTGTTATCTCATTCGCCAACCACACCCAAAGGGCGGATTGGTCTAAGAAATTGCACTTAGTATCACAAACAACAACCAACCCGAAGGCCGGCCCTGCTTGCGACTAAGATGCTCGCGTCCACTGTGTAGTTCTCAAAATACGGGCGGCACCATGATCACCCTGCGATTGATGCAGGACTTTCATGGCCCAGAGGAAAAACCCCCACACTCAAAGCATGGGTGCTTGGTCCCTCAGGACCCAACAGCGTGCACGCCCCCCACCTCGAACACCCTCACCTTCCAGACACCCGAAGGTGCCGTACTAGCGCTGATGCTCTCCGCGAAGAGCCATTGTCAATGTTCCACCCATGAGCGCCGGCCGAAGACATTCGCTTCGAAACCGACTTGACTCGTTGACCCCCGTGTATACCGCGGGGCGAGTACATGCTCCTTAGAAAGGAGGTGATCCAGCCGCACCTTCCGGTACGGCTACCTTGTTACGACTTAGTCCTAATCACCGATCCCACCTTCGACAGCTCCATCCACAAGGGTTAGGCCACTGGCTTCGGGTGTTACCGACTTTCATGACTTGACGGGCGGTGTGTACAAGGCCCGGGAACGTATTCACCGCAGCGTTGCTGATCTGCGATTACTAGCGACTCCGACTTCATGAGGTCGAGTTGCAGACCTCAATCCGAACTGAGACCGGCTTTTTGGGATTCGCTCCACCTTACGGTATCGCAGCCCTTTGTACCGGCCATTGTAGCATGCGTGAAGCCCAAGACATAAGGGGCATGATGATTTGACGTCATCCCCACCTTCCTCCGAGTTGACCCCGGCAGTCTCCTATGAGTTCCCACCATAACGTGCTGGCAACATAGAACGAGGGTTGCGCTCGTTGCGGGACTTAACCCAACATCTCACGACACGAGCTGACGACAACCATGCACCACCTGTATACCGACCTTGCGGGGCGACCATCTCTGGACGTTTCCGGTATATGTCAAGCCTTGGTAAGGTTCTTCGCGTTGCATCGAATTAATCCGCATGCTCCGCCGCTTGTGCGGGCCCCCGTCAATTCCTTTGAGTTTTAGCCTTGCGGCCGTACTCCCCAGGCGGGGAACTTAATGCGTTAGCTGCGACACGGAGACCGTGGAATGGCCCCCACATCTAGTTCCCAACGTTTACGGCATGGACTACCAGGGTATCTAATCCTGTTCGCTCCCCATGCTTTCGCTCCTCAGCGTCAGTTACGGCCCAGAGATCTGCCTTCGCCATCGGTGTTCCTCCTGATATCTGCGCATTCCACCGCTACACCAGGAATTCCAATCTCCCCTACCGCACTCTAGTCTGCCCGTACCCACTGCAGGCTGGGGGTTGAGCCCCCAGATTTCACAGCAGACGCGACAAACCGCCTACGAGCTCTTTACGCCCAATAATTCCGGACAACGCTTGCACCCTACGTATTACCGCGGCTGCTGGCACGTAGTTAGCCGGTGCTTTTTCTGCAGGTACCGTCACTTTCGCTTCTTCCCTACTAAAAGAGGTTTACAACCCGAAGGCCGTCATCCCTCACGCGGCGTTGCTGCATCAGGCTTTCGCCCATTGTGCAATATTCCCCACTGCTGCCTCCCGTAGGAGTCTGGGCCGTGTCTCAGTCCCAGTGTGGCCGGTCACCCTCTCAGGCCGGCTACCCGTCGTCGCCTTGGTGAGCCATTACCTCACCAACTAGCTGATAGGCCGCGAGTCCATCCTTGACCAAAATTCTTTCCAACTCCTAGCCATGCGGCTGAAGCTCGTATCCGGTATTAGACGCCATTTCTAGCGCTTATCCCAGAGTCAAGGGCAGGTTACTCACGTGTTACTCACCCGTTCGCCACTAATCCCTGGAGCAAGCTCCAGTTCATCGTTCGACTTGCATGTGTTAAGCACGCCGCCAGCGTTCGTCCTGAGCCAGGATCAAACTCTCCGTAAAAGAAAAAACAGCACAACCGGAATAGGCCATGACTGCTGAATTTGATGCTGACTAAAGAACAAAACAATCTGACGATTGTTGTTGTCCATCAATCTCAAAGAAACCTAAACACCACTCACAACCCCACCAAAGATGAAGCCACAAGCAATGCCAGGGTATAATTTGGCATTTGACAATGTGCACGCTGTTGAGTTCTCAAAGACCAAACGCACCAGGGACCCAGCCTTGGAAGACCTTTGCCCTGAGCAGTTCTGTAACCTTATGCACTGACCGACGATGCCGAGACCGTGCCGACGCCCCTTGCGGAACGAGCCGTAACTCTACATCATCTTGATCAGTGTTCGCAACTCACTTGGTCCGAGGCTGTGAAGCAACTCGAGGACTTGGAAGTTGGTCCCACTTGAGGGCCGGGGAAGCTTCGCTCCGCCCGCACCTTTGGGGTGACAAGTGATTACTTTACGCAGCCCGAGACGGGTATGGCCAAACTTCGTGCATCCCGGGCGTGTCGCCCGCCACGTCCCCACGGGGACGCCGACGCTACCCCAGGGGCAGCACGAGCACGGCGCCCAGGGACACCGAGGCGATGACGATCCACGAGGCCAGGCCCACGAGGAAGGCGCGGCCGCCGGTGCGGACGAGGCGCTCGAGGCGGATGCCCGACCCGAGGCCGACGAGTGCGAGCCCGAGCAGGACCGACTGGACCGTCCCCGCGATCGCGAGCAGCGCCTCCGGAACCGGGATCACCGTCCGGACGACGACCGCGACGGCGAAGCCGACGACGAACAACGGCACGATCGGCGGCCGGGCGCCGGCGTCGGCACCCCGCCGACGGACCACGGTCGACGTGATCGCCACGATTGGCGCGAGCATCAGGACCCGCGTGAGCTTGACGACGACCGCGATCGCGAGAGCGGCCGCTCCGGCGGTCTGCGCCGTGGCGACCACCTGACCGACGTCGTGCACGCTCGCCCCCACCCAGGCGCCGAACTCGCGGTCGGTCAGGCCGACCCACCCGCGGATCAGGGGCAGGACGGCGATCGCGAGCGTGCCGAACAACGTGACCAGAGCGACGGGAGTCGCGGCGTCCTTGCCACGATCGCGGGTCACGGCACTCATCGCGCCGATCGCCGACGCCCCGCAGATCGAGAAGCCGGCCGCGAGCAGGAGGGGTTGGTCACCGGGGAGCCGGGCCCATCGGCCGAGCAGGTAGGTGACCGCGAACGTGAGCCCGAGGATCGCGATCACGACGACCACCGTCGTCCACCCGAGCCCGGCGACGTCGACGAGGCTGAGCTGGAGCCCGAGCAAGACGACGCCGATGCGCAACAGTCGCTTCGAGGCGAAGGTCAGTCCGGGCTTGGCGCTGCCGTCGATCACCGGGCGGAGGGGCCGGACCTGGGCGGCCGCGATGCCGAGCAGGACGCACCAGGTCAGGACGGGGACCGCCGGCAACACGAGGTGCAGGCCCCACGCCGCCCCGTAGGCGACCCCGGCCAACAGGAGCCCCCGCACCGGATTCGCGCGCGGCGGCGCGTCGACGGCGGCGGGGCTCACCGGGCGGGCCTAGACCCGGTTCTTGGCGGGGTTGATCAACGAGCCGAGGCCCGAGATCGCGACCTCGACGGTCTGGCCCGCCGTGAACGGACCGATGCCGGCGGGCGTGCCGGTCAGGATGACGTCACCCGGCAGCAGGGTGAAGACGTCCGTGACGTACTCGATCAGCTCGGGGATCTTGTGGATCATCTGCATCGTCGACTCGCGCTGCATGACCTCGCCGTCCACCCGGGTCTCGATGGTGGCATCCGCCCAGTCGAATTCGTTCTCGATGTAGGGGCCGAGGGGCAGGAAGGTGTCGTAGCCCTTCGCTCGGGTCCACTGGCCGTCGGCGTTCTGCACGTCGCGGGCCGTGACGTCGTTGGCGACGGTGTAGCCGAACACCACGTCCTGGTAGTCCTCGGCCTTCACTCGCTTGGCGATCGACCCGATGACGATGGCGAGTTCGCCTTCGAAGTCGACCCGGCCGACGTCGGGCGGGAGCTGGATCGAGTCGCCGAAACCGATGACCGTCGTGTTGGGCTTGAGGAACAGGATGGGCGCCTCGGGCGCGGACTGGCCGAGCTCGTCGGCGTGGTCCTGGTAGTTCAGGCCGACTCCGACGACCTTGGACCGCGGGATCACCGGCGCGAGCAACTTGGCCTGACGCAGGGAGACCCGCTCGCCCGTCGTCTCGTACCCGCTGTACATGGGATCACCGGCGAGGACGATGAGCTCGCGCTCGTCGACGATGCCGTAGCGGGGGTCTTCTCCGGGCGTGGCGAAACGGGCGATTCTTCACGCGTCGAGCCTAGTCATCCAGCCGTGGACATCGGGACGGCGGCCGTACTGGATGTCGGTCAGCTCTTCGCGCAGGGACATGGTCAGTTCTCCACCGGTCGCGGCGGGCGACCCGATGTGGATGCCCTCGCCCTTGAGTTCGGCGATCGGGACGACGACGGCGGCCGTGCCGCACGCGAAGACCTCGACGATGTCGCCGGACTCGACGCCGTCACGCCACTCGTCGATCGTCACGCGACGACGCTCGACGCGGTGGCCCCGGGCCTCGGCCAACTCGAGGATCGAGTCACGGGTGATGCCCTCGAGGATCGAGTCGCTGTCGGGGGTGACGAGGGTGCCGTCCTTCTTGACGAGCACCACGTTCATCCCGCCGAGCTCTTCGATGTAGTTGCTCTCGGACGAGTCGAGGAACAGCACCTGCTGGCAGCCGTTCTCGTAGGCCTCCTGCTGCGGCAGCAGGGACGACGCGTAGTTGCCGCCGGTCTTTGCCGCACCCGTGCCGCCCTTGCCTGCTCGGGCGTAGTTCGTGGTCAGCCAGATCGAGACCGGAGAGACGCCGCCGCTGAAGTAGGCCCCGGCCGGACTCGCGATCACGTGGTACGACACCTCGTGGGCGGCCCGGACCCCCAGGAACGCCTCGGTGGCGATCATGAACGGCCGGAGGTACAGGCTCGTCTCGGGGGCCGACGGCACCCAGTCGAGATCGGCCCGCACGAGTTGGCGGACCGACTCGACGAAGTCGTCGGTGCTGAGCTCGGGCAGCGCGAGTCGGCGGGCCGAGCGCTGCAGGCGGCGACCGTTGGCGTCCGGCCGGAACGACCAGACCGAACCGTCGGCGTGCCGGTAGGCCTTCATGCCCTCGAAGATCTCTTGCGCGTAGTGCAGCACCGACGCCGACGGGTCGAGCTGCAGCGGGCCGTACGGGTGGACGGACGCCGCGTGCCACCCGTCGGCGAGGGTCCACTCGATGGTCACCATGTGGTCGGTGAAGTGCTTGCCGAAGCCGGGGTCGCTGAGGATCGTCTCGCGTTCGGCGTCGTCGCGTGCCGTCTCGGACGGCGTCAGCTCGAACTGCAGCGGGAAGTCGGCCGAGTCGTCGGTCGGGGCGGAGACGTTGTCGGTGGTGGTCATGATGCCCTTCAGGCGGAGGCAGACGGGGACAGGGTGCGCACGCGGTCGGCGATCGCCGTGCCGATCTCGTCCGTGCGGCGGGCGGGGACGGACGCGTCACGCGAGGCGCGGTCGGCGATGTCGGCGTCGACGGCCCGGGTGACGCGGGCGGCCGCGTCGGGCAGGCCGAGGTGGTCGAGCAGGAGGGCGACGGAGAGGATCGCCGCCGTCGGGTCGGCCTTCTGCTGACCGGCGATGTCGGGGGCCGAGCCGTGCACGGGCTCGAACATGCTCGGGAAAGCGCCGTCGGGGTTGAGGTTGCCCGATGCCGCGAGCCCGATGCCGCCGCTGATGGCGCCGGCGAGGTCGGTGAGGATGTCGCCGAAGAGGTTGTCGGTGACGATGACGTCGAACCGGGAGGGGTCGACCACGAGGTGGATGGTGGCCGCGTCGACGTGCTGGTAGTCGACGGCGACGTCGGGGTACTCGGCGGCCACGGCGTCGACGGTGCGCTGCCAGAGGCTGCCCGAGAACACGAGCACGTTGGTCTTGTGCACGAGGGTCAGGTGCCCACGGCGACCGCGGGCCTTCTCGAAGGCGAAACGCACGACGCGCTCGACGCCGTGCGCCGTGTTGACGCTGACCTCGTTCGCGATCTCGTGCGGCGTGCCCTGCCGCAGCGCGCCTCCGTTGCCGACGTAGGGACCCTCGGTGCCCTCGCGGACGACGACGAAGTCGACCTCGCCGGGCGCCGAGAGCGGCGACGGGACGCCGGGATGGACCTTGGTGGGCCGCAGGTTGACGTAGTGGTCGAGGGCGAAGCGCAGCTTCAGCAACAGGCCACGCTCGATGATGCCGCCCGCCAGCCGCGGGTCGCGGGGGTCGCCGCCCACCGCTCCGAGCAGGATCGCGTCATGCGACGCGACGGCCGTCAGGTCGTCGTCGGTCAGGATGTCGCCCGTCTCGAGGTAGCGCGCCGCACCCAGCGAGAAGGTCGTGACCTCGAACGTCGCGTCGTCGCCGGCCGCGACCTCGAGCACCTTGAGGGCCTCCGCGACCACCTCGGGGCCGATGCCGTCTCCGGGGATGGCGGCGAGTCTGACGGTGCGGGGCATGGTTCTCCTGGCGTCTCGGGGGGCTCGCCACACTTTACTAGTGGGCAGGTGGGCCGCGCGGGCCCCGCGGCCGGCTCGGGCCACCCGTGCCGGGGTGGCTCGGACGACCCGGGGCCTCAGTCGGCCGAGGAGGCGCGGCGGAGGGTCGTGAGGGCGACCACCACCGCGGCGACCATCACCAGTGCCCCGACCCCGGCCGTGGCGACGAGACCGTGGTCGAAGGCGTCGGTGGCGGCGCGCAGCAGGGGGCCCGCGAGCGACTCGGGCAGCCCGTCGGAGACCGCCACCGCGCCTCCCAGGGTCTCGCGGGCCGCCTCGCCCGCCTCGGTGGGCACGCCGGCGGGCACGACCAGGGCACCCCGGTAGATGGCGGTCAACATGCTGCCGAGCACGGCGGTTCCGAGGACGGCACCGACCTCGTAGGCGGTCTCGGACACCGCCGAGGCAGCCCCGGCCCGGTTCGCGGGCACGGCCGCGATGATCAGGTCGTTCGAGATCGTCTCGGCCGCGCCGACGCCCAGGCCGACGAAGGCGAAGGCCACGACGAACACGACCACGGGGGCCCCGGCGCCGGTGGCGAAGACCGCCGCGTAGGCGAGCGCGGCCGAGGCGAGGCCGATCGCGACGATGGTGCGCGGGCGGAGCCACCGGACGACCCGCACGACGCCGAGGCCCGCCAGGATCATCACCGCGAGACCGGGCACCAGCGTCAGCGCGGCCTGCAAGGGCCGCAGCCCCACGACGAGTTGCAGGTGCTGGGTCGTGAAGAACAGGAAGGCCACGAGCGCCACGACGGCGAGCAGGTTGACCAGGACCGATCCGGCGAACACCGGGTTCGTGAAGAGCCGCACGTCGAGCAGCGGACGCGGGCGGGCGAGCTGACGCCGGACGAACAGCCAGCCCGAGCCCACGCCGACCACCGCCAGGGCGGCGACGGGCCAGACGAAGCCGTCGGTCGCGAGCAGCTTGATCGCCGCGACGACCGGCGCCATGGCCGCGAGCGACAGCAGCACCGAGAACGGGTCGGCCGGCCCCGGCGCGGGATCGCGGCTCTCGGTGAGCAGCAGCGGGCCGGCGATCAGCAGGGGGACGAGCACGGGCACCGCGACGAGGAACACCGAGCCCCAGGCGAAGTGCTCGAGGAGCACGCCGCCGACGATGGGGCCCAGGGCCGATCCGGCGGCGAAGCCCGAGGCCCAGACGGCGATCGCGAGCCGGCGCTGCTCACGGTCGAGGAAGGTGCTGCGCAGCAGCGAGAGGGTCGCCGGCATGATCATCGCGCCGAAGAAGCCCAGCACGGCTCGTGCCGTGATGAGCTGCTCGGCGCTCGTGGAGAACGCGGCGAGCACCGAGACGACGGCGAATCCGCTCGCACCGGTGAGCAGCAGCTTGCGGCGGCCGAACCGGTCGCCCATCGACCCCATGGCCACGAGCAGGCCGGCGAGGACGAGCGAGTAGACGTCGACGATCCAGAGTTGGCCCGCGGCGCTCGGCTGCAGTGCGGTCGAGATCTCGGGCAGGGCGAAGCTCAGCACCGTGTTGTCGACCGAGACGAGCAGCACCGGCAGCATGAGCACGACCAACGCGGCCCACTGTCGTCGGCCGGCACGCGGCGGGACGCCGGTCGGGGTCGTGGCGGTGACGGTGGCGGGGCGGGTCATGGCGTTCTCTCGCGGTCGGTGGAGTGGTGGGTCGATCGACGGTGCGCGCACCGCCTGGCGGCGGCGGCCCGACGAGGGCAGGAGGCGCGGTGCCGACCGTCCGGACGGTACAGTTACACCGTCCAGACGGTACAGTAACAGAATGAGCCCTCGACCGTCAGCCCGGGAATCGATGCTCGACACGTTCGAGACGCTCGTCGTCGACGACGGCGAACGCGCCGCGACCTTCGATGCCGTGGCCGCCGCGGCCGGGGTCTCGAAAGGCGGCCTGCTCTACCACTTCCCCACGCGCGAGGCGCTGGTCGACGCCCTCGTCGACCGCCTCACCGCGCTGCTCGACGACGACGTCGCGGCGATGACCAGCGCGCCGGAGGGCGTCGTGGACTACTTCGTCCGCACCTCGTCACCCGCGGCCATCCCGGCCGACGACCCGCTCGACCGCTGCATCACCGCCGTCTCGAACCTCGCGTCGAGCGGACGCCACCCCCGGGCACTCGAGGCCCTCACCGCCATGCAGTCCCGCTGGCACCAGGTCGTCCTCGACGCCGTCGGCGACCCCGCGGTCGCCCGGGTGGTGTCGCTCGTCTCCGACGGGCTCTACTTCACGCCGCGGCCCTTCTCACCGGTGGACTCGGGCGGTGACCCGCGCCATGACACGTCGATCGACGACGTCATCGCCGTGCTGCAGCGTCTCGTGCCGCGACGCTGACCCGTGCCTCCTGCGGTCCGGTCAGACGGCGACGATGCAGGCGGGGCTGCCGAGGGTGAACAGGTCGACGGGGGCCCCGGGCAGACCGGTGGCCTCGTCGACGGGCAGCACCGAGACGGTGTCGGAACCCTGGTTGGCGCAGTAGAGCAGGCCGTCGGCGATGGTGAAATGCCGCGGCCACTCGCCGCCGCACGGCACCTGACCGACCAGGCGGAGCCTCGAGGGCTCACCGCCGTCGGACCCGCCCTCGGCGTCGACCGAGGTCTCGAGCACGCTGATCGTGTCGCGGCCGCGCGTGGCGACGTAGACCCGCGAGTCGTGGACGGCCAGGTGCGACGGGAGGTCTCCCCGCTCGTCCGGCTCGCCCTCGACGACCGCCACCGAGTACGGGATGACGAGCTCGTCACCCTGCCTCCGGACGACGTACAGACGGGCGTCGAGCTCGCCCACGACGAGCAGGTCGTCGCCGAGGAAGGCGAGGTGCCGCGGGCCCGAGCCCGCGGGCATCGGGTGCACGCCGACGATCGACGGTTCGAGCGTGACGACGTCGACGGCGACCTCGATCAGCCGGTCGGTGCCGAGGTCGCTGACCAGGTGGGTGCCCCACGGGGTCGCGACGATCTGGTGGGCGTGCGGCCCGCCCTGGCGGTCGGCGACCGGGCCGGAACCCGACGGGAGCGCGACGGTCGCCGTCACGCGTGCCGGGTCGGTGGCCTCGGAGCTGAGCACGCCGAAGGTGCCGCCGACGTAGTTCGCGACGAGCAGGGCGTTCGAGGCCGGGTCGTGGGCGATGTGACAGGGCGAGGCACCGCCGGACGCCGCGACGCCGGCCTCGACCAGGCGGCCCGCGGCGATCGTGTACGACAGCACGCGGCCCTCGTTCGTCTCGGCGACCGCGTGCAGGGCCCCCTCGGTGACGACGAGGAACGACGGGTCGTCGGCCTCGACGACCTGCCCAGCCTGCCAGCGACCGTCGGCCCTCGACCGCTCGAGGACGGTGATGCCGAGGCCGTGGCCACCGCTGACCGCGGTGTACGAACCGACGTAGAGACGCTGGGGGCCGGACGGGCCGAGGTCGCTCATGCGCGGCCGGCGGTGGGGTCGTCGCCGGCGGCGATGCGCTCGTGGTGGTGGATCACCTCGGCGACGATGAAGTTCAGGAAGGACTCGGCGAAGGCCGGGTCGAGCCGGGCCTCTTCCGCCAGGCGACGCAGGCGCTGGATCTGCACGCGCTCGCGTTCGGGATCGCTCGCCGGCATGCCCGCCGCCGCCTTGAGCAGGCCGACGGACTGCGTGTACTTGAACCGTTCGGCGAGCATGTGGACGAGGGCGGCGTCGATGTTGTCGATGCTCTGGCGGATGCCCGCGAGTTCGTCGATCGCGCCCTGGTCGGCCGAGCTGAGGGGGCTGTCCGCCCCGAGAGGACTGTCGAGTGCCATGCACCGACCCTATCGGCGCGCCCGACGACGGGGCCGCCGACGGACCGCCACGGACGAAGGAGGCGCGTCCCGCTCTCGCAGGACGCGCCTCCTTCAGGGCCGGGTCGGCCCGGCCGGGATCAGTCGACCAGCGTGAGCGTGACCTCGACGTTGCCACGCGTGGCGTTCGAGTACGGGCACACGTGGTGGGCCGCGTCGGCCAGCTCTTGACGACGCTCGGGCTCGACGTTCGGCGTGTAGATGTCGAGCTCGACCGCGAGGCCGAATCCGCCCTCGCCGTTGCCGCCGATGCCGACGCTCGCCGAGACCTCGGCGTCCTTCGTGTCGACGCCGAGCTTCTTGCCGGCGCCGTGCATGGCGCTGAGGAAGCAGGCCGCGAAGCCCGCCGCGAACAGCTGCTCGGGGTTGGTGCCCTCGCCGGAGCCACCGAGTTCTTTGGGGGGCCGCGTGTCGAAGTCGAGTCGGTCGTCTTCGCTGCGGACGTGGCCGTCACGACCCCCACCGGTGGCGTGGGCGATGGCGGTGTAGGCGATGTCGAGTGTCATGAGGAGAAGACCATACCTAGATTCTGGGAGTTGGCTCGGTGGCGGGTGAGTGTGGTAGCGCGGCTCAGCCGAGCAGGTCGTGCCGCTGCACGATGGCGTCACGGCCCGGGCCCACGCCGATCGCCGAGATGCGGGCGCCACTCATCGCCTCGACGGCGAGCACGTAGTCCTGCGCGGCCTTCGGGAGGTCGTCGAAGTCGCGCGCCCCCGTGATGTCCTCGCTCCACCCCGGGAACTCTTCGTAGATCGGCGTCGCGTGGTGGAAGTCGCTCTGCGAGACGGGGACCTCGTCGTGCCGGACGCCGTCGACGTCGTAGGCCACGCAGACCGGGATCGTCTCGAGGCCGGTGAGCACGTCGAGCTTGGTCAGCACGAAGTCGGTCACGCCGTTGATCCGCGCCGTGTAGCGCGCGATCGGGGCGTCGTACCAGCCGCAGCGGCGAGGACGGCCGGTGGTCGTGCCGAACTCGAAGCCGTTGGCCCGGAGGAACTCGCCCGAGGCGTCGAAGAGCTCGGTCGGGAACGGCCCGGCGCCGACGCGGGTCGTGTACGCCTTGACGATGCCGATGACGCGCTCGATGCGGCCCGGCCCGATGCCCGAGCCGGTCGAGGCGCCTCCTGCGGTGGCGGACGACGAGGTGACGAACGGGTAGGTGCCGTGGTCGACGTCGAGCATGGTCGCCTGGCCCGCCTCGAAGAGGACGGTCTTGTCGGCCTCGAGCGCCTGGTGGATCTCGAGCGCCGTGTCGGCGACCATCGGCTTGAGCCGCTCGGCGAACGACAGCAGCGACTCGACGACCTCGTCGACCTCGATCGCGCGACGGTTGTAGATCTTGACGAGCAGGTGGTTCTTCTGGTCGAGGGCCGCCTCGACCTTCTGGCGCAGGATGCCCTCGTCGAAGATGTCCTGCACGCGGATGCCGACGCGGTTGATCTTGTCGGCGTAGGTCGGGCCGATGCCTCGACCGGTGGTGCCGATCTGGCGCTTGCCGAGGAAGCGCTCCGTCACCTTGTCGAGGGTGCGGTGGTAGTGCGTGATGACGTGCGCGTTGGCGCTGACCCGCAACCGGGAGACGTCGATGCCACGCGCGATCAGCGCGTCGAGCTCGTCGAAGAGCACCTCGATGTCGACGACGACGCCGTTGCCGATGACGGGCGTCACGCCGGGCGAGAGGATGCCCGAGGGCAGCAGGTGCAACGCGTACTTCTGGTCGCCGATCACCACGGTGTGGCCGGCGTTGTTGCCGCCGTTGAACTTGACGACGTAGTCGATGCGGCTCGACAACAGGTCGGTGGCCTTGCCCTTGCCCTCGTCGCCCCACTGGGCTCCGATGATCACCACTGCTGGCATGGGTTTCTCCTCACGTCGGGGGAACGCACCGGGTGAGGTGCACTTGAGTCTACCGACAGGCTCGTCCGGGCCGCCCGGACGGCCCGGGACCCGTCGAGGAGGCGCGGCGCGCGACCCGCGGAACACCGCCGGTGGCCATTTGTGGTCACGTACGACAAACTGTGCCCATGAGTCTCGTCGCCGGGGTCGACTCATCGACCCAGAGTTGCAAAGTCGTCGTCCGTGATCTCTCGACGGGCGAACTCGTCCGGCAGGGGTCGGCCGGGCATCCCCAGGGCACCGAGGTGCCCCCGGCGGCCTGGTGGGAGGCGCTGCTCGCGGCGATCGCGGACGCCGGCGGCCTCGACGACGTCGCCGCGCTCTCGGTCGCCGGTCAGCAGCACGGCCTCGTCGCCCTCGACGCCGAGGGACGCGTCGTCCGCGACGCCCTGCTCTGGAACGACACCCGCAGCGCCCCGGCCGCCCGCGACCTGATCGACGAGCTCGGGGCCGAGCAGTGGGCCCGACGCACGGGCTCCGTCCCCGTCGCGTCGTTCACCGCGACCAAGCTGCGCTGGCTGCGCGACGCCGAGCCCGAGAACGCCGCGCGGGTCGCCGCGGTGGCCCTGCCGCACGACTGGCTCACCTGGCGCCTCCTCGGTTTCGGTCCCGCCGACGAGAGCCCGCTCGGGCCGGACCTCGACGCCCTCGTCACCGACCGCTCGGACGCCAGCGGCACCTCGTACTGGAGCCCCACCGACGAGGCGTACGACCTCGAGCTCTTCGAGCACGCCTTCGGTCGCGGGGCACGCGAGGCCACCGGCTCCCCCGCGGACGACGCCGGGCGCGTCGTGCTGCCGCGGGTGCTGCAGGCCGACCAGGCGGCCGGGACGACGGTCGCGGACGGCCCGATCCCGGCCGGCATCGTGGTCGGCGCCGGCGCGGGCGACAACGCCGGGGCGGCCCTCGGCCTCGACGCCACGGTCGGCGACCTCGTCATCAGCATCGGCACGAGCGGGACGGCCTTCGCCGTCACCGACCGGCCCGTGACCGACCCCGGCGGCACGGTGGCCGGCTTCGCGGACGCCGCGGGTGGCTACCTCCCCCTGGTCGCCACGCTGAACGCGGCCCGGGTGCTGTCGTCGGTCGGCGGACTGCTCGGCGTCGACCACGACGAACTGGCCCGTCTGGCCCTCGCGGCCGAGCCCGGCGCCGGCGGGGTCACGCTCGTGCCCTACTTCGAGGGCGAACGCACCCCCGACCTGCCCGACGCCACGGCGACGCTCTCGGGCCTGACCCTGGCGAGCTCCACCCGCGAGAACCTGGCCCGCGCCGCCGTCGAGGGCATGCTGTCGGCACTGTCCGACGGTGCCGCCGCCGTCCGCCGACAGGGCGTCCAGGCCACCCGCGTCCTCCTCATCGGCGGGGCCGCGCTGAACCCGGCCGTCCAGGCCGTCGCCCGCCAGGTGTTCGACCTGCCCGTCGTCGTGCCCGAGCCGGGCGAGTACGTCGCCGACGGCGCGGCACGACAGGCGGGCTGGGCCCTCTCGGGGACGCGACCGACCTGGACCCCGGCGACCAGCGCCTCCTTCGAGGCCGACCTGCGACCCGCCGTCGGCGAGCGCTACCGGGCCGCGCAGGGGCTGGGGTCGTTGCCCCGCCCGTGACCCCGGTGCGCCGGGCGCGGACGACAGCAGGAGGCGCGGGTGGCGCCGCCTAGGATCGGACCATGCCCAGCGACCCGGCCAGCACGCGCACCACCATGGCCGAGGACTACCTCAAGGTCATCTGGAAGGCCGAGGAGTGGGCCGAGGCAGGAGTCGGCGCCGGCATCTCGACCAACGAGATCGCCGCGACGCTCGGCGTGAGCGCGTCGACCGTGTCGGGCAACCTCCGCAAGCTCGACCGCGACGGCTACCTCGACTACGAGCCCTACCGGCGCATCGCCCTGAGCGACGCGGGCCGTGCGATCGCCGTGTCGATGGTCCGGCGCCACCGGCTGATCGAGACGTACCTGGTCGAACGCCTGGGTTACGGCTGGGACGAGGTGCACGACGAGGCCGAGGTGCTCGAGCACGCCGTCAGCGATCGGCTGCTCGACCGGTTCGACGTCGAGCTCGGACACCCGACGGCCGACCCGCACGGCGACCCGATCCCCGCGGCCGACGGCACGGTCGTACGGCCTGCCGCCCATCCGCTGGGCGACTTCGTCGAGGGCGAGTGCGGCTTCGTCGTGCGCGTCTCGGACGACGAACCCGAGCTGCTGCGCTACCTCAGCTCGCTCGACCTGCGGGTCGGCGCCCACGTGCGCGTCGGCGAGCGTCGCGACTACGCCGGCTCGCTGCAGGTCGTGCTGACCGACGCGCACGACCGGGCGGTCGGCAGCGTCGAACTGGCCGGCGTCGCCGCGGCGTCGGTGTGGGCGAACTCCGAGCCGCACACGCACGCCTGACGCGGGGGCGGGCGGCCCTGCGTGCCCGCCTGCCCGCCTGCCCGCCCGCTTGCCCGCTTGCCCGCCACGAGGTGAGCAACCCGCCACCCGATTGCGTGGCGGGTCGTTCACTTCGTGGCGGGTCGAACGCCGCGAGGACGACGTCAGGAGGCGCGGGTCACGGACGCAGGGTCGGCCAAGACGGCGGCGAAGGCCAGTTCGGCCGCTCCGATCGTCAGCCGGTCCACGCCGAGCGCGGCTCGGGTGATCCGCACGTCGTCGCGGGCGCCGGGCAGGGACTGACCGCGGACCCGCTCGGCCAGGCGGCCGGGGTCGGCCGCGTGCAGCGATCCGAGGAAGCCGCCGAGCACGATCAGCTCGGGGTTGAACGAGTTCACGACGCCTCGCAGGGCCACGGCCAGGAAGTCGATCTGACGCCGCACCTCGACGGCCACGGGCGACCCGGGCTCGGCGCCGGCGAGCGCCGCGTCCAGCTGGTCGGCCTGACCACGGTCGAGTCCGGTGACGGTGAGCAACCGGGCCTGACCGACCTCGGTCTCGAGGCACCCCACGGCGCCGCAGTGGCAGAGCTCGCCGACGGAGTTGACGAGGGTGTGCCCGATCTCGCCGGCAAAACCCCCCACGCCGGTCACCGGACCGCCACCGATGAGGACTCCCCCGCCGACACCACTCGCACCGCCGTTCAGGAACACGAGGTCGTCGACGCCCCGCCCGGCCCCGAAGCGGCCCTCGGCGATCGCACCGAGCGACGCGTCGTTGGCCGCGCGGGTCGGCAGGCCGGTCGCGGACGCCACGACGGCCGCGAACGGCTCGTCGATCCACCCGAGGTGCGGGGCGAGCCGCACGACTCCCCCGTCGGACCCGACCAGCCCGGGGACCGCGAGACCCACCCCGAGCACCCGCACGTCGGGAGACAGCGCGCCGGAGCGCAGCCCGGCGATCACCTCAGCGGCGAGCGCCGCGGCCCGGGGCGCGCTGGGCACCCCGTCGGTCTCGCGACGGACTCGATGCTGCACGACGCCGTCGAGCCCGACCACGCCGACCGTGACGGCGTCGATCTCGGGGTTGACCGCGATCGCGACGACACGGGGGTCCGGCGCCACGACCGGGCTGGGCCGCCCGACCCGGTTGGTGCCGACCGGGTCGGTCTCGACGACGAGTCCCCGGTCGACGAGTTCACCCACGAGCGCCGCGATCGTCGACCGGTTGAGCCCGGTCGCCTGGGTGAGGGCCGACCGCGACGCGGCCCCGTCGGTGTGGACGATGCCGAGCACCGTCGCGAGGTTGTCCCGCCGGACCCGGTCGAACCGCGCACCGAGGTCGGGAGCCGCTGCGCCCTCACCGTCGCCCTGCTGAGTCGTCACGCCCGCGCCCCTTCGTCGGTCGAGGCTACCTCGACCTCGCCGGGCGGCGCGTCGAGGACGCCACGCCGCCCGGTGCCTGAGTCGCCCGCCGGCCCCGGCCCCGGCCCCGGCGTCAGACCTCGTCGACCCGCCAGCCGGTGGCGGCGGTGTCGACCGACACCGCGCCTCCTGACCGCGTGACGACGAAGTCGGCGGACTCGCCGGTGGGCGTGGTCACCGTGATCGAGCGGGTGCCGTCACCCCCGGGGAACACCCTCAGCACGAGACCGTCGAGGTAGTCGTGGTCGGGCCGGTCGTCCCGCGCGCCGACCGGGATCACCGCCCCCTCGCGCACGTAGAGCGGCAGGCTCATGACGTCGTGTCGCTCGGTGCGCCACGCCCCGGACCCCGCGTCGACGACCTCACCGGTGAACCAGTTCGTCCAGCGCCCGGCCGGCAGGTAGACCTCTACGGTGCCGTCGGCTGAGAAGACCGGTGCGACCAGCAGGTCGTCTCCGAGCAGGTACTGCGTGTCGACGTGGGCGGCGCCGCGGTCGCCGGGGAAGGCCAGGGCCATCGGACGCATGACCGGCAGTCCCGAGCGCGACGACGCGAGCCCGGCGGCGTAGAGGTAGGGCATGAGGGACAGCTTCAGCTTCGTGAAGCGGCGGGTGACCTCGACGGCCTCGTCGTCGAAGGCCCACGGCACCCGGTACGACGAGCTGCCGTGGAACCGGCTGTGGCTCGACAACAGGCCGAAGGCCGTCCACCGCTTGTAGACCTCGGCGTCGGGAGTCCCCTCGAAGCCGCCGATGTCGTGGCTCCAGAACGAGAAGCCGCTCATGGCCAGGGACAGTCCGCCGCGGAGGGTCTCGGCCATCGACTCGAAGGTGGACGTCGAGTCGCCACCCCAGTGCACGGGAAGCGCCTGACCACCCGTCGTCGCCGAGCGGGCGAAGACGACGGCGTCGCCCTCGCCGCGCACCTCCTCGAGCACCTCGAAGACCGCCTGGTTGTAGAGCTGCGTGTACCAGTTGTGCATGCGCTCGGGGTCGGAGCCGTCGTGCCAGACGACGTCGGTGGGGATGCGCTCGCCGAAGTCGGTCTTGAACGCGTCGACCCCCTGGGCCTGCAGCCGACGCAGGTGCCCCTGGAACCAGGCCGTCGCCTCGGGGTTCGTGAAGTCGACCAGGCCCATGCCGGCCTGCCAGAGGTCCCACTGCCAGACGCTGCCGTCGGGGTTCCGCACGAGGTAACCGGCCTCGGCCGCCTCGCGGAACAGCGCCGAGCGCTGACCGATGTACGGGTTGATCCAGACGCAGACGCGCAGGTCGCGCTCGTGCAGCCGGGCGAGCATGCCCTCGGGGTCGGGGAACACGCGGGGGTCCCACTCGAAGTCGCACCACTGGAACTCGCGCATCCAGAAGCAGTCGAAGTGGAACACGCTGATCGGCATGTCGCGGCGGGCCATCTCGTCGACGAAGCCCGTGACCGTCGCCTCGTCGTAGTCGGTCGTGAACGACGTCGACAACCAGAGGCCATACGACCAGGCCGGCACGTGGGCCGGCCGACCGGTCAGGCGCGTGTACCGGTCGAGCACGTCGGCGGGCGTCGGGCCGGCGATCACCAGGTAGCGCAGGGTCTCGCCCGCCACTGAGAACTGCACCCGCTCGACCGACTCGGAGCCGATCTCGTACGAGACGTGACCCGGGTGGTCGACCAGGACGCCGTATCCGCGGTTCGTGACGTAGAACGGGACGTTCTTGTAGGCCTGCTCGCTCGACGTGCCCCCGTCGGCGTTCCACACGTCGACCGTCTGGCCGTTCTTGACCAGCGGACCGAACCGCTCGCCGAGGCCGTAGACGAGCTCGCCGACGCCCAGCGAGAGTTGCTGCGAGACGTAGCTCGGCGCGAGGACGCGTCCGGTGCCGGCCCGGGCGTTGCCGAGCATCGCCCCGTCGACCTGGGCGTCCGCGGCGACCCGGTGGTAGCCGACCGACTTGTGGCCCGACCGGGTGAGCACGGTGTCGCCGTCGCGGAACGTCAGCTCGAACGGTGCCCCGCGACCGACCGTGGCCGTGAGGCGTCCCGAGGTCAGGGTCGCGCCTCCTTCGCTCGTCTCGACGACCCCGACCCCGGCGGGGCCGCCCTCGGAGCCCACCAGGTCGAACCCGATCTCGTCACGACCACCGGCGAAGTGCGTGACGTCGACGGCGATCACGCCCTCCATCGGCGAACTCAGCGCGATCGTGAGCGTCGGGCGGTTGAGGGTGTCGCCCCGCGAGCCGATCCACCTTGGTGGGTGCGGTGACCTCGATCGAGCGTCCGTCCGCCCGGGGCTCGACGTCGTGGGCCTCCTGGGCGAAGAGGGACTCGACCCCCGGGCGGATCTGCCAGAAACCGTCGGTGAACTTCATGTGGAGCCTTTCGGGGTGGAACGCGTCACTTGACCGCGCCGGCCGTGATGCCGCGGGTCAGGGTGCGCTGGAAGATCAGGAAGAAGACGAGCGTGGGGATCAACCCGAGCAGGGCCGACGCGCTCGTCGTGGTGACGTCCATCAGCCGGTCGCCCTGCAGGGCGGTGATGGCGACGGGGACCGTCTGGTTGCCGTTGGACACCAGGAAGGTGAGCGGGATGAGGAACTCGTTCCACGTCCAGATGAAGAAGAAGATCGCGAGCACCGACAGGGTCGGCCGACTGATCGGCACGATGACCCGCCAGAGGATCTGCCACCGACTCGCCCCGTCGAGCGACGCCGCCTCGAGCACCTCTTTCGGGAACGTGCCGTACACGCTCGAGAGCAGGTAGGTGCCGAAGGCGCTCTGGATCACCGTGAAGATGATGATGACCGCCCAGATGTTGTCGTAGAGGCCCACCTGCTTGAACATGAAGTACAGCGGGTAGAGAAGGGCCTCCTGCGGCAGCATGTTCGCGAGCAGGAACAGCACGATGATCCAGGTGCGACCGCGCACCCGGCCGATGCCGAGCGCGTAGGCGTTGAAGACCGAGATGACCACGGCGAACAGGGCCACCAGCCCGGCGATCACGAAGCTGTTCCAGAGCTTGGCCGGGAACTCGACGCGGTTCCAGAAGTCGACGAGGCCGTCGAAGTACAGCGACGTCGGCAGGCTGAGCGGCCCTCCGGTCGTGTAGTCGGCGGGCGACTTGAACGAGTTGACCAAGATCAACAGGAACGGCAGGGCGATCAGCACGCCGAAGGCGATCGCCGCGGCGAGGATCAGCCAGTCGGTGGCCGTCTTCTTGCGCCCCCGTTGCCTGGCCTTCGGGAGGCGCGGGCTGGGCACCGCGGGACGGATGCGGTCGTCTTTCACCGGCGGCACGACGGTCGTGGCCATCAGCGTTCCCTCTCTGCTCGTTCGACCCGGTTCTGTGCCCGGATGAAGAAGATGGTGATGACGACGATGACGAGCGTCAGCGCCGTCGCGATGGTCGCGCCGTAGCCGACCTGCTGGCTCTGGAAGAACTCGCTGTACGCGTAGTAGCTCGGCACGATCGTCGAGTCGCCGGGGCCGCCGCGGGTCAGGGCGTAGATCGGTCCGAACACCTTCAACGCGGCGATCGTGCAGGTCAGCACGACGACGAAGATCTCGGGGCGGATGATGCTCACCGTGATCGCCCGGAACCGCTGGAACCAGCCGGCGCCGTCGAGTTCGGCGGCCTCGTACAGCTCCGGGTCGACCCGTTGCAGTGCGGCCATGAAGATGACGACGGGATAGCCGAGCTGCACCCAGACCATTACCACCATGATGCTGAGCAGCGCGGTGTCGGGGCTGCCGAGCCAGTTGTGCTGCAGGGCGCCCAGCCCCACCGCGTCGAGGACGGTGTTGAGCGCGCCGTTCTCGGGTCGGAGTATCCAACCGATGACGATCGCGGCGATCGCCACGGGCAGGATCTGCGGCAGGTAGTAGGTCGCCCGCAGGAACGACGCCAGACGGCCGCCGAACTTCCGGCCGATCAGGTCGAACAGCATCGCGGCGAGCAGGAGGCCCAGCACGGTGGGGACCACCACCATGGCGATGATGAGGAAGACGCTGTTGAGGAAGGACGTCCAGAAGCGGTCGTCGCTCATCAGCTCGCGCCAGTTGTCGAGCCCCGCCCAGGTCGGCGGGCGGATGCCCCGGTAGTCGGTGAAGCTGAGGTAGACGTTCCAGATCAGCGGGACCAGGATCACGACCGCGAACAGGACGAAGCCGGGGATCAGGTACAGCCAGAAGCCCGCGCGGCGGGCTCCGGGCAGGAGGCTCTCCTCCGGCGGGAGGGCCGACGACGTGCGTCGGCCCTCGCGACGGGGGCGCGCCTCCCTGGCACCGGGGCGGGTGTCGAGGGAGGTCACGGCTACTTCCCGGTGATGTCGTCGACGCCGCTCTGGTACTGGTCGCCCAGGGTGGTGAGCATCTCGTCCGGCGTGGCGGTGCCGTTGACGAGCTCCTGGGTGCCGGCGACCAGCTGGTCGTAGAAGGTCGGCGTGGGCCAGTCCGGGTAGAACGCCAGGCCGTCGCGGTCGAGCAAGGTGTTGAAGTTCGCGATCAACTCCTGGCTCTTCGGGTCGGTGATGTCGGCCGGGTCGGCCTTCACCGGCACGCCGCCGTTGTTGCCGATGAGGTTCTGGATCTCGGGGCGCATCGTGATGTCGATGAACTCGTACGCGAGGTCCTTGTTGGCCGCGTTCTCGGGGACGACCCAGAGGTTGCCGCCCGACCCGGGTGCCATGTCGCTGCCGGGGAACAGGAACGTGCCCCAGTCGAAGGTCGCCTCGTCGGCGACCCGTCCGGCCCACCAGCTGCCGGAGACCATGATCGGCGCCCCGCCGCTCATGAAGGTCGTGCCCATGTCCTCGGCCTTGATGCCGGTGACGTCCTTCGAGATCCAGCCGTTGTCGACGTACTCCTTCAGCTTGTCGGCGGCGTAGGTCAGCTCGGGGCCCTGCCAGTCGACGTCGCCCTCGTAGAGCTGGTAGTCGTCGACGAACGAACGGTCGGCCTTCGAGAGGGCCAGCTGGTAGAACAACTGCCCGAGCGGGTACTCGCCACCGGCCTCGGCGAGCGGCGTGATGCCGGCGTCGGCGAAGGTCTGCAGGGCCGTCTCGAACTCGTCGTACGTCGTGGGCACCGCGATGCCCTGCTCGGCGAAGGCGTCCTTGTTGTAGAACACCTCGACGTACTCGCCGTAGTTCGGGATGCCGTACCAGCTGCCCGAGCCCATGACGCCCTTCTCGTCGTACTTCGAGGTCGTGGCGATCGACGGGGCGAGGTCGTCGTCCCAGCCGTACTCGTCGACGGCGTCGTCGAGGTTCGCGAGCAGCCCCTGGCTCGCGAGCAGGCCCGCCGTGGCGTTGCCCTTGTTGTACTCGAGGATGTCGGGTGCCTCGTTCGAGTTGAGCACCTGGCTCGCGGTCGAGCGGATCTGCTCGAAGCTCTTCTCCTCGAACTCGACCTTCGCACCGGTCTCTTCCTCGAAGGTGGCGATCGCCTGGTCCCAGGCGATGCCCATGGCGCTGGTCTCGCTCTCGAAGTGCCAGAGCTTCAGCACGTCGGGGTCGGACGACCCCGAGCTGCCTGCCGAGCATCCGGTCAGCAGCGCCGCGGTGGCCGCGAGGGCCGTCCCGACGGCGACGATGCGTCGTTTCTTCATGTGTCTACCTCCTCGTAGAGGCCCCGTGCCGATCGTCGAAGCGTTTCGACGATCAGCGTGGAGCGATGTGATCTGGCCGTCGGATGACGGTGGTGCGATGGTGCGGTGGTGCGGTCGGTAGGGGTTCAGGAGGCGCGGGCCGGCCCGGAGACCGAGCCCTTCGCCAGGTAGGTGGGCGCGATCAACTCGACGCCCGTGTCGAGATGACCGTCGATCCGCTCGAAGGCGGCCCCGACCGCCCGCGAGCACATCTCGTCGATCGGCAGCGGGATGGTGTCGAGGGCCGGCTCGAACTCGTCGGCGGGGTAGCTGGCACAGGCCGCCAGCACCGAGAGGTCGCGGGGGATCTCGAGTCCGAGGCGGCGGACGCGCTGGAGGACGGCCTCGGCGGTGGGCTCGCTGCAGTGCAGCACGAGCGCGGTCATGCCGGGCAGCCTCTCGCGGAGGTCGTCGAACGCCCGGACGGCCGACGCCCGCCCGAGGTCCGCCGCCACGGTCAGCGTCTCGACGCCGCGGCTGTCGGCCCGGCCCGCGAAGGCGTCGTCGAAACGTCGGATGAAGCCGGTGTCGCGCTCGCCGTACGAGGCCGGGTGACCGATGACGCCGATGGTCCGGTGCCCGGCGTCGGCCAGACGGTCGACGCTCTCGGCGGCTGCGGCCGCGAAGTCGAGGTCGATGCAGGCGAGGTCGTCGACGCCCTGCGGGATGCCGATGAACCCGGCCGGCAGGTCGAGTTCGCGCACGAGGTCGACGCGCTCGTCGACGGTCGCGACGCCGATCGCGACGACGCCGTCGACGAGGGAGCTCGAGGCCACGCGCCGGATGCCGGACACCTCGTCGTCGGTGGCGAGGAGCAACACGTCGTAGTCCCGACGACGGGCCGCCTCGACGACGGCGGTGACGAACCGCATCTGGGTGGGCTGGTGGTTGTCGGGCCGGATCGGCGCGCTGAGCGCCAGGATGTTGGTCCGGGCACCGGCGAGCATGCGGGCTCCGGCATGCGGCCGGTAGCCGAGCCGCTCGACGGCGTCGGTGACCCGTTGCCGGGTCGACGCCGCGATCGACCGCTTGCCGGACAGGGCGTACGAGACCGTCGAGATCGACACACCGGCGGCCTGGGCCACGTCGTGGATCGTCGTCATGATGACCTCGCTGTCGGTTGCCGAACGGGTGCGGAAGCGCTTCGACTGCCGCGGGTCGAGACACTACGTCAGCCGCGGCGGGGCGCGCAAGTCTTTTGTGGGAGCCCGCGACAAATGGCCCAGACCTCTTCCGAACCAGCGAAGGACGGGATATGTTGAGGCTCACAACATTCGCGTCGGGGCGGGATCGCCCCACGCGACCGACCCCTCGACCCTGGAAGGGACACCGATGTCCACCACCCCCACCCGCGAAGACAAGTTCTCGTTCGGCCTCTGGACGATCGGCTACAACGGCTCGGACCCCTTCGGCGGCCCGACCCGCCCCCAGCTCGACGTCGTCGAGGCCGTCGAGAACCTCGACCGCCTCGGCGCGTACGGCCTGACCTTCCACGACGACGACCTGTTCGCCTTCGGCTCGACCGACGCCGAGCGCCAGAAGCAGATCGACCGCCTGAAGGGCGCCCTCGACGCGACCGGGATCGTCGTGCCGATGGTCACCACGAACCTCTTCAGCGCACCCGTCTTCAAGGACGGCGGCTTCACCTCGAACGACCGTGGCGTGCGACGTTTCGCCCTGCGCAAGGTGCTCCGCAACATCGACCTCGCCGCCGAGCTCGGCGCGAAGACCTTCGTCATGTGGGGTGGTCGCGAGGGCGCCGAGTACGACAGCGCGAAGGACGTGCAGGCCGCCCTCTCGCGCTACAAGGAGGGCGTCGACATGCTCTCGCAGTACGTGCTCGACAAGGGCTACGACCTGCGCTTCGCGATCGAGCCCAAGCCCAACGAGCCCCGCGGCGACATCCTGCTGCCGACCCTCGGTCACGCGATCGCGTTCATCGAGACGCTCGAGCACCCCGAGATGGCCGGCGTGAACCCCGAGGTCGGTCACGAGCAGATGGCCGGACTGAACTTCACGGCCGGCATCGCCCAGGCGCTCTACCAGGGCAAGCTCTTCCACATCGACCTCAACGGCCAGCGCGGCATCAAGTACGACCAGGACCTCGTGTTCGGCCACGGCGACCTCCAGAACGCCTTCTCGCTCGTCGACCTGCTGGAGCACGGCTCGCCCCAGGGCGGACCGACCTACGACGGCCCGCGTCACTTCGACTACAAGCCCTCGCGCACCGAGACGATCGACGGCGTGTGGGAGTCCGCGGCCGCCAACATGCGGATGTACCTGCTCCTCAAGGAGCGCGCGCAGGCCTTCCGCGCCGACCCCGAGGTGCAGGAGGCCCTGGCCGCCAGCCAGGTCGCCGAGCTCTCGGTGAACACCCTCGCCGACGGTGAAGGCTACGAGCAGTTGCTCGCCGACCGCGCCTCCTACGAGGACTTCGACGCCGACGCCCACTTCGGCGGACACGGGTACGGCTTCGTGCGGTTGCAGCAGCTCGCCCTCGAGCACCTGATGGGCGCTCGGGGCTAGAGCCCGGCGCGTCGGCGTTCGCATCGCGAGCGCCGACGCGCCCCGTCCGGTCGGGCGGCCGACCCGGCGGCACCAGCAGGGGGTAGGAATCCGGTATATTACGAGCATTGCTCTGAAGACCGGCCGAACGGATCGACCTCGATGACTGCCCGCCCCTTGCGCCCCCGCCGCTCGGCGACCGATCGACCGTCGGTCGCCGTCATCGGCACCCGCGGCTACCCCAGCTACTACGGCGGGTTCGAGACCGCGGTGCGCCGGATCGCCCCCGCCCTGGTCGACGCCGGCTGGGACGTCACGGTCTACGGTCGCGACGGGTCGACCCGCGACGACGACCCCGCCCGCGACCGTCGGGTCACCTCCCGCCTGACGAAGGGCGTCGAGAGCAAATCGCTCAGCACCCTGAGCTACGGCCTCACCGCCGTCCTGGACGCCCTCATGCGCCGGCCCGACGCGGCCCTCGTCATGAACGTGGCCAACGGCTTCTGGCTGCCCTTGCTCAGACTGCGCGGCATCCCCGTCCTGGTCAACGTCGACGGCATCGAGTGGGAGCGTGCCAAGTGGGGACGCGCGGCGAAGACGGTGTTCCGTCTCGGAGCCAAGGCCAGCGCGCGCTTCGCGAACGGGCTGATCTGCGACGCCCGCGAGATCGTCCGGCGCTGGCAGGCCGACTTCGGCGTGGACGGCCTGTTCATCCCCTACGGCGGCGACCCGGTCCGCGACCTGCCGGTCGAGCCGGGCCAGCGACACCGCGGGTACGCCCTGGTCGTCGCGCGCTTCGTCCCCGAGAACACCGTCGTCGAGTTCGTCGAGGCGGCCCGCTCGATCGCCGAGCGGCACGACGTGGTCATCGTCGGCTCGACCGGCTACGGCGGCGAACTCGACGAGCTCGTGCGCGGACTGGCCGAGGCGAACGACCGCGTGACCTGGCTCGGCCACGTCAGCGACGACGATCGTCTGCACGCCCTCTGGCAGCACGCCGGGGCCTACTTCCACGGCCACAGCGTCGGCGGCACGAACCCGGCGCTGGTGCAGGCCATGTTCGCGGGGGCGCCCGTCGTCGCGCGCGACACCGTCTACAACCGCGAGGTGCTCGACGGAGCCGGCACCCTCGTGGCGCCCGAGCCCGCCGCCATCGCCGCCGCCGTCACCGCGCTGCTCGACGATCCGGCCGAGCAGGAACGCCTCAGCGCGGCGGCCCTTTCTCGTGCCGCGGACGCCTACACCTGGCAGTCCGTCTGCGACGCCTACGAGGAGGCGCTGAGAGCGACCCTGCCCCGCTCGCGCTGACCGACGATCCCCCCGCACAATAACTTGCACAAAGGTGTGCAAGATCGTACGATCGGGTCATGCCTGCCGCCGATGACCCCGTCCGCGCCACCCGTGCGCCACGCCGCGACGCCACTGCGAACCGCGACGCACTGATCTCCGCCGCGGCACTGCTTCTCAACCGCGACCCGTCCGTGTCGCTCGAGGCCATCGCCGCCGAGGCTGGCCTGTCCCGACGCTCGGTCTACGGCCACTTCGCCACGCGGGACGACCTCGTGCGCGAGGTCAGCCTGCGCGGTGCCGCCCGCATCGGCGTCGCCGCGCGACCGGCACCGATCGCGGACCCCGTCGTGCAACTCGCCTCCCTGGCCGCCCGACTCTGGGCCGAGGTCGAGCACGTGCGCGTCATGGCGCAGCTGACCGTGCGCGGCCCGATGGCCCACGAGGTCGGCGAGGCGCTCGCCCCGTTGCGGAAGACCGTCCGCGACGTCGTCCGTCGTGGCGTGGAATCCGGACGCATGCGCGACGACATCGCTCCCCACACGCTGGCCCACCTGGTGGAGGGCGCCGCCCTGTCCGTGCTCGACGAGGCCACGACGCAGCGGCTCAGCCGCTCCGAGGGCCACCGGCTCGTCATGCTGGCGGTGCTCGGCGTCGTCGGCCTCGACTGGCGCACCGCCGGCGACCTCGTCGCGACCGCCCCCGAACTCGCGCTCCCTCCCGAACCGGCGACCGGCGCCTCCTCGATGCCCCCGACCGGAGAACCCGCATGAGACTCGAACTGCACGACGTCGCGATCGGCGACGGTCCCGGCGCGGCACTCCCCCGGCTGAGCGCGGTCGCCGACCGCTGGGTCCCGGGCTTCGTCGCGGTCGAGACCGAGAACGCGCCCACCCTGGCGTCACTCGTCGCGTGGGGCCGCATGCGCCCCGAGACCGGACGGGTGACGATCGACGGTCGGGCGGACGACGCGGCGATCCGCGCCTCCTTCGCCCTCGTCGACACCCCCACCGTCGCCGAACCGTTCGCGGCCCTCACGGTCGTCCAGGTCGCCCGCGAAGAGCTCGCCCTCGCCGGGCTCCGCGCCGACAAGGCCTCGGCTCGTCTGCTGCTCGAGGAGATCGGGCTGGACGAGCACGAGCGGACCCGCCTGAGCGCCCTGCCCACCGAGCTGCGCGTCCGCCTGCTCTGCGAGTTGGCGGTGCTGCGCCCCGAGGTGCGCGGGCTGGTCGTGACCACCCCCGAACGGCACGGAGGCGACGTCGCCGCCTGGCTCTCGGTCGTCCACGACCTCGTCGGCCGCGACTACACCGTGTTGACCATCACCGGGTTCGCGGCCCTCGCGACGATCGAGTCGCTGCCCACGCCCGAGTTCGCCGCGGCCGGGACCGACGCCGTACCCGAGACCGACACCGCGCCTCCTTTCTCCCCTGACGACACCGCGGTCGCCACCACCCCCGACACCTCCGTCGAAAGCGACCAGCCGTGAAGATCTACGCCCTCGTCCGTTCCGAGCTGCAGCGCCTCACCGCCACCCCGCTCGCCCGCCTGGCACTCGTCGCGCTGATGACCGTGCCGCTGCTCTACGGCGGCCTGTACCTCTGGGCCAACCAGGACCCGTACGCCAAGCTCGACCAGATCCCGGCCGCCCTCGTGAACACCGATGCGGGCACCACGGTCGACGGCGAGACGGTGAACTACGGCGACGAGGTCACCGACCAGATCACCGACGGCGGCGACTTCGACTGGCACGTCGTCTCGGCCGCCCAGGCCGCGGCGGGCCTGCGCGACCAGACCTACGACTTCACCTTCACGATCCCGAAGGGCTTCAGCGACGACCTCACCTCGGCGAGCGGCGACGACCCGAAGCGGGCCCAGATCACCCTCGCGACGAGCGACGTCAACAGCTACCTCTCGTCCACGATCGCCGAGCAGGCGGCGAAGACCATCCGGGCCTCGGTCACCGAGAAGGTCGGCAAGGAGGCGGCGGGCCGCCTGTTGGTCGGCCTGGCCGACGTGCGCACGAACCTGGGCAGCGCGGTCGACGGGGCGAACCAGCTCGTCGCCGGCACCGGTTCGGCCGTCGCCGGCGCGAACCAGCTGGCCGACGGTGCGGCCGACGCGGCGACCGGGGCCCACACCCTCGCCGACGGGACGAGCCAGCTCAGCTCGGGGGCGTCCGCGCTGGACACGGGACTGCAGACGCTGAAGACCCAGACGACGGCCCTGCCCGCGCAGACCCAGACCCTGGCGGACGGTGCCGCCCAGGTGGCGGCCGGCAACGATGCCCTGGCCACCGGCGTGGCCGACGCTGCAACGACGAGCGCGACGGCCGCGGCCGGCCTGCCCGCCGCCCAGCAGCAGGCGCAGCAGCAGATCGCCGAAGCCCTGCGCCAGCAGGGTTACACCGACGAGCAGATCCAGCAGATCGCCGCGACCTTCGCCCCCGCGACCGAGTCGCTGACCACCGCCCTCCAGGACGCGAACACCCAGATCCAGGGGCTGAACACCCAGGTGGGGCAGCTCGCCACGGGTGCCGACCAGGTCTCGACCGGCGCCGCGACCCTGGCCGCCGCCACACCGGCCCTGACCCAGGGCATCTCGTCGGCCGCGACCGGCTCGTCGCAACTGGCCACGGGCGCGGCGAGCGCCGCCACGGGCGCCTCGACCCTCGCGACCGGTCTCGACACCCTGAGCAGCGGGTCCACCTCGCTGCGCGACGGCGTCGTCAGCCTCGACACCGGCACCACCCAGCTCCGCGACGGGCTGCAGAGCGGACTCGGCGAGATCCCCGCGAGCACCGACCGGACGCGCGACGACCAGGCGAGCGCCATCAGCGACCCGGTCTCGGTCAAGGACGCCGCCCTCACGAGTGCCGGCACCTACGGCGCGGGACTGGCACCGTTCTTCATCAGCCTCGCGGCCTGGATCGGCATGTACGCGCTGTTCCTGATCGTGAAGCCGATCTCGAAGCGGGCCATCACCGCCGTCAAGGCCCCCGTGCGCATCTCGCTGGCCGGCTGGCTGGCCCCGGTGGTGCTCGGCGTCGTGCAGATGGTCGCGCTCTACGTCATCGTCACCCAGGCGCTCGGCTTCGAGGTCGCCCACCCGCTCGGCATGATCGGACTGATGGCCCTCGCCTCGGCGGCGTTCGCGGCGATCATCATGACGCTCAACGTCTGGCTCGGCAGCGTCGGGCAGTTCCTCGGCCTGGTGCTCATGGTCGTGCAGCTCGTCACGGCCGGCGGGACCTTCCCGTGGCAGACCCTGCCCGCCCCGCTCGCAGCCCTCCACTTCGTGCTGCCGATGAGCTACGCCACCGACGGCCTGCGCCAGGTGATGTACGGCGGCAGCTCGGCCGCGGCCTGGGGCGACGCCGGCGTGCTGGCGGCCTGGCTGCTCGGCGCGCTCGTGCTGACCTGGGTCGCGACCTCCCGCATGACACGGGCGCGCACGATGCGCGACCTGCGGCCCTCGCTGATCGGCTGAGACCGCCGCTTCCGCCGAGGACGCAGGAGGCGCGGGTCGCGTGACCCGCGCCTCCTGCGTCCTCGCGCGGTCGCGCCGCTAGTCGGTGCGGGTCTCGAGGGTGGGGAGCACGGCGGGGTCGGCGTCGTGCAGGAACGTCGTGGGGCGTTCGACCTCGTCGACCTCGCCGATGGCGGACGCACCTAGCCGGAGGCCGAAGAGGGACCGCAGCACGCCCCGGTTGGGTTCGTGCGACCACGGCACGGGGCCCTGTCCGCGCCACCCCGCCTTGCGCAGCGCGTCGAGACCGCGGTGGTAGCCGACGCGGGCATAGGCGTAGGCCTCGAGCTCGGCGCCGCGGGCGTCGGCCTCGTCGCTGAGCAGTGCCCAGGCGAGCGACGACGTGGGGTGGGCGACGACGACCTCGGCCGTCGTCAGCGTCTCGAGGTCGGCGACGACGTCGGGTTCGGCGGGCAGGCGGGTCTCGGGCACGCCGAGCAGGTTCGTTGCGGTCATCCCCCCATCATCCCCGACGTCCGTCCCGGGGACCGTCGCGACCCTGGTATAACTCGTTTCGTCGTGCAATACTGAGATATCACACACGGTCATCGGCCGTGTCGGGCGCCACGGTGCCCGCGAGCTCTCGACGAAAGACCACCGTGCCCACGACCCGACCGCGCCGCGCCGCCCTCGACTCCCCCGCCCTCCTGGCGTACCCGATGCACGGCCAGCGCAAGCTGCTCGACGAGGGCTACCGCACCCGGGACGGTCACCTGATCGAATGGCTCGGTCACGACCTCGCGGGCCGTGGCGGGGTCACCGTCGTCTCGAGGCCGGAGCCCCTCGTGACCTCGATCGCCCGCCGCCGCCCGATCGGGGCACCGGCCGTCGGCACCCGGTCGGTCGACCCGATCACGCTCCGGGCTCCCGACCCGCGCGACCGACGACGCTGGTGGGTCGCGTCCGCCCGCGCCTACCCCTCGTTGCCCCCGTCGGCGGCATCCGTGCCGGCCCTCGTCTGGAATCCCTTCGCCGCCGTCGCCCCGGTCGCGGCCAATCCCTTCGCCGGTCCCCGGCGGGTCGTCCTCGACCTGCTGGACGACTGGAGCCGGCACTACGCCTTCGAGAGCATCCGCGCCGAGGTCGACGAGGCCTACGCGGCCGCCTTCGCCCTCGCTGACGTCGTGACGGCCAACGGCGCGGGCACCGCCGACCTCGCCCGCCGACACGGACGCACCGACGTCGTCCTGCTGCCCAACGGCTGCGACCCCCACCGCTTCGACGGCACGAGCCGGGCGACCGGCCCGACCACCGTCGGGTACGTGGGCAAGATCGGGCGGAGGCTCGACCTCGCCGGCATCCTGGCGACCGTCGCCGCCCTGCCCCACGTGTCGTTCGTGTTCGCCGGCCCGGTGCTGGACGCCGAGTACGGGGTGCTGGCCGACTCGCCCAACGTCACCCTGCTGGGCGACGTGCACTACGACCGCGTGCCGGCCCTGCTGCAGACCTTCGACGTCGGCTGGGTGCCCCACCACGTCGGCGAGCGCGAGGTCGGCGGGGACGTCATCAAGACCTACGAGTACCGCGCGGCGGGTCTCCCCGTCCTCAGCACGGCCGTCTGCGGCATCGAGGCGCGCGGTCTGGACGGCGTGACGGTCGCCGACACCGCCGAGCACGCCTCGGTGCTCGCCGCACTCGCCGCAGGCTCCGACGGGCGGGTGCCCCGGCTCCCGGGTGCCATCCCTCCCGACGCCACGTGGCGGCAGAAGGTCGACGTCGTCCGCGACGCGCTCCGCCTGCCGGCCCGCCGACCGTCCTAGACCCGATCAGCCCCCGATCCGACACCACGCCGTTCAGCAGGGAAGAACTCCATGGAACTCAAGCCCTTCATCACCGTCGTCCGGACGCGGTGGGTCCTCATCGTCGTCGTGACCCTGAGCGCCGTGCTGCTCGGGGCGACCGCGTCGCTCGCGACGGCGAAGTCGTACGCGTCGTCGACGCAGCTCTTCGTCTCGGTCTCGTCGATCGGCTCGTCGGACGCCGGCGACCTCGTCCAGGGCAGCAGCGCCGCGCAGGCCAAGGTGCGCTCGTACGTCTCCGTCGTCACGTCGGGTCGGGTGCTCGAACCCGTCATCGCCGATCTCGGGCTCGACACCACCCCCGCGGGGCTCGCCTCGAAGATCTCGGCCTCCAGCCCGGTGAACACGTCGTTGATCGACATCTCGGTCACCGACGGCGACCCCGCGCAGGCGGCACGACTCGCCGACGCCGTGGCCACGAGCTTCGAGAAGGTGGTCGAAGAGCAACTCGAACAACCCGTGGGCGGCGGCAGCGGGCTGGTCACCGTCGAGTCCATCGACGCTCCCGTCGTGCCGACGAGCCCGGCCAACCCCAAGCCCGTCCTCTGGATCAGCCTGGCCCTCGGCCTGGGCATCCTGTCGGGCACGGCCCTGGCCCTCCTCCGCAACACCCTCGACACGCGCATCCGCAGCAAGGCCGACGTCGAGGGGGTGACGAACGCGCCGCTGCTCGGTGGCATCGGCTTCCACACAGAAGCCTCCTCGGCCCCGCTGGTCGTCAACAACGATCCGCGCAGCCCACTCGCCGAGTCCTACCGCGCCCTCCGCACCAATCTCCAGTTCGTCTCGTTCGAGGGACGCAGCCGGACCTTCATCGTCACCTCGGCCATGCCCGGCGAGGGCAAGTCGACGACGGCGGCGAACCTGGCCGTCTGCCTGGCCGAGACCGGTGCCTCGGTGCTGCTCGTCGACGCCGACCTGCGCCGGCCCCGCGTCGCCGAGGTCATGGGCCTCGAGGGCGCCGTCGGACTGACCGACCTGCTCGTCGGGCGGGCAGAACTCGTCGACGTCGTGCAGCCGTGGGGACGCCTGGGCCTCCACGTGCTGCCCTCGGGCACCGTTCCCCCGAACCCGAGCGAACTGCTCGGCTCGCTCGCCATGGCGAGCCTCGTCTCGACGGTCGAGGTCGACTACGACTTCGTCATCATCGACACCCCGCCCCTGCTGCCGGTGACCGACGCCGCCGTCCTCAGCCGCTGCGTGAGCGGCGTGATCGTCGCGACCGCGGCCCAGCGATCGTCGCGCCACCAGCTGAAGCAGGCCCTCGCCGCCGTCTCCGAGATCGGCAGCCGCACCCTGGGGGTCGTCCTCACGATGGCCCCGACGAAGGGCCTCGGTGCCTACGGGTACGGAGCCTACGGGGGCTACTACGGTTCGGTGACCGAGAACCCGGTCCCTGCCTCGACGGCGGCGGCCCGATGACCATCCCGCCCCTCGTGATGGTGTGCACCGGGAACATCTGCCGCTCACCGTTGGCCGCCGCACTCGTGCGCAGTGCCACGTCCGCGGCCGTCGAGAGCTTCGGGACGTCGGCCCTGGTGGGTGAACCGCCGCCCCGCCCCACCCTGAAGGCCGCCGAGTCCCTCGGCCTCGACCTGTCGGACCATCGTGCCCGTCAGCTGACGGCCGACGTGGTGGGTCGCGCTCCCCTCGTCCTGGCCCTCGCCCGGGAACACCGCCGGGCCGTCGTGTCGTTGGTGCCGAGGGCGAACCGCACGACCTTCACCCTGCGGGAGTTCGCACGCCTGAGCCGTCTCGTCGATCTCCACGAGACGGCACGCGCGATCGCGTCGAACCCGGACCCCGCCGAGCGTCTGGACCGGGTCGTCGCCCTCGCGGCGGCGCACCGCGGCTCCGGCGTCCTCGTCACGCCCGATGAGGACGACGTCGTCGACCCCTTCGGGCTCGGAGCCGACGTGTACGCGAAGTCGACCGCCCAGATCGTCGACGCGACGAACGACGTCCTCGCCTACCTCGGGCGAGCCCTGAGAGCCTGACGCCGCCCCGACCGCCTCCGACCACGCGCCCCGACGACCAGGTCGTCGGGGCGCTTCGTCGTGGGCGGGGACGACCGCGCGGCGGGACGGTCCCGCGACGGGGACGGTCCCGCGACGGGGACGGTCCCACTCGCTCAGCGGGCTGCCGTGAGGGTGCCGCCGACGACGCCGGGCCGGTCCGACGCGTCGCCGAGGACGCGGTCGTCGCGACCCCGGTCGTCGCGACCCCGGTGCGACCCTGACGGGTGCGCCCCGGACGGGTCCAGCGCGGCTCGGTCGTCGCCGGGACGGTCCTGCAAGGCGCAGAAGGCCCACAAGATCGCGGACGTCGAGAACCAGACGAAGTAGTCGAACGAGAAGAGGGTGACGATCATGACGACGAGGACTGCCCGCCCCGTCCGGGAGGCGTGGACGAACCCGACGACGAGCGCCGCCACCAGCGAGACGATCCCGGCGATACCGAACGTGGCGAGCGTGGTCACGAGCTGGTTGTCCACGACCGTGAAGCCCTCCTGGGGCAGGAGGCCACGGGCGTACAACTCGGCCTCGCTTCCGAAGCCGCTGCCGGCCAATGCCTCGAGCGCGGGCCGCGCGAGGAGTCCGGGGACCGATCGGACCGCCCCCATCCGGTTCTCGTACGAGCCGGATGCCACGAGCGTCCCGACCGCGTCGACGATCTCGGACGCCAGGGCGGCGGCACCCGCGACCGCCCCGAGCACCGTCAGCACGATCTTCGCTGCCCGGGACCGCGCCTCGGAGGTCATCAGGACGTAGGTCACGGCGAGGAGGACGGCGGCGACGACGCTTCGGCTTCCCGACAGCAGGATGCCCGCCGACAGCACGAGGACGGCGAACGGCGGGAACCAGACGGGGAAGGTCCGCCGCGCGACGAGGACGAGGACCAGGCAGACCGCGAGGAACACGGCGTACGGGATGGGGTGGCCGAGGGTGCCCTCGACCCGGACGAGACCACCGGGCAGGATCTTGTTGTCGCTGACGAACGAGCGGCCCGTCGCGAGGACCTTGTACCCGAAGGGGATCGGACGATGGGTGACCGTGAGCTCCACGACTCCGACCACGACCTGCGCGAGGCCGAGGACGACGAGACCGCGGACGAACACGCGGAGGTCGCGGGGCGACGACGTCGACACGAGCCACGAGACCGCGACCCCGATCGCCGCGAGCTCGGCCATGAGGACGATCGTCGACGGGGCGAGCGCCAGCACGCAGACGATCGAGAAGGCGAAGAACGCGGTCGTCGCCAGTGTGGCCCGCGGGCGGCCGACGGACCACGAGCGGGGCGAGACGAGTGCCGCCACCGAGACTCCGGCCACGGCGGCCACGGCGGCGTGGCGGACGATGTCGGGCGCGGAACCCGACGTCGTCGAGATCAGGACGGCGAAGGCGACGACGAGCGCCGCGCCTCGTCGCCGGTCGGCCGGCAGGAGGAGCCCGCCGACGAATGCGACCAGGGCCGCCGCGGCGGCACCGGCGAGGACGACGATCATCGGGCGGCCTCCCCTCGAGCGTGCGGATCCGACGGACCGACCGGCGCGGGCTCGGCGGCGGGCTCGACGGCTGGCACGCACGAGGCGCGGCGCGACCGCGCGAGGACGACGAGCTGGACGACGAGCCCCACGGCCTCGGCCGACACGAGTGCCGACACGGCGCCCAGCGCGCCGTGGTGGGCGCCGAGCACGAGGACTCCCGGAACGCCGACGACCGCCGACGCGACGGACGCCGTCGTCGTCTGGGCGTGGCGCCCTGCACTGACCAGGGCGAGGCCGGCGCCACGAGACGCGCAGATGACGGTGATCAGCACGCCGCCCGCCAGGGCGAGGTCGGGCGACACCGGGACGGTGCCCGTGAAGAGGACGACGGCGACGGCCGGCATGGACAGCGCGAAACCGACGCCGACGACGAGGCCGAGCCCGGCGTTCAGCCCGAGGGAGACCAGGCTGCGACGGTGCGCGAGTTCGGCGGAGGGCACGCCCACCCAGGTCTGCAGGCGGTCGGGAATGGCGGACACGACCTGCAGCCCCATGCGCAACGGTCGGTCCACCGCGGCGAATCCGGCCACGGAACCGGGCGAGACGGTGCCCAGCAGGGCCGCGGGCAGGGATTTGTAGGTCGTCGCCACGCCTCGTCCGACCACGAGGACGAGTTGGGAGCGCACGACGGCCGGGACCGCGCGGAAGTCGTCCGTCCCGGGCAGACGGGCGCCCCCGAGACGAGGCGCGACGCCGAACGTGACGACGGCAGCGAGGACCATGCCGGCGCCGTAGACCTCGAGCGGCGCACCGGCGGCGATCGCGACGGCCGAGACCAGCGAGGCCAGCACGCGCGGCGACGTCTCGGCGACGAGGACCAACAGCGGGCGCCCGAGGCCGATGAAGTACCAGGTCGGGCTGAGTGCGCCGAGCGCGACACCCAGAGAGACGAGCGCGGCCGCCGGGCGGTGTTCGTCCACGACGGCGAGCGTCACGGCCGCCGCGACCGGCAGCAGGACGGCGGTGGCGACGAGCTTGCTGGCCGATGCGGTGGCGAAGAGGTCACCGGGTGGCCGGGTCGCCCGGGCGACGCGTTGCGGGCCCACGATGCTCCAGCCGAGTTCGGCGACGACCGCCGTGGCGATGCCGACGGAGAGGCCGACGGCCACCGCCGCCCAGCCCGACGCCCCGTGGGTCGAGGTGATCGCGGGGATCACGGCCAGCGGGGCGGCCGCACCGAGGGCCGGCACGAGCAGGTGGAGGGCGAGACGGCCGACCTGCCGCCCGAATCCCCTCACGAGTGGACCCGCCGAGGGCCGAGGGCCGACAGGTGGTCCGTGAACCGGTCGTACGATCTCTGCACCACCGACTCGAGGCGCTCGGCGACGTCGCGCGGCGACTCCGCCTGGTGGGCGAGCGGGGCCCCCACCAACGCGTCGGCGATCGAGGAGGCGCTGGCCGGCTCGGTCTGGACGAGCAGGCCCCCTGCCGCGCACCGGACGTCGTCGAGGGCGCTCGATCGCTGGGTGACGACGGTCCGACCGCACGCCAGCCCCTGCCAGACCTTGTTCGCCACGACGCCGCGGGCCTTGGCCGAGGAGCCGAAGACCCCCAGGACGACGTCGGCCCGGGCGATGTGGGCGAGGAGTTCGCCCTCGGGCACCGCGTCGACGAAGGTGCACCGGTCGCCGAGGCCCGCTCGACGGACCCGGGCCTCGACGGCCCGGCGGGCGGGACCGTCGCCGACGAGGACGACCTCGACCCGGCGACGGGTCCCGATCAGTGTGAGGGCGTCGACGACGAGATCGACGCCGTGGAGGGGGATGTACCCCCCGTAGTACAAGACCCGGAGTGCGTCGTGAGGCGGAGCGGGCGGCTGCCGGGTGGCCCAGGTCGGGGCACCGACGGCGAGGGGGACGACCGTCGCCGAGGGGCCGTGGCGCCGGACGATCTCGGCGGCCCGTGGCTCGGTGTCGATCAGGTAGAGATCCGCGCACCTCACGGCCGCGGCGTCGAGCACACGGAACCGGAGGGCCGCGGGCGATGCCGGGGAGACCCGCCGCCAGTCGTCGACCGCGGTCTCGTGGAGACCGACGAACCCGTCGACGACGAGAGCGGCACCCTGCAGACGGGCGACGAGCCACGCGAGCGGCGCGTGGCTGAGCCGGAACTCGGAGAGCAGGACGACGTCGGCGCGCCGGGCGCCCCTGACGAGCGAGCGGACGTCCTCGATCGCACGACGCAGCCGACCCGCGGCACGCGACCGCGGCGCGACGACGACCGACGCGCCGAGCCGTCCTTCGAGATGGGCCCGCACGCGGACGTTGCGGGGGTAGCCCGTGTCGTGCACCCCGTACTGGAGGACCCGGAGGGGACCCGCCCCCGGGCGAGGCGCTCGGGTCGGGCGACCGGACGGTCCGCTCATCGGGCGGCCGCCGTGATGCCGAGCCGGGACAGACGGTCGACCACGGCGTCGACCGACGCGCCGACGGACAATAGCGAGGCGTTGGCGGCGACGTGGTCCGAGACCGTCCGGCGCAGCGCGCGGTCGGCGGTCAGGTCGCGGACGGCGGACAGCCACCGGTCGGGTTCGCCCACGGGCAGGACGAATCGTCGTCGCAGGTCGGGGTCGGTCACGAGGAGGGGCGCGGCACCGTAGCTGTCACCCAGCAGGACGGGCACGCCCGCGGCGGCGGCCTCGACGGCGCTGCGGCCGAAGGCCTCTCGTGAGGCCGTCCCGACGAAGAGTCCGGCGTCGTCCCACAGCCTCGCCGGGTCGACCCACCCGGGCATGGTCACGCCGTCGGGCAAGGAGGCGCGGAGCCGGTCCTCGAGCGGACCCTGCCCGTGCAGGCGGCCGGGGACGCCCGCCCGTGCCGCGAGCTCGACGAACGCCGCAGGCCGCTTGTCGACGTCGAACCGGGCCGCCCAGACGAGAGGCGTGGCCGCCTCGCCCCACGAGCTGCGGGCCGAGAGACGGATGCCGGCCGGGACGAGGTGGGGACGGCGCGCCCGTGCCACCTCGTCGGCGAGGACCGGCGTCGTCGCCCAGACGTCGTCGGCCCCGCGCAGGGCGCGACCCTCGACGAGGCGGAGGGCGACCCGACGGAGGCGCGCCTGCTCGCCGGGAGCGGGCCACGGCAGTCCGCGGACCCACGCCACCCAGGGCGTGGACCCGTGACGGCGCAGCCGGGCGAGGGCGACGTCGCTCTGCGTGACGAGCGTGACGACCACGTCGGCGGCATCGGCCTCGGGGGCGCTCGTCACGAGACCGGCGACCTCGTCGACGACCGCGCGACCGTGCGCACGGACCGTCACCTCGCGGACGCCGGGGGTGGTCGCGACCGTGCCGCGAGCCGTCGGGCGCAGCCCCACGACGGCTCGCCAGTCGAGCCCCCGGCCCCTCGCTTCGGCGACCAGGTCGTGGGTCGAGCGGTAGACCCCGCTGCGGGCCATCAACGGCGCCGCGACGAGCAGGACCCGGGGCGCCGAGCGGGAGCCGCCAGCGGCGGGGGACGGGGCGGACGACGGCACGGAGCACTCTCGCTTCTGTTCGGGAGACAGGAGGTGATCGACCCTCAGGCCGATCATCAAGAGTATAGGTGTGAAATATGAGTCAGGTCAACGATCACCCGACTCGAGGGGTCAGAAGCGGTGACGCACGACCCACGAGTGCATCACCACGGCGGCGGCCGCCGCCGCGTTGATGCTGCGCGTCGAGCCGAACTGCGAGATCTCGAGCACGGCCTCGGCCGCCGCGAGCGCCTCGGGCGACAGGCCCGGCCCCTCCTGCCCGAAGACGAGGACGCAGCGCTCGGGCAGGTCGAACGTCTCGATCGGCACCGACCCCTCGACGTTGTCGACGGCGAGGACGGGGAGGCGCTGCTCACGGGCCCACGCCAGGAACGTCTCGACGTCGGGGTGGTGCAGCACGTGCTGGTACCGGTCGGTGACCATCGCCCCCCGCTTGTTCCATCGACGGCGACCGATGATGTGCACGGTGTCGGCCGCGAAGGCGTTGGCACTGCGCACGATCGACCCGATGTTCATGTCGTGCTGCCAGTTCTCGACGGCGACGTGGAAGCCGTGCCGATGGGCGTCGATGTCGGCCACCACGGCCTCCATCGTCCAGTACCGGTAGCGGTCGACGACGTTGCGGCGGTCACCGTCGCGCAGCAACTCGGGGTCGAAGTGGTCCCCGTCGGGCCAGGCCTCCTCGCCCCCCGGCCAGGGTCCCACGCCGTGCGTCAGCTCGTCGTTCGGCGGGGTCGGGGACTCGTCCTGGGGCATCGGACCAGGGTAGGCGGTGGGTGGAGGCGACCCGCGCCTCCTCGTCGTCAGGGCACCTCGCTAAGGTGAGCGCCATGGGTGCACGCGAAGACGTCGAATGCTGGCTGACCGACATGGACGGCGTGCTCGTCCACGAGAACCACGCCCTGCCCGGCGCGGCCGAACTGATCCAGCAGTGGCAGGACGAGGGCACGCCCTACCTGGTGCTGACGAACAACTCGATCTTCACCCCGCGCGACCTGGCGGCCCGTCTGCGCGCCTCGGGGCTGCACGTGCCCGAGGAGCGCATCTGGACGAGCGCGCTCGCCACCGCCGACTTCTGCCGGTCGCAGATGCCCGGCGGCTCGGCCTTCGTCATCGGCGAGGCCGGCATGACCACCGCCCTGCACGAGGCGGGGTTCATCATGACCGAGACGAACCCCGACTACGTCGTCGTGGGCGAGACGCGCAACTACTCGTTCGACTCGATCACCAAGGCCGTGCGGCTCATCCTGGGCGGTGCACGCTTCATCGTCACGAACCCCGACGCCACGGGCCCGAGCGCCGACGGCGTGCTGCCCGCGACGGGCGCGATCGCCGCGATGATCTCGAAGGCCACCAACAAGGAGCCCTACGTCGTCGGCAAGCCCAACCCGATGATGTTCCGTTCGGCGATGAACCGCATCGGCGCGCACAGCGAGAACACGGCGATGATCGGCGACCGGATGGACACCGACATCATGGCCGGCATCGAGGCCGGGCTGCACACCATCCTCGTGATGACCGGCATCAGCGACCAGGCCGAGATCGATCGCTACCCGTTCCGGCCGAACGAGATCCTGGCCGGGGTGCACGAACTGGTGCGCAGCGAGCCGATCGAGTCCGACGTGGTGCCGTCCGAGGCCTGAGGCCTCCGGACCTGAGGCCCCCGGAGGCGCGGGCCGCCTCGACGCGTCAGCCCGCGACGGCGACGAGGCTGGTCGTCAGGGGTTCGCCGCCGCTGCGGTTGACGAAGCACGAGTACGTGCGGTCGCCGGCGGCCCACGCGTCGGCGTCGGCCGGGAAGCTCGCGAGCAACTGCACGTCGGGGTAGGCCGCGGCGGCCTGCCGGTCGAGTGCGTCCGCTCCCGTGCAGAGCAGGTTCATCTGGCTCTGCAGCACGTCGGCACCCGGGTAGGCCGCGGCCGCGTCCCCGTCGAGGGTGCCCAGGCGGGTGAGCTGGGCGACGTGCGGCTGCGCACAGTCGGCGACCTCGTAGTCCTGCTGCCAGGCCGATTCGAACGCCGAGAAGCACTCGCCGCCCTGCAGGTCGGCGTACGAGTGCGTGCCTGCCGCGAGCGGCCCGGCCGGGGCGACCTCGGCGGCGGGCTCGACCGGCGCAGCCGTCACGGTCCGGGACGCGGTCGGTGCCGCGGCGGCGGCCGACGCGTCGCTCGTCAGGTCGTCGGTGGAGGCGAAGAGCGATCGCGAGAGGAAGAAGAGCGCGACCAGCAGCAACAGGATGACGAGCCCGGCACCCACGGCGGCCAGGCCCTTGTGCGACCGGACCCACTCGGCCAGGCCCGCCGTGCGGGGGGTCGTGGCGGGCCTCTCGTCCACCGGACGGGTCTGGGGCACGAACACGCCGGCTCCGCCGACCTCACGGCGGGGCCGCTCACCCGTCAGGGCCGAGGTGGCGCTCATCGAGACGCCGGGCAGCACCTGCGTGTCATCGACCCCAGGGTCGTCGACGTCGGCGCGCTCGTCGAGGGCGGAACGAGGAGGCGCGAACAGCGCGGTCGCGGTCGTCACCTCGGCCCCGTCGTCCAGGCCCTCGTCATCGGCGTCGGCGTTTGGGTCTCGGTCGGCGCGGGACGACTGCTCGACGTCGGGCACGGGCCCGACCTCGGACGGCGGCACGTCGCCGGAGCCGGACAGCGACCAGGCGCCGGGGGCGTCGTCCGCGTTCGTCGCGTGCTCGGGCTCGTGCTCGCTCTCGGGACGTGCGCCCCGCGGCTCGACGGACGCGGTGCCGGCACCTGACGGGACGACGCCGAGGATCTCGGTGAAGGTGGGCTCGCGGTCCCCCCTCGAGCCGGAGTCGGCCCTGGGCTCCGAGACGGACGACGCCTGGGTCGTGGGGGACGGCGTCGGCTTCGGCGCCGAGGGGACCGCCGCGGCGCCGGGGACGCCGGGCTCGACCCCGCCACGGGAGGCCACCGCGGCGGCAGCGGCCGCAGCAGCCGCGGCCGCCTCGGCCAGGCGACGCTCGCGCCGCGTCATCTCGTGGTGCTCTTCGACCCACCACGGCGCCTCGACACCGCCCTCGCGGGAATCGACGGCCGGCTCGGGCTCGGGCTCGACATCGGACGCCGGCTCGGGCTCGGGGTCTGCATGGAACTCCGGCTCGGGCTCGCGCATCGGCTCGGGCTCGGGCGTCTGCTCCGGCTCTGCTTGGAACTCCGGCTCAACGAGGCGCTCGGGCTCGATTTCGGCCTCGGGCGTCGGCTCGGGCTCGGGCTCGACATCGGACGCCGGCTCGGGCTCGGGGTCTGCATGGAACTCCGGCTCGGGCTCGCGCATCGGCTCGGGCTCGGGCGTCTGCTCCGGCTCTGCTTGGAACTCCGGCTCAACGAGGCGCTCGGGCTCGATTTCGGCCTCGGGCGTCGGCTCGGGCTCTGCCGCCGCTTGGAACGTCGGCTCCGCTCGGTGCTCGGGCTCGGGCTCGGGCTCGGGCTCGGGCTCGGGCCCGGGCTCGGGCCCGGGCTCGGGCTCGGGCTCGGGCTCGGGCTCGGGCTCGGGCTCGGGCTCGGGCAGAGCATCCCAGTCGAAGGTCGCTGGTTCGGCGGATTCGGCCCGGGGTGCCGAGATGAGGGCGGTGAAGGGCCCTGGCTCGTCGCTCACGCCGGCACGCTCCTCGACGTCGGCGAGACCCGACGCCTGAGCGGCATCACCGGCGTCATCGGCGTCATCGGGGTCGGACGGCGGCGACTCGGGTCGCCTCGACTCGGGCTGAGCGGGAAGGTCGGGAACGGGCACGGACGACGGAGGCGGCGGCGGCACGGACCCCGTCAGCGCTCCGAGGTCGAGTGCCTGGGGGTGGCCGGAGGTCTTCGGCGGAGGCGTCCCGGCCGGGGACTCGGGCACGACGAACGGCAAGGGGGTCGGAGGCGACACCTCGGCCGAGCCCGTGGGCACTGAAGCACCACCCGGGTCAGCCGGTCGCTCGGGGTCGTCGTCGTCGTGGGGGACGTCGACCGCGCGCGTGGCCGGCGGCAGGTCGAGCGCCTGCGTGGGGACGTCCTCGGGGGCGGCGTCGGGAAGACGACCCGCGCCTCCTGACGGGGTGTCGGTCGCGTCGTCGTCGGCACCGTCGAACTGGGCGGCGAGCCAGTCGCTGGCGTCGTCGCGCCCGGCGTCGTCGCCGTCGTCGCGCCCGGCGTCGTCGCCGTCGTCGCCCCTGGGCCGGTCGTCGGTCACGGTGTCAACCCGAGGTCTTCCAGCCCGATCGCGGCGAAGTAGGGGTAGCCGGCCGCCTCGATCACCTCGCGGGCCCCGGTGCTGCGGTCGACGACGACGGCGACGGCGGCGATCTCGGCTCCGACGGCCTCGAGGGCCTTGGCGGCGGCGAGGGGCGAACCGCCGGTCGTCGAGGTGTCCTCGAGCACGACGACCCGCTTGCCCTCGAGGTCGGGGCCCTCGACCTGCTTGCCGCGGCCGTGGTCCTTGGGCTCCTTGCGGACGACGAAGGCGTCGTAGTCCTTGCCGAGCGCCACGCCCTGGTGCAGCACGGCGGCGGCGATCGGGTCGGCGCCCATCGTCAGGCCACCGACCGCGAACACGTCGGGCACCTCGTCGATCAGGTCGACCATGACCCGGCCGATCAGGGGCGCGACGCGGTGGTCGAGGCTGACCTTGCGGAGGTCGATGTAGTACGTCGCCTTCTTGCCGCTGGTCAGCGTGAAGTCGCCGTGGAAGACGGCCTCGGAGCCGATGTAGTCGATGAGCTGCGTGCGTGCGTCGGTCACGGTGACCCATGGTAGAGCAGGCGGGCTCCGAACGTCGGGGCGGGCGGACACGGCTCGACGTCCCGTCGGTGGACGGCGGCGGCCTCGGACCCCGCCGGTGCCGGCCCGGTACCGTGGTCGGCATGCGCGTCGCGACCTACAACGTCAACTCCGTCCGGGCTCGAGTGGGCAGGGTCGTCGACTGGCTCGTCCGTGAGGACGTCGACGTCGCGGGACTGCAAGAGATCAAGTGCAAGCCCGAGCAGTTCCCCTACGACGCCTTCCGCGAGGCCGGCTACGAGGTCGAACTGCACGGGCTCAGCCAGTGGAACGGCGTCGCGTTCGTCAGCCGCCTGCCGATGGAGGACGTCGAGATCACCTTCCCGTCGCAGCCGGGCTTCGCCAAGGGCCAGGAAGGCCCCGACCAGCCCAAGGAGGCGCGGGCGATCGGCGTCACGGTCGAGGGCGTCCGCCTGTGGAGCCTCTACGTGCCCAACGGCCGCGAACTGGGCGACCCGCACTACGACTACAAGCTCGACTGGCTCTCGAAGCTCGCCGCCGAGACCGAGGCCTGGCTCGCCGCGCGCCCCGACCAGCCGTTGGCCCTGATGGGCGACTGGAACGTCGCACCGCTCGACACCGACGTGTGGGACATGTCGGTCTTCGAGGGCCACACGCACGTCAGCCAACCCGAGCGCGACGCCTTCTTCCGCTTCGAAGAGGTCGGCCTGACCGACGTCGTCCGCTCGCGCCTGCCCGACGGCTACACCTACTGGGACTACAAGCAGCTGCGCTTCCCCAAGAACGAGGGCATGCGCATCGACTTCATCCTGGGCTCGAAGGCCTTCGACGGCCTCGTGACGTCCGCGGCCATCCATCGCGACGAGCGCAAGGGCGACGCCCCGAGCGACCACGTCCCCGTGGTCGTCGACCTCGACCTCGAGACCGAGCTCGACGACGACCGCCCGATGATCTTCTGAACCCCGGCCCCGCTCGCCTGCGGCGCTCGACACCAGGAGGCGCGGGTCAGGCGAGCAACGCCGCCACCAGCACCAGCACGGGAACCGAGAGGATGGTCGTCGCCAAGACCGTGTCTCGGGCGACGACGACCCCGGTCTGGTAGCGCTGGGCGTAGTTGAAGACGTTCTGGGCCGACGGCAGACCGGCCAGCACGACCGCCACGAAGAGCTCGTCGCGGTCGAAGTCGAAGACGAACGCCCCGAGCAGCCAGGCCGCGACCGGCATGACGACGAGCTTGAGGACGACGGCGACGACGATGTCGGCGCGCCCTTGCCCTGCCTGGAACGGCTTCGAGCCGTACAACGACATGCCGAACGACAGCAGGACGACCGGCACCGCGGCACCGCCCACCAACTCGAACGGCTCGCGGACGGCCTGGGGGATCTCGAGGCCGGTGACCGCCACGAGCACACCGAGGGCGGACCCGATCAGCAGGGGGTTCGTGAACGGTCGGGCGATGGTGCGCCCGAGGCTGCTGCCGCGGTTCGTCACGGTGTCCATGACGGCGAGCACGATCGGCGTGAGCACGAGCAGCTGGTAGAGCAGGACGGGGGCGACGAAGGTGGCACTGCCCAGCACGTAGGTCGCCACGGGCAGGCCGATGTTGTTCGCGTTGACGTAAGCGCCACCCATCGTCCCGATGGCCGTCTGCGCCGCACTGCGTCGGAGGACGAACTTCAGGACGACGACCGAGAGGACGGCGGCCAGGAGCGAGGCGAGCGCCGAGACCACCAACAACCGCGAGAACAGCACGTGGACGTCGGCCTGCGAGATGGTGGAGAACAGCAGGCAGGGCGTGAGGACGAAGAAGACGAGGCGCGAGAGCACCCGGTGGCCGGATTCTCCGAGCAGGTCGATGCGACCGACGACGTAGCCGGTCACGATGATCACGCCGATGATCGCGAACCCGATCAGCACTCCACCCATGGGTCCATCCTGTCGCACGCCCCGGGGGCCGGCGGGACGACCGGGTCAGGCCACGGGCACGCCGTCCCCCACCGGGGCGCCGATGCGTTCGAGCAGATGCGCCGCCTCGTCCTCGGCCTGGGCGTCGACGGCCCAGGTGACGACACCCGCCTCGCACGCGGCGACGGCGAACGCCTCGCCGGTCGGGAGCCCGCTGGCGCGGGCGAGGTCGTCGGCGAAACGCCTCGCCGCCTGGGCGACCGGGCGATCCGACGCGACGACGACGAGGGCACCGCGACGCAGGCCGTCCGCGAGGCTGTCGACCGCACGGTCGAGCTGTACCGCCGTCGGGGTAGCGGCGTCGACGGCCACCACGGCCCAGTCGAAGCCGACGACGTCGTCGATCGGGGTCGCCATCTCGCACGAGAGCACGACGACCTCGGCGTCGAGTGCCGCCGCCCGATCGGCGACGGGACGGATCACCGGGTACGGACCGGCGAGGACGAGCTTCGGGGCGTGGGCGAACAGCATGACGGGGCCTCTCGGGGTGGAAGGAGCGCCCGGCGGGTCCGACCGGGCGGGACATCGAGTCGACGATGCGTCACGTACTACTCTACGTGTGACATTTACATTGCACAAGACGTTGCGGCCGTCACCGTTCGGAACAGGCCCTGCACTCCCCTGCGCCCCCGCGCCTCCTGACACCCCGGGACCCGGCCGTCGGGCAGAATCGACGGGTGACGCGCCTCCACGATCCCTCGGTCCACACGTTCGCCAGCGACAACTACGCCGGAGCCCACCCCGAGGCGCTGCAGGCGATCGTCGACGCCGCCGGCGGCCACGTCGGCTCGTACGGCGCCGACCCGTACACGCAGCGGCTGGCCGAGGTCGTCGTCGAGACGTTCGGCGAGGGGGCGACCATCGACCCCGTGCTGACCGGCACCGGTGCGAACGTCGCGGCCCTCCAGGCCCTCACCCCGCGCTGGGCGGCCGTGATCTGCGCGACGACCGCGCACGTCTACACCGACGAGGGCGGCGCTCCCGAACGCCTGGGCGGCATCAAGCTGTTGACCGTGCCGACCCCCGACGGCAAGCTCACGCCCGAGCTGATCGACCGGCAGGCCTACGGCTGGGGCGACCAGCAGCGCCCTCAGCCCCTCGCGGTCACGATCACGCAGAGCACCGAGCTCGGCACGGTCTACACGCCCGACGAGATCCGGGCCGTGACCGACCACGCGCACACGCTCGGCATGCGGGTGCACCTCGACGGCGCGCGCCTGGCGAACGCCGCCGCCTCCCTCGGCGTCCCGCTCCGCGCGATCACGCGCGACGCCGGCGTCGACTCGGTCTCGTTCGGCGGCACGAAGAACGGCCTGGTGCTGGGCGAGTCGGTCGTGACCTTCTCCGAGGAAGCACGGGCCGGCTTGGTCTACCTGCGCAAGATGGACGCACAGTTGGCCTCGAAGATGCGCTTCGTCTCGGCACAGTTCCTGGCCATGCTCGAGGGCGACCTCTGGCTGCGGTCGGCGACGAGGGCCAACGCGATGGCCGCCCGTCTCGCCGACGGCTTGGCCACCCTGCCGGGCGTCGCTGTCACCCAGGCGGTCGACGCCAACGCCGTCTTCGTCGTCCTGCCGCCCGAGGCCGTGGAGCCCCTCCGCGCCGCGCACCACTTCTACGACTGGAACCGCGCCACGGGAGAGGTGCGACTCATGTGCTCGTTCGACACCACCGAGGCGCACGTCGACCGGTTCGTCGAGGACGCCCGCACGCTCGTCGGCTGAGGCCGGGTCCGCTCAGGCCAGGTCGGGTCAGGCCAGGTCCGCTCCGGCCGGGTTCGCTCAGGCTCGGGCGGCCTCGACGAACGCACGGATCAGGTCGACGCTCTTCACGCCGCGCGACGACTCGACGCCCGAGCTGACGTCGACCCCGACGGCACCATGGGGTCGGAGTCCGGCCAGCAGCCCGGCGACGTTGTCCGAGGTGAGCCCGCCGGCCAGCAGCCACTCCCGGGCAGGCGGCGCCGACAGCAGCGGCCCGACGTCGAAGGTGGCGCCGGCACCGGGGTCGATCGCGTCGAGGAGCAGGGCGTCCTCTCGGAAGGCGACCCGCGCCTCCTCGGGTTCGGCCGCGTAGACGGCGGCGCTGACGGCACGGATCACCCGGAAGCCCGCCGCATGGGCGGCGGCGACGTCCGCCGGGGTCTCGTCGCCGTGCAGCTGGACGGTCGACACCGAGGAGGCGCGGGCCGACTCGAGCATCGTCTCGATGCCCTGCCCGCGGAACACGCCGACGGTCTCGACGCCCGCCGGCACGCGCGCCGCCAACGCGCGTGCACCCTCGGGATCGATCGTGCGCGGACTGCCGGCCGCGAAGACGAACCCCACGGCGTCGGCCCCGGCCTCGACGGCGGCGTCGACCGTCTCGGGCGTGGACAGGCCGCAGATCTTCACCCAGGTGCGCATGGTTCCAGTCTGCCGGGCTCAGGCGGGCAGGTCGTCCAGGTCGCCGGGCGTGGGCTCGCCGACGTCGTGCCGCACGACCGTCAGCCCCTCGCCCCCGTCGGCCACGTCGACCCGCACGGTGTCGCCGTCGGCGATCTCGCCCCCGAGCAGCGCCATCGCGAGCTTGTCGTCGATCTGACGCTGCATGAGGCGGCGCAACGGCCGGGCGCCGTAGATCGGGTCGTAGCCGCGGTCGGCGAGCCAGGCCCGCGCGTCGGGGGTGACGGCGAGCGCGAGGCGGCGATCGGTGAGCCGTCGTCCGAGGCGGTCGACGTAGAGCGACACGATCTGGCCGAGGTCGTCGGTGCTGAGGGTCGAGAACACGACGATGTCGTCGAGCCGGTTGACGAACTCGGGCTTGAACGCCTGGCGCACCAGGCCCTGCACCAGCTCTTCTTTCTCGGGGTCGCTGAGGCCGGGATCGGTGATGACCTGCGAGCCGAGGTTCGACGTCAGCACCAGGATCGTGTTGCGGAAGTCCACGGTTCGGCCCTGCCCGTCGGTCAGCCGGCCGTCGTCGAGCACCTGCAGCAGGACGTCGAAGACCTCGGGGTGGGCCTTCTCGACCTCGTCCATCAGCACGACGCTGTACGGGCGACGACGCACGGCCTCGGTCAGCTGACCACCGGCTTCGTAGCCCACGTACCCGGGAGGCGCGCCCACGAGGCGGGACACGCTGTGCTTCTCGCCGTACTCGCTCATGTCGATGCGGACGAGCGCCTTCTCGTCGTCGAAGAGGAAGTCGGCGAGGGCCTTGGCGAGCTCGGTCTTGCCCACCCCGGTGGGGCCGAGGAAGAGGAACGAACCGGTCGGGCGGTCGGGGTCGCTGATGCCCGCGCGGGTGCGCCGCACCGCTTCGCTGACGGCCTGGACGGCGGCCTTCTGACCGATGAGGCGCCTCCCGAGTTCGCTCTCGAGGTGCAGCAGCTTCTCGGTCTCGCCGCTGAGCAGACGACCGACCGGGATGCCGGTCCAGGCGGCGACGACCTCGGCGATGTCGGCGTCGGTGACCGAGTCGCTGACCAGCCGGTCGCCCGACTTCTCGAACGACTCGGCGTCGGCGAGGCGCTTCTCGATGTCGGGGATGCGCTCGTAGCTGATGCGCGCCGCATCTTCGTAGCGCCCCTCACGCAGGGCGCGGTCGGCGTCGATGCGGGCCTCGTTGAGGTCGCTGCGTAGCGTGCCGACGCCCTGCAGGGCGGCCTTCTCGGCCTGCCAGCGGGCGTCGAGGTCGTCGTAGGCGGCCTGCTGCTGGGCGATGGTCTCGCGCAGGGTGGCGAGGCGGGCCTGCGAGGCGTCGTCCGTCTCCTTCTTGAGGGCCAGCTCTTCGATCTGGAGGCGCACCAGGCCCCGGTAGAGCTGGTCCAGCTCGACGGGCGACGAGTCGATCTCCATCTTGAGGCGGGAACCCGCCTCGTCGACGAGGTCGATCGCCTTGTCGGGCAGCTGACGGCTGGGGATGTAGCGGTTGGACAAGGAGGCGGCGGCCACCAGGGCGCCGTCGGTGATCGTGACCCCGTGGTGCGCCTCGTACCGCTCCTTGAGCCCGCGGAGGATCGCGACGGTGTCCTCGACGCTGGGCTCGCCGACGTAGACCTGCTGGAAGCGGCGCTCGAGGGCCGCGTCCCTCTCGATGTACTGGCGGTACTCGTCGAGGGTGGTGGCGCCGATGAGGCGCAGCTCGCCGCGGGCGAGCATCGGCTTGAGCATGTTCGACGCGGCGACCGAACCCTCGCCCCCGCCGGCACCCATCAGGGTGTGCAACTCGTCGATGAAGGTGATGACCTGGCCGTCGCTCTTGGTGATCTCTTTCAGCACGTCCTTCAGGCGCTCTTCGAACTCTCCGCGGTACTTGGCCCCGGCGACGAGGGCGGCGAGGTCGAGGCTGATCAGGCGTTTGTCCTTCAGGCTGTCGGCGACGTCCCCCTCGACGATGCGCTGGGCGAGGCCCTCGACGACGGCGGTCTTGCCGACGCCGGGCTCGCCGATCAGGACGGGGTTGTTCTTGGTGCGGCGGGTGAGCACCTGGCTGATGCGACGGATCTCGGCGTCGCGGCCGATGACGGGGTCGAGCTTGCCGCTGCGGGCGATGGCGGTGAGGTCGACGCCGTACTTCTCGAGCGCCGACTTCTGCTTCTCGTCGGAAGCCGGAGCGCCCTGCATGTTCGCCATGGATGTGCCTTTCTCGAAACTTGAGTGGAGCTGGCTCAAGTTTACGCCGACACGCCCGGATCGCAAGCCCTCGCACCCGTCATGTTGTGCATGCCTTGTTTTGTGTCTAACATTTCACCATCTGTTCGCCTGGCGGCGCATCGCGTTGCCCAGACATGAAAGAACACCTCTCTCACATGAAGAAAACTCTCAAGCGCACCGGCGCGATCGGGCTGGCCGCAGCCACGATCGTCACCGGCCTCAGCTTCGGCCCCGCGGCCGTGGCCGCAGCCCCTTCCCCTACCAGCTCACCCGTCGACGGATCTCAGGTGCAGTTCGTCGGACAAGGCGCAGACGGGACGATCTACGGTCAGGCATCGCCGACGGCCTGGAACGTCCGCACCTATCAGACCCTCGCTGACGCACAGTCCAATTCGATGGTCTTCACGACCACCAGGGTCGGGGACTATTTCTACGCGGAGGCCGTGGACGGCGACGCCAATCGCTGCCTCTTCAAGAACCAGAGCTCGTCCACGCCCTACGTCGCCCTGGGCGGAAGGTGCGGCTCCGACGCGACTCTGTTCTCGATCGACGGCAACTCCCGAGTAGTGAACAAAGTCACGGGCACACCGATGAGCGCCCCGGTTCGAATCGGTAGTTACTCGTTCTTCGGCCTGTCGAACTCATCTCCGCTCTCCTTCCAGGGAATCGAATCGAAGTCGTATGCCCCGTCGTACAACGAGGCGGACGACACGGTGACGTTGACGATCACCGGAGGCGAGAATGACGCGGACGTGTTCGTCGAGGACATGTCCGGCGGCAACGGCACGACGGGTCGAACGAACGACGACGGCGACGCGACGATCACCCTGTCCCCCTTGCTCAGTGCCGGTGAGACGGTACGCCTGAAGTACGGCGAGTCGGGCACGTGGGAGACCATCTCCACCGGGCGCCTGCCCGCCATCGGCGACCTGCAGGTCGTGCGTGGCGATGACGGCAGGGTCACCGTCAGTGGCAAGGCATCCGGGATGGCCGGTGCGAACGTCTACGTCGGCCCCGACCGCCTCTCGCCCAACGCGGTCCAGATCGAGAAGGCGGCCGCGGACAACACGTTCTCGTTCGTGCTCAATGACGCCGCCGCGGCTCTGAGCACCGGTTACATCTACAGCTACATCCAGGGCGTCCGGACCGAGATCGCCATCAACGGGTTCTCCGGCAAGGTCGACTCGGTCGACATCCCCAACCGGACGGCCGTCATCTCCGGCACCGCCGTCCCCGGGTCGTTCGTGCTGATCGACACTGCCGTCCCCGACCAGGTGCAGGCCGGCACCGACGGGCGCTGGTCGCACACGGTGACCGACCTCACGCTGGGCTCGAACCCGATCCCGCTCTCGCAGTACGAGAACGGCGAGAAGACCGGCGAGACCACCCTCGACGTCGTGCTCGACGTCTCCCCTGTGCGCGGCTCGGTGTCGTTCCCGGCCGACCTCGAGCAGGACGCCGACCTGTCCGGCACCGCCCACCCCGGCTCCACCGTCGTGATCCGCGACGTCGACGGCGACGAGATCGCCCGCACCGAGGCCCGCCTCGGCTCGGGTGCCTGGTCGACCCCGATCGGCGCCCCCGACGCGGGCGGCGACTACGACGTCCGCATCCACCAAGAGATCGACGGCGAGGCCAACGGTGAGATCGTCGTCACCGTCGCCTACGGCGCCGGTGTCGCGATCACCGCTCCGGTCGAGGGCATGGCCCACGACGGCGGCCCGGTCACCCTGCGCGGCACCGGCGAGGTCGGCGCCCAGGTCACCGTCCGCGAAGAGGGCCGCAGCACCGTCCTGGGCAGCGCCCAGGTGCTCGCCAACGGCCAGTGGACCATCCGCACCACCGACGTCGACGACCGCAAGCACGTCCTCGAGGCCAGCCAGACCGGCAAGGGCAACAACACCACCACCTCGACGGTGACCCTCAACCCCGAGAACGGCGAACAGCCCCCGGTGATCGTCGCCCCGACTGTCGAGACCCCCGAAGCGGGTTCCACGGTCACGACCAGCCGCCCGGTCTTCTCCGGTCACGGCCAGGACGGCGCCACCGTCACGATCGGCTACGGGCCCAACAGCATCATCGGGACCGGCACCGTCGTCGACGGCGAGTGGACCATCACGCCGACCCGTGGGCTCAGCCTCGGCACGAGCAACCTCGTCGTCACCCAGACGGTGGGCGACGACGTGCAGCAGATCACCCACACCATCAACCGCGTGGCCGCAGAACTGCCCCTGAGCGTCACGAGCCACGTGAACGACCAGTTCTACGAAGCAGGCGTGACCACGTTCCGCGGTACCGCGCCGATCGGCTCGACCGTGACGGCCAAGAACCAGTGGGGCACCCCCATGGGCGCCGCGAACGCCGCCGACGGCACCTGGGCCTTCAACCGCAACCTCGGGCCCACCACGGCCGGCTACCTGATCACCTTCACCGCCACCCCGCCGGTGGGCACCCCTCAGGTCGTGACGCTGAAGCTGAACTACGAGAACGTGGTCGCGTTCCAGATCACCAGCCCCACGAACAACAGCACCTACACCGAGGGCACGGCCACGTTCCGCGGCACCGCGGCACCCAACGCCGCGATCGCCGCCACGAACCAGTGGGGCACCCCCATGGGCAGCACGACCGCGAGCCTCCAGGGCGACTGGGCCTTCGACCGCTACCTCGGCCCCACCTCGGCCGGCTACGACATCACCTTCGTCGCCACCAAGGGCACCGACGTCCAACGTCAGACGATCCACCTCGACTACCGCGAGACCAACGTCCCCGTGGCCGTCACGAGCATCGCCGACGGTGACACCTACCGCCCCGGCATGAACGTGCTCAAGGGCACCGGCACCCCCGGCGCCACCGTTCGGGCCGTGAACGCCACGAACAACTGGAACGTGCCCATGGGCCAGGCCGAGGTCGACTCCGAAGGCAACTGGGCCCTGCCCGAACGCAACTGGGGCCCGGCCAACGACTACGCCATCAAGGTCACCCAGACGAACCCCGACAAGTCGACCACCGAGACCACGGTCAACGTCAAGGCACCCCGGTTCGCCCCCCTCGTCCTGACCAGCCCCGCGGTCGGCGACACCTACGAGAACGGGGTGGCCGCCACCTTCACCGGTACCGCCACGCCGTTCGCCACCGTCACCGTCAGCTCCGCCACGAGCTCCACGGTCTACCGCGAGGTCCAGGCCGACGCCCAGGGCAACTGGTCCTTCAGCCGTGCCTGGGGCCCCAGCCACAACTACACGCTGAACATCACCCAGAAGGCCCTCGACGGCCAGACGGGTGACCCGATCAGCGGCTTCGCCTGGCACCCCAGCGGCAACTAGCACCACACCGCGACACCCGCACCACAGCGACACCGCACCACCCCGCCGGGGAGGCACCGACACGGTGTCTCCCCGGCCCCCCCAAACCATCCGCCGGCCGCATCCCGAGCCGACGCCCCGCACCGTCCCCCCACCTCCCGAAGGGAACCACCATGCGCACCTCCACCCTGCGGACAGCCGCCCTCGGCGTCGTGCTCGTCGCCGCCCTCGCCGGCTGCACCTCGAACGCCACCAGCACCGAGGCGGAGGCCGAGACGACGCCCCTCGCCGAGGTCACCCCCGAACCCGCCGTCACCGAGACCTGCATCGACGGCAACGCCGTCGTCGTCCTCGACGAGGACACCCCCGAGGTCACCTTCACCGAGCCCTGCGACAGCGTCAACGTGGTGGGCAGCGACGGCACCGTCACCCTCGCCGACGTGAGTCACCTCGTGGTCGAGGGCCAGGGCGTCACCGTCACGGCCGGTGCCGTGGGCACGGTCGACTTTGCCGGCGACGGCAACGCCGTCAGCCACACCGGGGCCGCCCCGACCGTCAACGAGAACGGCACCTTCGACAACACCGTCACCGCCCGCTGATGGTCGCCCTCCTCCCCCGACGCGGACCGACCGCCGCCGCCCTGGTCGCGGCCACGATGATCCTCTCGTTCTCGGCGTGCTCTTCCGCCGAGACCGACGCGACACCGAGCCCGACCGTGAGCAGCACCGCCTCCTTGGACGCCGCCCCCGTCGGCAGCTGCGACGACGGCTTCATGCTGGTCGACCTCGGGGCCACCGACGACGTCGCGCCCTCGCTCGACACGAGCAGCTGCGACCTCGTCTCGATCGTCGGCTCGACCGGGACCGTCGTGCTCGACGAAGTCAGCACGCTCGTCGTGGAGGGCTCCGACGTGACCGTCTCGGTGCAGGACGTCGACACCGTCCAGCTCGCCGGGGACCGCAACACGGTCCACCACGCCGGCGAGGCCCCGGCCGTCGACGACCAGGGCCAGGCCAACACCGTCACCGCTGCGGCCGAACCCGCCGCGGAGTGACCGGGAGGCGGGTCCAGTCCCTGGCTGGACCCGCCCTTTCGTGCTCTGACGCCCCCGAACCGCACCACCCACCCTCCACCCCCACCCGGAGCACCCCATGACGACGACCTCGACCCTGATGATCAGCCTCGTGACAGCTGTCGCCCTCGGCGCGGGCCTCGCCGGCTGCACGAGCGCCTCCTCGACGATCGACCCGGGCCCCTCCGCGACCACCACGTCGACCACCACCGCACCGCCAGCGGGCGGCCCCTCCATCGCGGGCAGCGCCTCGACCGCGACCGATCCCGCCGACGACACCTGCGTCGACGGTTTCGCCTGGATGCAGTTCGGCGACGGCGAACCCCGCACGAAGACCTTGCCCGACGGCTGCGACACCGTCATCGTCAACGGCAGCGACGCCGAGCTGACCCTCGGTCCGACCCGGGTCGTGGTCGTCATGGGCGACCGCAACTCCGTCGACGTGCCCCGCGTCGACCAGGTCGACGCGATGGGTGACGACAACACCATCCGGCTCGACGACGACCTGCAACCCCTGCTCAACACCGACGGCACAGGCAACGTCGTCACCACTCGCTGACGCGGCGGACCGGACAGGCCCTCCGCCGCACGCGCGCATCCGAGCCCAAGCCCGAGTCCGAGTCGAGCCCGAGCCCGAGCCCGAGCTCGAGCAATCGGGTGCGAATCTCTGCGGGTCGGCACCCCGGCGCTCCCTCCCACCTCGACGGTGCATCATGGGCCGATGCTCGACCACGCCCTCGCCCGCCGCCTGCGCGACGCCGGACTGCGCTGGCGGCCCCGTGCCGGCGACCGCTTCGCCATCGAGACCCCGGGATTCGACGGCGACGTCTTCACGCTCAGCGACATGACCATCGAGGTCCACGAGTACCCCACGGGTACGGAGCTCGGCTTCAACGGCACCACCGAGTGGGCCCTGGACTCGGTGGCCGCGGACGACAGCCTGTGGCTGCCCCGCGAGGACCAGCTGCGCGAGCTCCTCGGCCCCGTGTTCCGCGGGCTGGCGCGACACGTCGACACCGGCTCCCGCCCCGGCAGCGACAGCGACATCACCACGAGCCCAGGCGGCGACCCCGACATCAGCGGTGACCGAGACTGTGGCGGAACCGTCTACGAGGTGACCACCCGCCCGACGGGGGGCGACACGGACCTCCGGCACCGCGCCTCCGTCGCCGAGGACGCCTACGCGCACGCCCTGCTCGCCTACATCGACGCGTCGCTGCGCCTCGACGAGGTCGAGGTCGAGACCGAGGCCGAGGCCCGCTGACAGGACCCGACCCTGGCCCCGCCCCGGGTCAGCCCCGGCGGACCGACCGCGTCACCGTGAAGCGCCGGTCACGGGCGACCTGGGTGGTCGGTCCCACGACGCGTTCGAGCACCGGCCGGTGGCCGAGGGGCGAGTTCCACACGCACCAGAGCTCACCGCCCGGGCGGAGCAGACGGGCGGCCGCCTCGAACAGCTTGTGGGCGATCGCCGTGTGCACCGTCGCCCCGACGTGGAACGGCGGGTTCAGCAGCACGACGTCGGCGGAGGCCTCGGGCAACGACGACCCGGCGTCGTCGCGCGACACGACGACCCGATCGGCCACGCCGGTCGCCGTCATGGTGGCCCGCGCCGACTCGACCGCCGCCCACGACTGGTCGGTGGCGATCACCCGGGCGTCCGGTCGCGCGAGGGCGAAGGAGGCGGCGAGCACTCCGGTGCCGCATCCCAGGTCGACGACGTCCCGGGTCTCGGGAGCCGCGCGGTCGAGGACGGCGAGCAGCGATCGGGTGCCGACGTCGATCGAGGTGCCCGCGAACGCCGCACCGTGGGCGACGACGACCACGTCGCCGTGACGCGAGGTGCGCGGCCAGCCGAGCGCGCCTCCTGGGGTCGGGGTCGTCGCGGTCAGCACCCGGGACTTCTGGCGTGACAGGCCGGCGGTCACCTCGCCGAAGTGGCGCGCCAGGACGTCGTTCATCGCGAGGGTCATGTGCTTGACGCGTCCCCCGGCGAGGACGCGGACGTCGGGGTGGGCGTACCGGGCGATCGACCCCGCGATCTCGTCGAGCGCGTCGAGCCCTCGGGGCAGCTGCACCAGCACCGTCCGCGCGCCCTCGAGGAGGGCCTCGTCGAGACCGTGGTGCGTCCACGTCGCGGTGACGCCGAGGCGGCCGGCGTTGGCGTCGAGCGCGCGTTCGCCCGAGAGGGCGTCCTGGTGCACGCGGACGGGGGTGCCGGGCGACAGGGCCGCGACCCCGAGGGTCAGCGCGCCGTAGCGGTCGCCGATGACGGTCACGGCCTCGGGGTGGGCGGTGAGCGCCTCGTCGGCGGTGTCGAGCAGCAGCCGGTCGGTGGCGTCGTGCGCGACGAGTTCGGGGGCCTCGATGTCGGGCCACCGGCGCAGCTGCTCGAAGTCGATCACCCGCCAACGCTAGTCCGCGCGGCCGACCTGTCACGACCTGCCGCCCACCTCCCGGTGCGCACTGGAGGTCGCGACCTCTCGGGGCCGCGCGTCAGCGCAGCGGCCGCCACACGACCACCGAGGTCTGCCGCGACGGGCGGGTGCCGTGCCGCAGCGGCACGACCCCGCTCTCACCCGCGGCGAAGACACGGGCCCCGGGCCGGTTGACCATCTCGTCGGCCAGGGCCCGCTCGAGTTCGCGGACGCGCGATTGGAGCGCCGTCACCTGGTTCTCGAGCTCGAGGATGCGTTTGATCCCCTCGAGCGAGATGCCCTCGCCGCCGAGACGTGCGATCTCGCGGAGCTGCACGACGTCGCGCATCGAGTAACGGCGCGACTTGCCCGCCGTGCGCTGCGGGACGACGAGTCCGAGCCGGTCGTACTGACGGAGCGTCTGCGCGTGCAGGCCCGAGAGCTCAGCGGCCGTCGCGATGGCGAAGAGGGGCGAGTGCTCGTCCATCGGCCACTGGGTGGGGTCCGGTCGGTCCATCTCGTCTCCTGTCTCGTCGCTAGGGACCTGCCGCAGAGGAGGCGCGGGTCGGGTCGGTCTCGTCAGGCCCGTGCGCGGGCGATGAGGTCGTCGCGCGGGTTCTCGGCCGGCAGCGCGGCGGCCAGGGCCTCGACGGCCTCGCGCGCCTTGTCGTTGAGGTGCGCCGGCACCGCGACCTGGACGGTGGCGAGCAGGTCGCCGACGCCGTCCTTGGCGTGCACGCCGCGACCCTTGACGCGCAGGACGCGACCCGAAGGCGTGCCCGGCGCGACGCGCAGGCGCACGGGGTCGCCGCCCAGGGTGGGCACCTCGATGGTCGCACCGAGCGTCGCCTCGGCGAAGGTGACCGGCACGTCGAGGCGCAGGTTCTTGCCGTCGAGCTCGAAGACGGGGTGCTTGCGGACGGCGACGGTCAACACCATGTCGCCGGCCTCGCCGCCGTCGGGGCTCTGCTCGCCGCGACCGCGCAGCTTGATCTTTTGGCCGTCGTGCACGCCGGCCGGGATGCGGACCTTCATCGGCTTGCCGTTCGAGGCCTGCAGCGTGATGGTCTCGCCGACGATGGCGGTCTGGAAGTCGAGGGTCGTCGTGGCCGTCATGTCGCGGCCCTTCTGCGGGCCGCCGAAGCCGCGGTAGCCGCCGCTGGTCTGGCCGAATCCACCACCGCCGAACATGCCGCCGAAGATGTCGTCGAAGCCACCGCCACCGCCGCCCTGGCGGAACTGCGTGCGCTGTCCGCCCTGGTTGAACATGCCGCCGAAGACGTCCTCGAAGCCGCCGCCCGCGCCTCCGGGGCCGCCGCTGCCTGCCGCGAAGCGGGCACCGCCGCCCATGGCGCGCACCTGGTCGTACTCGCGACGCTGCTCGGGATCGGAGAGCACCGAGTGGGCCTCGCTGATCTCTTTGAACTTCGCCTCGCTGGCCGCGTCGCCGGGGTTGGAGTCGGGGTGGTACTTGCGCGCGAGCTTGCGGTAGACCTTCTTGAGCTCGGCGGGCGTGACGTCTTTGGAGACACCGAGGACGGCGTAGAAGTCCTTGTCGAACCAGTCCTGACTCGCCATGCGGCACCTCCTTCCTTAACTGGAGGTCGCTGCCTGGCAGCGACCGGAAGAGAACGGGGGAGGCGGTGGGCACCTCGTCGAGGAGCCCACCGCCGATCGCGACTCGCGTCGCAGGGGGTGGTGACGGGCAGCCCGGGGGCCGCCCGTCACCGGGGTGCTACTGGGGGGTGTGCACCGCGACCTTGGCGGCCCGGATGACCCGGTCGCCGATCGTGTAGCCCGGCTCGATCACGTCGGCCACGGTGTTGACCGTGACGTCGGCACTCGGCAGCTGGACGAGGGCGTCGTGCTTGCTGGGATCGAAGACGTCGCCCTTCGCGCCGATCTGCGCCAGGCCGAACTTGTCGAGCCCCCCGCGGATCTTCTGCGCGATGACGGTCATCGGGCCCTCGGCCAGGTCGCCGTGCTGTTCGGCACGGGCCAGGTCGTCGAGCGCCGGCAGCAGCGAACGGACGACCTCGGCCACCACGGCCTCGCGGTTGGCCTCGCGGTCACGCTCGACGCGCCTCCGGAAGTTCACCAGCTCGGCCTGGGCCCGCAGCATGTCCTGTCGCATGTCGGCCACCAGGTCGGCACTGGCCGCGTCGAGGATCGCCTCGTCGTCGGCGCTCAGCGTCTCGGTGCCCTCGGGCGCCTCGGCCATCGACTCGGCGGCGGCCTTGGCCCCGGCCGGGGCCTCGGCGTCGGCCGGGGTCTCGACGTCGGGAGCCTCGGCGTCGACGAGCTCGTCGGGCTCGACCACGTCGGCCGTGCCGCCGTCTTCGGACGGGGTCGCGGGACGCGGCTCGTCGTCGGGCGTCTTGTTGTCGTCAGTCATGCCGACCGCCTCTACTTCTTGTCGTTGTCGTCGTCGTCCACGACCTCGGCGTCGACGATGTCCTCGTCGTCGCCCTGGGCCTGGCCGTCGGCGGGAGCACCCTCGGCACCAGCCGCACCGGCCGCACCGGCAGCGCCGGCCTGGTCGGCCTGGCTCTGCGAGTAGATCGCCTGGCCGAGCTTCTGCTGGCTCTCGTTGAGCTTGTCGAAGGCGGGCTTGATCGCGGACTCGTCGTCGCCGGCGAGGGCGGACTTGAGCGAGTCGACGTCGGCCTGGACCTCGGACTTGACGTCCGCGGGCAGCTTCTCGTCGTTCTCCTTGATCAGCTTCTCGATCGAGTAGACGAGCTGCTCGGCCGAGTTGCGGGTCTCGTTGGCCTCGCGACGCGCCTTGTCTTCGGCGGCGTTCTCCTCGGCCTCGCGCACCATGCGCTCGATGTCGTCCTTCGACAGCGACGAGCCGCCCGAGATGACCATCGACTGCTCCTTGCCGGTGCCCTTGTCCTTCGCGGACACGTGCACGATGCCGTTGGCGTCGATGTCGAACGTGACCTCGATCTGCGGCACGCCACGGGGGGCCGGCGCGATGCCGGTCAGCTCGAAGGTGCCGAGGTTCTTGTTGTCACGCGTGAACTCGCGCTCGCCCTGGAACACCTGGATCGCGACGGACGGCTGGTTGTCGTCGGCCGTCGTGAAGGTCTCGCTACGCTTGGTCGGGATGGCGGTGTTGCGCTCGATGAGCTTCGTCATCGCGCCACCCTTGGTCTCGATGCCGAGGCTGAGCGGGGTGACGTCGATGAGCAGGACGTCCTTGCGCTCACCCTTCAGCACGCCGGCCTGGAGGGCGGCACCGACGGCCACGACCTCGTCGGGGTTGACGCCCTTGTTGGGCTCCTGACCGCCGGTGAGCTGCTTGACGACCTCGGTGACCGCGGGCATGCGGGTCGAGCCACCGACGAGCACGACGTGGGCGATGTCGCCCACCTTCACGCCCGCCTCTTTGATGACGTCGTTGAACGGCTTCTTGGTGCGGTCGAGCAGGTCGCTCGTCCACTGCTCGAACTGCGAGCGCGAGATCGTCTCGTCGAGGTTGAGCGGGCCGTCGGCCGTCAGCGTGAGGTACGGCAGCTGGATGCTGGTCGAGGTGCTCGACGACAGCTCTTTCTTGGCCTGCTCGGCGGCCTCTTTGAGGCGCTGCTTGGCGATCTTGTCGGTCGACAGGTCGACGCCGTGGGCGTCCTTGAACTTCTTGATCAGGTGCTCGACGATCCGGTTGTCCCAGTCGTCGCCGCCGAGGCGGTTGTCACCCGAGGTGCTGCGCACCTGGATGGTGGAGAAGTCTTCGTCTTTACCGACTTCGAGCAGCGAGACGTCGAACGTTCCGCCACCGAGGTCGAAGACCAGGATGAGCTCGTCTTCCTTGCCCTTGTCGAGGCCGTAGGCGAGCGCCGCGGCGGTCGGCTCGTTGATGATGCGCAGGACGTTGAGGCCCGCGATCTCGCCGGCCTCTTTCGTGGCCTGGCGCTCGGAGTCGTTGAAGTACGCGGGGACGGTCACGACGGCGTCGGTGACCTCTTCGCCCAGGTACTGCTCGGCGTCGCGCTTGAGCTTGCCCAGGATGCGCGCGCTGATCTCTTGCGGGGTGTACTTCTTGTCGTCGATCTCGACCTTCCAGTCGGTGCCGACGTGGCGCTTGACCGACGCGATGGTGCGGTCGACGTTGGTGACGGCCTGGCGCTTCGCGGTCTCGCCGACCAGCACCTCGCCGTCCTTCGTGAAGGCGACGACCGAGGGGGTCGTGCGCAGACCCTCGGCGTTCGCGATGACGGTGGGCTCGCCACCCTCGAGGACGCTGACGACCGAGTTGGTGGTACCGAGGTCGATTCCTACTGCACGTGCCATGTGCTTTTCTCCTTCGTGGTGCGGTGTGACGAAAGCCTTGGGGGCCGGCCTTGAGTCGGCCTGGCTCAACTTTACTCACGCTGCGGCCGACGTCAAGCTGCGAACCTGAAAGTTGAGCCAGAAAGACTCAACTCTCGTGAGAGGGTCGCCGCGCCCACGCCGGACGAGGAGGCGCGACCCCCCTCGGCCACGGACGCCCACTAGGTTGACCCCCATGACCGCAGCGCAGACGCTCGCCGACGCCGACCCGATCCCCCGCCGCCGTGTGCTCTCGTGGGCCCTCTGGGACTGGGGCTCCGCCGCCTTCAACGCCGTGGTCACCTCGTTCGTCTTCAGCACCTACCTGGCGTCCGGCGCCTTCGTCGATCCGGCGATCGTGGCGGCGGCCGGCGACGACGCGCGCAACCCGGCCCTGGTGCTGGCCAAGGCCGAGAACGCGACGGTCATCTCGACCGCCCTGACGATCGCGGGGGTGCTGATCGCGCTGCTCGCGCCGGTGCTCGGCCAGCGCAGCGACGGCTCCGGGCGCCGCAAGCTCTGGCTGGCCATCAACACCGGTCTCGTGGTGCTGGCCATGGCCGCGATGGTGCTGGTCGCCCCGGCGCCCGGGTACCTCGTCTTCGGCGCGGCCCTGCTCGCCGTCGGCAACCTCTTCTTCGAGTTCGCGAGCGTCAACTACAACGCCATGCTCGTGCAGGTCTCGACACCGGGGACGATCGGCAAGGTGTCGGGGTTCGGCTGGGGTCTCGGATACGTCGGCGGCATCGTCCTGCTGCTGTTGCTGCTCGTCGCCTTCTTGCAGAGCTTCGGCGTCGAGGGACGCGGCGGCCTGTTCGGCGCCGCCACGGGAACGGAAGGAGGCGCGTGGGACGTCCGCCTGTCGATCGTCGTCGCCGCGGCGTGGTTCGCGGTCTTCGCGGTGCCGGTCCTGCTGTCGGTGCCCGAGCTGCCCGCCACCGCCGCACGGGCCCGGGTGGGCTTGTGGCGCTCGTACCGCCTCCTGGGGTCGACGATCGCCAAGCTCTGGCGCACCAACCGCCAGGTGCTGCTGTTCCTGCTGGCCAGCGCCGTCTTCCGTGACGGCCTCGCGGCCGTCTTCACCTTCGGCGCGATCATCGCCGCCCAGGTCTTCGGCTTCTCGCCGAGCATGGTGATCTACTTCGCCGTCGGGGCGAACCTCGTCGCGGGCATCGGCACGTTCGTCGGGGGTTGGCTCGACGACCGGCTCGGGGCCAAGACGATCATCGTCGCGTCGTTGGTGGGGCTCGTGATCGCCGCCTTCGCGGTGCTCGCGATCGGGACCGCGACGAACCTCTTCTGGGTGTTCGGCCTCGCCCTGGCGCTCTTCGTCGGGCCGATCCAGTCGGCGAGCCGGTCGTTCCTCGCCCGGGTGACGCCGCCCGGGCGCGAGGGCGAGATCTTCGGGCTCTACGCGACGACCGGGCGAGCCGTGAGCTTCCTCGCCCCCGGGCTGTTCACCCTGTTCGTGAGCGCGACGGGCGACACCCGCTTCGGGATCGTCGGGATCGCGCTCGTCCTGCTCGCCGGACTCGTGTTGATGCTGCCGGTGAAGGGGGTGCAGCGCTCGATCGACTGAGGCGTGCTCGGAGTCGCCAAAACGAGAGGTGGAATGTAAAGTATCTCTCGGCCGCCCCGATCGGTCTTCCCTTTCCCCCATCCGGAAGAAGACATGAGCACGATCAGATCAGGCCTCACCGCCGTCGGCCTCGCGGCCCTCGCCGTGGGCACCCTCTCCCCCACGGCTGCCCTCGCGGCCCCCGCCGCCACCACCACCCCCGACGGGGCCTCGGCCGAGGCCTCACCCGCGGCGTCCACCACGACCCCGTCCGCACCCCGCATCACGTTCGTCGAACCGAGCGAGGACGACAAGCTGTCCGTCGCCGGCATGGCGCCGGGCGCCCGACTCGCGGGGGTCATCGTCGAGGGAGGGGGCAGCTACAGCGCCGCCGTCTGGAACGACCGCTTCGCCACGCTCGTCGACGTCGCCGACCGGGGCAAGAAGGCCACACTCGTCTCGTACACCCCACAGGGGAAGGTCGAGGTCGAGTTCGTCCTCGAGACCCAGTACGCCGAGGGCGAGAACGAGGCACCCGGCACGCCCGTCATCCACGCCGTCAGCCAGTACGACGACGGCCACTTCGTGATCGAGGGGACCGTGGCGCACCAGCCCGACCTGTTCTCGAAGACCGAGGTGTGGGCCAACCGTTCCGGCATGTCGTGGGACTTCCCGTCCGAGAACGGATCGTTCTCGCTGACCGTGCCCGCCTCGCGCGCCGGCGAGGTCATCGAGGTGACGGCCTACTACCGTGGCCACGGGAGCGAGACAGCTCAGGTCGAGCTCGTCCCCACCGAACGCAACACCGCCTCGGACGTCCACCCGCTCGAGGTCGCATCGCCTACCGCGGGCGACGTGCTGGCGACTCCCGAAGCGACCTTCGCCGGAACCGGCATCCCGAACTCGCAGATCGTCGTGACGCGCGACGAGAAGACGAACCGCGCCTCCTCGACGCTCTGCGAGACCCGCGTCTCGTCGCTGGGCGACTGGAGCTGCACGTCGCCGACGCTGCCGGCCGGCAGCTACGACACCGTCGTGACCGAGACGCCCGCCTGGGCCGCGGCACCGAAACAGACCACCGGGACGGCGTTCTCCGTCGCCGACACCATGCCCGACCCCGGGACTCCGGGTCGCCCCTCGACCCCCCTCCTGTCGTCGGTGACCGAGGGCCCCGACGGCCGCCTGACCGTCCGAACGATCATCCACGGGGCCGGCCAGGCCCGCATCGACGTCGGCGACCACAGCGAGACCCGTCTCCGCGGGCAGCACGGCCGGTTCTCGTTCCTGCTCGACGGGTCGCTGGCCGGGCAGACCGCGACCATCACGGGGCTGTCCCACGACGGCGACGGCGACGGCGACTCCCTCGAGATCGACCTGACGCCGCTCGAGGCCCCGGCCGGCTCACCGCTCTCGGCCCCGTTGATGCACGGCATCTCCAAGGAGTCGAGCACCTTCTACGTCCAGGGCACCACCTCGTACTTCGCCGACGAGTACCTCGTGCCGACGGTGATCGCCCAGATCGACGGCGAGTTCGTCGCCGCGACCGAGTCCACCTGGAACGGCGCGTACATCCTGCGCATCCCGACCTCGTTCGCCGGGCAGGACGTCGACCTCTACACCGTCCGGAACGGCGAGCTGTCCGAGGCCACCACGATCACGGTCGCAGCGACCGAGAAGAACTCGGCTCCCGAGACGTTCCCCCTCGAAGTGACCTCGATCGCCGAGGGCGAGACCATCTCGACCGACATGACCTCGATCACCGGCGAGGGCATCCCCGGGTCCCGCATCGCGATCGCAACCGACCTGGCGCGTGCCGGCGAGGCCTGCGCCGCGTTCGTCGGGAGCGACGGGACCTGGACCTGCGAGCTGGAGGCGCTCCTGACGTCCGGCCCGCAGACCATGACGGTCACCGAGACGCCCTACTGGCGGACCCTCGCGCCGTTGACCTCGACGCGCTCGTTCACCGTGTCCGACGGCTCAGACGGCTCCGACGACGAGGACCTGACCGACCTCACCGTGACCAGCCACACCGACGGTGGCCGCTACACCACCGGCATCGCGACGTTCAGCGGCCGCGGCACGCCCGACGCCCGCCTGACCGCCGCCAACCAGTGGGGCACGCCCATGGGTTCGACCCGCGTGGACGAGGACGGCGACTGGAGCTTCAGCCGCAACCTCGGCCCGACCAGCGCCGGCTACGACATCACCTTCACGATGACGCCCACCACCGGTGCGCCCACCCTGGTGACCCTGCACCTCGACTACGAGGCTCCCTCGCGGCCGCTGACCGTCACCAGCCACGTGGACGGCGACTCCTACCGCGAGGGCATCGCCCGCTTCACCGGCACGGGCACCGTCGGCGCCCAGCTCGTCTCCACCAACCAGTGGGGCACCCAGATGGGCAAGGCGACCATCGGCAGCGACGGCACCTGGGCGTTCTCGCGCAACCTCGGACCGACGAACCCCGGCTACGTCCTGACCTTCGTCGCGACCCACGGAACGGACGAGCAACGGGCGACCCTGACGTTGACGCACCAGAAGGACGACCTCGTCGACGTGCAGATCTCGTCCCCGGTCATCCGTGACGGCGGCATCAGCGAGGCCCACCGGACCGTGACGTTCCGGGGCACCGCCACGCCCTTCGCCACGGTCGTCGGCAAGAACCAGTGGGGCACGCCGTTCGGCAGCACCACCGCCTCGTCCACCGGCGCGTTCGCGTTCGACCGCTACGTCGGGCCCGCCGGCACGACCTACCAGCTGACCTTCGAGCAGAAGGCCACCGACGGCACGACGAAGACCACCACAGGGATCGACTTCGTCACCGGACGCTGACACCACCACCAGTACCGACACCAGCACCAGCACCACCAGGGCCGGCTCCGCACCCGCGGGGCCGGCCCTCCCCCGTCCCCGACGCCGATGCGCCCGGCGGTCGCCGCTCCTCCTCGAGACCGACGACAACGTCGGCCGTCCTCCGTAGGCTGACCGGGTGAGCACCCTCGACGACGACTACGACCTCCGCACCTTCGCGGCCGCGCTCGACCCCGAGGCGAGTGACGACTCCCCGCGGGCCGACGTGGCGACCGCCGCCTGGGTCGACGCCGAGTCGATGGGCTTCCACGAACCGGCCGGCGACGACGACTCCCTCGGCCGTGCCGCGCGTCGCCTCGTCGCCGACGGGCGACGTCTCACGGGCGTCTACCGCCGCGAGGCCACCCCCGGCTCGCTCGACGCCGAGGGTTGCCCCGTCGCCACCTTCGCGTCGTTCGACAAGACCCTGCACGTCGGCGGCGGCCGTCTGATCGACGCCGACCTGGTCGCCGGCGTCACCGTGCAACCGACCCACCGCCGCAAGGGCATCCTGCGTCGGATGATGACCGACGACCTCGCCCGCGCCAAGGCGGCCGGCACCCCGGTCGCCGCCCTCACCGCGAGCGAGGCGTCGATCTACCGGCGCTTCGGCTTCGGCGTGGGCGTCCGCGAGCGCACCATCGAGGTCGACGTCCGTCGCGCGGGCGGCCTGCTCAGCGAGCCCGAGGGCAGCACCGAGCTCGTCACCACGGCCTCGCTCGCCGAGGTCGCCCCCGACGTCTTCGCCCGGTTCCACGTCCGCAGCCCCGGTTCGATCGACCGCCACGAAGGCGCCTGGAACCACGCCCTCGGCCGCGAGCGGGCCGACGGCACGCCCGACCCCGCCGTCCGGGCCGCGGTGCACCGCGACGCGACCGGCACCGTCGACGGTTACGTCACGTACCGGGTCGAGTCGGCCGGAGGCGGCCCCGGTTCCACGGGCGTCCAGACCCTCGTCGTCGTCGACCTCGTGGCCGCGACCGACGACGCCTACCTCGGCCTCTGGCAACTGCTGCTCGCCGTCGACCTGATCCGGGTCGTCCGGTACTCGAACGCCCCGCAGCACGACCCCTTGGCGCACGCGGTCGTCGACGGTCGCGCCCTGACCATCAGCCACGACGAGGACCACGTGTGGTTCCGCGTCCTCGACCCGGTCGCGGCCCTGCAGGCTCGCCCGTGGGCGGCCGACGGCGTCGTCACGATCGCCATCGGTGACTCGCTGGGCCACGCGGCCGGCACGTACCGGGTCACGAGCGAGGCAGGCGAGGCGACGGTGAAGAAGGCGGCCGTCCGCCGGGCCGACCTCGAACTCGACGTCGCCACGCTCGGCTCGCTCTGGCTCGGCGGCTCCGACCCGGTCACGCTGGCCGCGGCCGGCCTGGTCCGCGAGCGACGCAAGGGCGCCGTCCAGAAGTTCCGCGCGATGCTGCTGCCCGAGCGACCCCTGCACGGCATCACCTACTTCTAGGCACGGCATCGGCCCCGGGGCCGAGACGCAGGAGGCGCGGGTCGGGTGACCCGCGCCTCCTGCGTCCTCGTGCGCCCCGCGCCGTCCCGGTCCGGCAGGGCCGGAGGGCGCTACGCCCGCGCCAGCCCGTTCGCGCGCGCGACCTCGCCGTACCAGCGGGCGCTCGGCTTCGGCGTCCGCTCGAAGGTGTCGCGGTCCCACCCGATCAGGCCGAAGGTCGGGCGGAACCCGCTGGCCCACTCGTAGTTGTCGAGGGCGCTCCAGTGCTGGTAGCCGAGCACCTCGATGCCCTCGTCGATGGTGTCGTGGACGTGCTCGAGCGCGCCCTGCGTGTAGGCGATGCGACGGGTGTCGTCGGCGGTCGCGATGCCGTTCTCGGTGACCATGACGGGCACGTGGCCCGACAGCTCCCACGCACTGCGGATGCCCTCGGCGGCGGCCGGCGGGTAGAACTCCCACCCGGTCAGCGTCGTCTCGAGCCCCTCGGCGACCGGCCGCGGCCCCTCGGGCCCGACGAAGGTCTGCGTGTAGGCCTGCACGCCGACGAAGTCGTCGCCCGCCGCCATCTCGCTGTACCAGTCGTCACGCACGTAGCCGTACTCGCGCGTCTTCTCGGCGGCACCCGGCTCGTCAACGGCCTTGAACGCCTGGGTGGCGACGGTCCAGCCCGACTTGATCCGAGGCAGCTGCGACAGCACCTCGCGGCTGCGCTTGTGCGAGGCGAGCAGGGCGTCGGCGACCTCGAGGTCGGGGTTCGGCAGCCCGTACGCGACGAGGTTCGACGCGTCCTCCCCGCCGGCGAGCATCGCGGCGATGTTCGGTTCGTTGATGGTGCAGACGTACTCGACGCCCTCGGCGACGACGGGCAGGGCGAGCTCGGTGTACCGGGCGAACAGGTCGGCGGCGTCGGGCGCGCGCCAGAAGCCGTCGCGCTCGAACCAGCGCGGCACGGTGAAGTGCATCAGCGTGACGATCGGCTCGATGCCCAACTCGTGGCAGGTCTCGACCATGCGGCGGTAGTGAGCGATCTGCGCCTTGCTGACGACGCCGCGCTCGGGCTCGATGCGGGCCCACTCGATGCTGAAGCGGTAGCTGTTGAGCCCCAGCTCGGCGAGCAGGCGGATGTCGTCGCGGAACCTGTTGTAGCTGTCGGCCGCGTCACCGCTCGGCTCGACGATGGTCGTGCCGGGGGCGTTCTCGTGCACCCACCAGTTGCTGTTGACGTTGTTGCCCTCGATCTGGTGGGCGGCGGTGGCGGCTCCCCACAGGAAGCCGTCGGGGAAGGTCAGCACAGGGTGGTTCCTTTCGGGTGGAGCAAGGGGGATGTCAGGAGGCGCGGTGCGTGCGGCGCGGGTTCGGCACCGCGTCGAGCAGCTTCACCGTGTACGGGTCGGTCGGCCGTTGGAGCACCTCGGCCGTGTGCCCCCGCTCGACCACGGCGCCCTGGTCGAGCACCATGATGTCGTCGGTGATCAGCCGGGCACTGAGCAGGTCGTGGGTGATGTAGAGCATCGAGACGCCCCACTGCTCGCGGAGGTCCTCGAGCAGCGCGAGCACGCCGGCGCGCAGCGAGACGTCGAGCATCGAGACGGGCTCGTCGGCGATGATCACCTGCGGGTCGCTCGCGAGGGCCCGGGCGATCACGACGCGTTGCCGCTGGCCACCCGACAGCTGGTGCGGCAGCTTGGCCGCGAACTGCTCGACCGGCGTCAGACCGACCGTCTCGAGCAGCTCGAGCACCCGGCGCCGCGCCTCCTGACCGGTCAGGCCGGTGTAGTTCACGACGGGACGCGTGAGCGTGTACTCGACCGTGTGCAGCGGGTTCAGCGCCGCGTACGGGTCCTGGAAGACCATCTGCACGTCGCTGCGGAAGCTGCGCAGGGCGCGGCCGCGGAGCGCCGTGACGTCGGTGTCCCCGAACGTGACACTGCCGCTCGTCGGCTTCTCGACGCCCGTGACGAGCTTGGCGATCGTGCTCTTGCCCGAGCCGCTCTGCCCGACGAGAGCGAGCGACTGGCCCGGTTCGAGCGTGAACGACACGTCGCGGACGGCCCGCACGGGGTCGTCGCCCCGACGGGGAGGCGCGTAGGTCTTGGTCACGCCGCTCACGGTGATCGCGTGCTGCGCCGTGCGCTGGCCGCGCGTGGCGACGGTCGGCACCGAGGTCGTCGTGTCGACGCGGCGGTCGCCCCGGGCCCGGCGGACCGAGCGGTCCTCGAACCCGGGCAGCGACACGACCTCGGCACGAGGGTCGGCGTAGTGCGACAGCAGCATCTTCGTGTAGTCGTCCTGCGGGTCGGCGAGCACGTCGGCCGAGCGACCGTCCTCGACGATGCGACCCTCGTGCATCACGAGCACGCGCTGGGCCGACTCGAGCACGATCCCGAGGTCGTGGCTGATCAGGACGGCGGTGAAGCCCTCGCTCTGCTGCAGCGAGATGATCGTGTCCATCACGGCGTGCTGCACGAGCACGTCGAGCGCCGTGGTCGGCTCGTCGAAGACCATCAGCTGCGGCTCGAGCGACAGGGCGAGGGCGATCGAGACGCGCTGGCGCATGCCGCCCGACAGCTCGCCGGGGAACCGGGCGAGCACGCCCGCGTCGAGCTCGACCTTCGCGACCAGCTCGGCGGCGCGGCTGTGCCACCGGTCACGCGGCACGTGACCGTGGGCCTTGAACACGTCGACGAAGTGGTTGCGGATCGTGCGCACCGGGTTCAACGCGTTCATGCCCGACTGCAGCACCATCGCGAAGCCGCCCTGACGCTGCTGACGCAGGGCCTCGGTGTCGAGGTCGCGGACGTCGGCACCGTCGAACCAGATGCTGCCGCCGTTGGTGCGCGCCGGCGGCTTCTGCAGCCGGGTCAGCGCGTAGCCGAGCGTCGACTTGCCCGAGCCGGACTCGCCGACCAGGCCGACGAACTCGCCCCGCTTGAGCCGGAACGACACGTGGTCGACGGCCTGCACGGGCTCGGCGCCGGCGCTCTCGTAGACGACGCTGAGGTCGCGGACGTCGAGCAGCACGTCGTCGGACGACGAGGAGGCGCGGTCTGCGGTGGTGAGGTCCGTGGCGGTCACTTGCGCGCCTCCTTCTTCTGCTTCGCGCCTTCGCGAAGTCGAGGGTTGCCGACGGCGTCGACGCCGAAGTTGATCAGGGTCAGGCTCATCGCCAGCAGGGCGATGCAGAGGCCGGGCGCGAAGAGCAGGATCCACTGGCCGGTGAGCAGGGCGTTCGAGTTCTGGGCCCAGTAGAGGATCGTGCCCCAGCTGACGATCGACGAGTCGCCGAGCCCCAGGAACTCGAGGCCGGCCTCGGCGAGGATCGCACTGGTCGCGGCGCCGAAGAACGAGCCGGTGATCAGCGAGGTCATGTTGGGCAGGATCTCGCGGAACACGATGCGTCCCGCGCTCTCGCCCGAGAACCGTGCCGCCGTGACGAAGTCACGCGAGCGCAGGGACTGCGTCTGGCTGCGCAGCACGCGGGCTCCCCACGCCCAGCCCGTGATGACGATCACCGCGAGGATCACGGTGATGCCGCCGTTCTGCAGGTAGGCCGCGATGACGATCATCAGGGGCAGACCGGGGATCACGAGGAACAGGTTGACGACGAAGCCGACGACGTCGCCGCCGAAGCCCTTCATGTAGCCCCAGCTGAGCCCTATCGCCACGGCGACCAGGGTCGACAGCACGCCCGCCACGACACCGACGAAGACGCTGATGCGGGCGCCGTAGATCAGTTGGCTGAGGACGTCCTCGCCGGCCGCCGTCGTGCCCATCCAGTGGGCCCAGCTGGCGTCGGCGTTGCGCTCGAAGCCGTTCTCGCTGGCGCCGAAGGGGGCGAGCAGCGGGGCGAAGATCGCGACGAGCACGAAGACGCCGAAGATGACGACGCCGATCTTCGCCTTGGGGTTCGACCAGATGGTCGCGGCCATGCGGCCGATGGTGAGCCAGCGACTGGGCGCCTTCTGCTCGGCGGGCCCGGTGGGGGGCGCGCCTTCGGGCAGGTGGACGGACACGGTGGAGGTCATCGGCGGGTCCTTGGGTCGAGCACGCCGTACAAGATGTCGACGAGGAAGTTGGCGACGAGCACGCTGACCGTGATCATCAGGAAGAGGGCCTGCATCAGCGGGTAGTCCTGGCCGATGACGGCGTTGAACAGCAGGTAGCCGATGCCGGGGTAGCCGAACACCTGCTCGACGAGGATCGAGCCGCCGACCACACCACCCAGGGCGAGGCCGAAGCCGGTCAGGTTGGGCAGGATCGCGTTGCGGGCGGCGTAGCGCACGGCGACCGTGCGGCCCTTGAGCCCGTTGGCCTCGGCGAAGGTGACGTAGTCGTCACCTAGCGTCGAGATCATCGCGTTGCGCATGCCGAGGATCCAGCCGCCGAGGCTCGTCAGCAGGATGGTGATGGCCGGCAGCACCGCGTGCTGCAGGGCGTCGCCGACGAAGGCCGGCGTGAACCCGGGCGTGGTCGTGGCACCGTAGGCCCCCGTGGTCGGGAACCAGTGCAGCACGTAGCCCAGGAAGAACAGCAGCAGCAGGGCGGTCCAGAAGTACGGGAACGTGCTCATGAAGCTGCCCGACAGGGTGGGCAGCGAGTCGAGCCAGGTGCCGCGCTTCCACGCCGCCGCGACGCCGATCAGGGTGCCGAGCACGAAGGCGATGATCGTGCAGACCCCGACGAGGATCAGCGTGAACGGCAGGGCCTGGCCGACCAGGTGGCCGACCGTCTCGGGGAAGAACGTGTAGCTCGTGCCGAAGTCCAGACGCACGACTTGGCCGAGGTAGCTGACGTACTGCTGGAGCACGTTGCCGTCCGGCACGCCGAGCTGGGCCTCGATGGCGGAACGGGTCGCCGCGCTGACCGGACCGTTCAGCGACAACTTCGCGATCGCGGCGTCGGTCGGGCTGCCGGGCATCAGCCGCGGCAGGATGAAGTTCAGGGTGACCGCGGCCCACAGGGTGAGCACGAACAGGCCGAGTTTCTGGGCTGCGTACTTCACTGGTCGCCCTCTTCCTGGTCGACGCGCTTGAGCTTCGTGAAGATCAGCAGCGGTGCCTGGTCGTAGTTCTGCGGTGCCATGTACGGGTTCTCGGCGGTGGGCCAGCCGGTGAACTTCGAGTCGTTGAACAGACCCCAGAGCCCGCCGTAGTAGAGGCCGATCACGGGCAGCTGGTCGTAGACGACGTTCTGCAACCGGAAGGCGTACTGCTTCTGCTGCTCGGGGTCGGTCGTGGCCTTCCAGTCGTCGAGCAGCTGGTCGACCGCCGGGTCGCTGAACCGCTCGAAGTTGGCCGCCGTGGTCTCGCCGACCGGGGTGGCGAACTGGCTGTTCAGCAGGTTGTTGTAGGCCTGGTACACGTTGCCGTTGCCCATGCCGCCCATCGCCATGTCGAACTCGCCGTTCGCGATGGCCGACTGGTAGCCGGCCGGCTGGGGAGCCTGGATCTGCACGTCGATGCCGATCGCGCCCAACTGGCCCCGCACCTCCTGCACGGCCCGCAGCCAGTCGGTGTAGCCGTTGGCCGTCAGGATCGTGATCTTGAGCTGCTGGCCGTCGGGGCCGACCAGCTCGTCACCCTGCTGCGTGTAGCCCGACTGGGCGAAGGCCGCGAGGGCGCCGTCGACGTCCTGCTCGAGGATGCCGGCGTTCGGGATCGACGGGTCGAGGTCGTCCTGCTGGTTGGGCAGGATGAGCCCGGTCTGACCGGCCGGCTCGAGGTAGCCCTCGGTGGCCGACTCGGCGATGGGGCCGCGATCGAGCGCCAGCGCGATGCCACGACGCACGTTCACGTCGTCGAAGGGCGCCTTGGTGAGGTTCGGCACGAGCCCGATCACGCCGCCCGGCGGGAACCAGAACTGGTTGTCGGGGCTGGCGGCACCCCAGGTGCCCTCGACGTCGCTGATGAACGAGTACGACCAGTCGTAACCGCGCGTGACGGTGTCGAGCTGGTTGTTCGTCGCGGGCAGGATCAGGTGACCGATCTCGATGGTGTCGGCCTGCCAGTAGGTCTCGTTCTTGTCCATCGAGTACTGCTGCGGCGAGTAGTTGCCGAGCGTGAACGGTCCGGTGCCCACCGGGTCGGGGTTGCGGAAGGTCGTGGGGTCGTCGACGTCCTTCCACAGGTGCTCGGGGACGATCGTCGTCTGACCGATGATCTCCATGGCCGGCACGTCGTCGGTCTGCAGGTGGAAGACCACGTGGTCGCCCTGCTGCTCGATCGTGTCGATGTGCTGCCACGCACCCTTGAGGTCGAGCGTGGGGTTCGCCTTGATGAGGTCGAACGTGTAGACCACGTCGGCCGGGGTCATGGGCGTGCCGTCGGACCACTCGACGCCGTCGCGGATCGTCATGTCGATCGTGCGCGCGTCGGGCAGGACGGTCTCGCTCGCGAGCCAGGGCGTGATCTCACCGTCGAGCGGGTTGATCTCGAGCAGGGGCTCGTAGATCCAGGTCGAGGCCGTCCGCTTGTTCGTGAGGAACGGGTTGAAGTTGCGCTCGAACTGCGGGTTGCCCTTGTCGGCGTTGATCAGCATCGTGTCGGCCCCGATGCTGGGGTCGGGCTGGCTGCGGATCTGGATGCTGCAGCCGGTGGCCACGAGCACGGCGGCCGTGGCCGCTGCCAGGGCCGCGAGCGTGCGGAAGCGTCGGCGTGGGTGTCGCCGAGGGGGTGTCGCGTGCGTCATCGCCACGTTCTCTCATTCGTCGTCGAGGTGAGCTGGGCCCACTGTAAGCGCATACATCACAGGGAAGCAAGTGGTCGGGCCCGTCGAGAGGCCCCGAGGAGGCGCGAGGTCGTTCGACGCCGAGCCAACCGTCAGGGGATGCCAGGGCCCGCACGCCAGAATCGGCGTCGGGTGCCGGTCACGGCACCCCGGCCGACCGGAGGGACCCGCATGGCCAGCACGACGCAGCTGCGAGCGCTCCGCGCCTCGCTGCCCGTGGTCGCCGAGCGGGCGCACGACATCGCCGACGACTTCTACCGCCGCCTGTTCGCGACGCGACCCGATCTGTTGCGGGACCAGTTCAACCGGGGCGACCTCGCCCAGGGGCGGCAGCAGCGCGAGCTCGCCCGCACGATCGTGGCGCTCGCCCAGGCCGTCCTCGACGCGGCCCCGGGGTCGACGCGTGCCGCCGGTGGCGACCGGCATCGCGCCTCCTCGGGGGCGGACCGTCCGGCGTCGACGGCGACGCCGACGCCGTCGGCCAGGCCGGGGCGCCGACCCTCGCACCGGCGACGCCCGGCGAGATCGTCTCGCGGTTGGCCCAGCGGCACGCGGCGCTCGGCGTCACCCGCGACGAGTACGACCTGTTCGAGCGGCACCTCGGCGACGCGTTCGCGGCCGCCCTCGGCCCCCGGCTCACGGCCGAGGTCGCCGACGCGTGGTCGGCCGTCTACCGGCAGGCCCGCGACGAGATGGTGACGACGGTCGAGGCGATCTACCGGCAGGCCGACCTCGAGCCGGGCGAGGAGTGGCGCGAGGCCCTCGTCACCGAACACCGCGTCGAGGCCGAGGACGTCGTCGCACTCACCCTCGTCTCGGCCGACAGCGAGACGCTGCCGCGGTACCGTGCCGGCCAGTTCGCGTCGGTGCAGGTGCGGCTGCCCGACGGAGCCCGGCAGATCCGGCAGTACAGCCTGCGCGGCGGGCACGACGAGCAGTGGCGCATCAGCGCACGGCTGCTGGTCGGCGAACCGCCCGCCCCCGACGGCGAGGTCTCGTCGCACCTGATGCGCGAGCTGCGGGTGGGCGACGTGGTGAGCGTCTCGCCCCCGATCGGGTCGCTGACGATCGACGACCTCGACGACGCCCCGCTGCTGTTCGTCTCGGCGGGCATCGGCTGCACGCCCGTGCTCGGCATGCTCGACCACCTGGCCCGCACCGAGCCCGACCGCGTCGTGACGGTCCTGCACTTCGAGCGCACCCCCGAGCGGCACGCCCACCGCGTCGAGCTCGAGGCGCTGGTCGCGTCGATGCCGAACGCGACGCTGCGGGTCAGCTACACGCAGGGGTCGCTGTCGGCGCTCAGCGCGCTGGCCGAGGCGTCCATCGACGGGCCCGGGGTCTACCTCGACCCGATCGACCTGGCCCGGGTCGACCTCACCGCGTCGCACCGGGTGTTCCTGTGCGGGCCGGTGCCGTTCATGGCGATCGCCCGGGCGGCCCTGATCGGTCACGGCGTCGACGCCGACCGCGTGCACTACTTCGTCTTCGGGCCGGACGACGGCAGCGTCACGGGTGCCGACACCGGGCAGCGCGGACTGGGGTAGGACCGGGCGGAGGCGCCGGCCGACTCGCTGGCGGGGGCGCAGGCGGGCTCGCGGGCGGAGGCGCCGGCGGGCTCGCGGGCGGGCCACGCTCAGGGCGCGGGGCAGCTCTCGCGGAGCAGCACCTCGACCGGCAGGGTGACCCGCTGCGCGGGTGCTCCCGGGTCGGTCAGTCGCCGGACGACCGTCCGGACGGCGATGCGGCCGAGCTCGCCCATCGGCTGACGCACCGTGGTGAGCCGGGGCCGGGAGAACCGGCCGGCGTCGATGCCGTCGAACCCCGTCACGAGCACGCGACCGGGCACGTCGACGCCCTGCTCGCCGAAGACGTCGAGGACGCCGAGGGCCGACTGGTCGTTCGCGCAGAGGACGGCTCCGGGCAGGTCGCCGGCCTCGAGCAGGGCCGCCGCCGCACGACGACCGCCGGCACGGGAGAACTCGCCCGGCTCGACCCGGACCGTGACGCGCGCGCCGGACGCACGGTGCGCCTCGACGGCCCGGTCGAAACCGGCGTGACGGTCGAGTTCGTCGGGCGAGTCGGACGGTCCGGCGACGTAGGCGACGTCGCGAACCCCCCGCGACCCCAGCACGAAGTCGGTCAGGGCGTGCATGCCGGCGACGTTGTCGACGCCGACGTGGTCGAGGTCGTCGCCCGGTCGCGAGTCGGCGAGCACGACGACCGGGATGCGTCGTGCCACGTGCGCCAGCAGGTCGCCCGGCACCGTCTGGGCCAGCACCGCGAGCCCGTCGACCCGACCCGCGATGTCGTTGACCATCACCTCGCGGCTCGACCCCCGCCCGGCGGCGACCATGAGGGCGAAGCCCCGTCGCCAGGCCTCGACCTCGGCGCCGCGCAGCACCTCGTCGAAGTACAGGTTCGCCGGGTTCGACGCGTGGTCGCCCCGAGGAGGCGCGGTGAGGGTCGCCGCACCGCGGCCCGGGTCGACGACGGTCGGCGGGTCCGCCCGCTCGCGATCGTCGATCAGCGGGATGCGCGAGGCGTCCGACACCCGGGCCCAGTCGGGTTCGGGGCCGTCGATGCCGTCGTGGCCCGGCAGGAAGAGGCCGAGCACGCCCGTGCGTCGGCCGGCGAGGCCGCGGGCCGCGCCGCTCGGCACGTAGCCGAGGGCACGCACCGACTCGAGCACCCGGCTCCGGGTCTCGGGGCGCACGTCGTCGGGACGGCGCAGCACCCTCGACACCGTCGCGATCGACACGTCGGCGTGGGCGGCCACGTCGTAGACGGTCGGGGCCTTGGTCACGAGAGGTCCTCCAGGAGGGCGGCGGCGGGTCGCGGACCATCCTAGGTCGGTCGGTGCCCGGGGCCGACCCGCGCCTCCTGCCCCGGCCGGTGCGGGACGGCCGTCGGGTGCCGCCGGCGCGGACGTCGACGCGGGCGCCGTCGAGGGCGCCGTCGACGGACGTCGCGGGTGCCGTTTGTCGGAGTCGACGATGCGGGGCATACTCGGTATGCACGGGCGCCACGAGGCGACGCCGCGACTCGACCACAGGAGGCCACGTGACGGCACGACCGGACGGCGAGGCGGCCCCGTGACCGTGCGACTGGGCCTGCTGGCGATCCTCGACCAGGGCCCGGGGTACGGCTACCAGTTGCGCAGCGAGTTCGACCGACGCACCGGGTCCACCTGGCCGCTCAACGTCGGCCAGGTGTACTCCACCCTCGACCGGCTCGACCGCGACGGCCTCGTCGAGCGTGACGAGCCCTCGCCCCGCGACACGTCGCCCGAGGCCGACGGGTCGCCGGGGTCCGACGGATCGCCCGGGTCCGACGGATCGCCCGGGTCCGACGGGTCGCCCGCCGCCGAGGCCTCGGTGGCGGGCACCGGGCAGGCCGCCGGAGAACACCAACGACTCTGGCGCATCACGGCCGCCGGACGGGCCGAGGTCGCCCACTGGCTCGGGACGGCCGTCGACACCCCCGACGCCACCCGTGACGAGCTGCCGCTCAAGTTCGCCCTCGCCGCGACCCTGCCGGGGGTGGACGTGGCGACGCTCGTGCAGACGCAGCGCCGCGCCTCCTTGGCGAAGCTGCAGCGACTCACCCGGACCAAGCACGCCGGGGGCGACCCGGAGGCGCCCGGCGAGTTCGCCTGGCGCCTCGTCGTCGACTCGATGATCTTCGCGGCCGAGGCCGAGGTGCGCTGGCTCGACCACGTCGAGTCGAGCCTGCGCCGGGCGTCGCTCGCCGAACGGCAGTGGGCGGTCGAGGCCGTGGCCCCGACGACGAGCGGGCCCGGGTCCCCTGCCCGGACGCCGGGGCCGGCGCGGGCCGCACGAGGTCGGTCGTGACCGAGCGCGCCGAGGTGCTGACCCTGCTCGCGGTGGGGCACGAACACGGAACCGGCGACCTCGCCCGCACCGCCCTCGACGGCGTGAGCCTGACCGTCCTCGAGGGCGAGCTGGTCGCCGTCATGGGCGCGTCCGGCTCGGGCAAGTCGACCTTGCTGGCGATCGCGGGCGGCCTGACGACGCCGACCGCAGGGCACGTGCAGGTCGACGGCACCTGGCTCGCCGACCTGAGCGCGGCCGAGGTCGCGCGGGTGCGACGACGGTCGGTCGGCTTCGTGTTCCAGCAGTTCAACCTCGTCTCGACGTTGACCGCGGCCGAGAACGTCGCCCTGCCGCTCGAACTCGACGGCATCGGCACCCGTGCCGCCCGGCGTGCCGCCGACGACGCGCTGGCCACCCTGGGCCTGGCCGCTCGAGGACGGGCCTTCCCCGCCGAGCTCTCGGGCGGCGAGCAGCAGCGCGTCGCGATCGCCCGCGCCCTCGTCGGCAGCCGTCGCCTGGTGCTCGCCGACGAGCCGACCGGCGCGCTCGACAGCAGCACGGGCGACGAGGTCATGGGCCTGTTGCGCGAACGGGTCGACGCGGGTGCCGCGGGCCTGCTCGTCACGCACGACGCCCGCCACGCCGCCTGGGCCGACCGGATCGTGTTCCTCCGCGACGGCCGCCTCGTCGACGAGTCCGCGCCGCGGGGGCCCGAGTCGCTGCTGACCCCGGAGGCGCGGTGACGGCCGGCGGCCTCGTCGCGCGTCGACAGGTGCTCAGGCGCCTGCGCGAGTACGTGATGGTCGTGCTGCTGATCGCGCTGCCCGTGGCCGGCGCCTCGGGGGCGGCGGTGCTCGTCGCGAGCGCGATGCCCACGACCCGGCAGGAGATCACCTCGACGCTGGGCCAGACGGCCGCCCGGGTGCACTGGACCGGCTACGAGACCCGGCAGTCCGTCCGGGGGCTGAACCAGTGGTCGGGCGACGAGGTGACCTACCGCCCGCCGGCCGACGTCGTGCCCGGGGTCGAGCGGACGCTCACCCTGCGCACCCTCTGGACCCGGGTCGGCACGTCCCCTGCCGGCGTCGTGATCGGACCGGTGACCGACCCGGCCTTCGAGGGCCGTTACGTGCTCGAGCGGGGGCGGGCCGCCGAGCGGGGCGACGAGGTGCTCGTCACGCCCGCCCTCGCCCGCGACGACGGGCTCGAGACGGGATCGACCACGACCGTGCACCGCGTCCCCGGCGCCGACGGCCCGCGCGACCTCGAGGTCACGGTCGTCGGCATCATGTCCGAGGTCGGCGGCGGCACGGACGACCGGCAGGTGTTCGCCCGCGACGACCTGGCGGCGGGCCTGCCCGACCCGTCGTCGACGACCTCGGCGTCGTCGACGTCGTCCGAGCAGTACCTCGTGGGCGACGCCGTCGACTGGGACGAGGTGCGCGAGTTGGGGCGCGCGGGATTCGTCGTCTGGTCGGCGGCGGTGGTCGCCGACCCTCCGCCCGAGGGCACCCCCGGGCTCGAGAGCGAGGCGGGTTACGGCAGCACGGGCACCTACGCCGCCCTCGGCGTGGTCTTCGCCGTCTTCGCCGGCGCCGAGGTCGCCCTGCTCGCGGGGGCGGCCTTCGGGGTCGGGGCCCGTCGGCAACGCCGCACCCTGGCCGTGCTCGCCGCGGTCGGGGCCGACCAGCGCACGCTGACCCGGATCGTGACGCGGCAGGGGGTGTGGGTCGGCGTCGTCGCCGCGGTCACCGGTCTCGCCGTGGGCGTCGACCTCGGCATCGGCGTCGTCGCCCTCGCCCGTCGAGCCGGCGTCGACGTGGGCCCGTTCGCCTTCTGGGGCGTCCACGTCCCCGGGGTCGTGGTCGCGGGCATCGGACTCTTCGCCGTCGCCGTGTCGTGGATCGCGGCCGTGGTGCCCGCGCGCCGTGCCGCCCGGGTCGACGTGATGGACTCGCTGCGCGGCGGGACGGCCTCCGGCGCGGTGGACGCCGCGTCGGACCGGGGCCGCGGCCGACGGTCCGCCGTGCTCGCCGGCGTCCTCGTCGTCGGCGGCGTCCTCGCCTGCTTCGGGGCGGGATGGGTCTCGTACGCCACCTCGGTCCCGGTCGGCTCGCGCTGGTGGTGGGCGGCGTTCGTCGGCCTCGCGGTCTCCGCCGTGGCCGCCCTCGTCGGCGTCCTGCTGCTCGTGCCGGCGCTCGTCCGTCGGCTCGGGCGCGCGTCCACGCTCGCACCCATGCCGTTGCGGCTCGCCCTGCGCGACGCCTCCCACGGCGCCGCCCGCACGGCTCCCGCCGTGGCGGCCGTCACCACGGCGGTGTTCGTCGCGGTGTTCGGCGTCTCGATGTCGACCGCGGCCGCACGACAGTCCGAGGACTCCTTCTACCGCCCCTACCCGGCGGGCACCGTGGCGATCTCGTACGACCAGGCGTCCGACCTCCGCGTGCCGGGCGGCTCCCCCGAGGCGGCCTCGCTCGACTCCGCGGCCGTCGCCGCCGTCGCGCGCGGCCTCCCGGTGAGCGACCGTGCCGTGTGGCAGACCCCGGTCCCCAGCGGTTACGACTCGAACGGCGCCCCGGTCGCCGTCGACGCGGTCACGCCGTGGGCCGTGCTGACCGTCCCCGACCGTTGCGACTCGTCGACGGGGCGCCTCGAGGGCCTGTCGTCCCGTGAGGCGCAGCGGATCACCGATGCCGACCCTGCCTGCGACTACCCGCTCGGGTCGTTCACGTCACAGGACAACATCATCGTGACCGACGAGGACGGCCTCGCCGTGACCCTGGGGGCCGCTCCGTCCACGGCCGCCCGCGCCGCGTTCGAGTCGGGCGGCGTCATCGCCTTCGACCCGTCGCTCGTCGTCGACGGCGAGGCCACCATCGGTCTCGCCACCCCGGCCGATGTCGTGGACGGCTTCGACGCCTCGGCCACCCCCTCGACGTCCGTGTCGCTCCCGGCCGTCGTCCAGCGTCCGACGACGCTCAGCACCGGGGCCGTCCTGATGAGCCCCGGCACCGCCGAGCGGCTGGGCTTCGAGCTGACCCAGCGTGCCGTCGTGATGGTCACCGACCGGCAACCGACCGAGGACGAGGCCGCCGGCCTCCGGGCCGCGGTCACCACCGCCACCGACGGCCGGGCGACGGTCGAGACGAGTCCCGTCGATCGGGGCCTCGACCTGGCCCTCGTCCTGGCACTCCTCGCGACGACCCTCGTCTGCGCCGCGGCGGCCGCGGTCGCCTTGGGGCTGGCCCGCGCCGAGGGCCTGAGCGACCAGGTGACCATGCAGGCCGTCGGAGGCACGGACGCCCAGCGACGCGCCATGTCGTTCTGGCAGGGCGTGGTGGTCGTGGGCACGGGTGCCGTGCTGGGCACGATCCTGGGGCTGGTGCCGACGGGGGCCATGGTCTGGGCCTCGGACCTGCCGTTCGCCCCACCGTGGTGGGTGCTCGCCGTCGTGGCCGTCGGGCTTCCCCTCGTCGTCGCCGCCGGCAGTGCCCTGACGAGCCGTCGACCGGCCTCCCTCGTGCGACGACCCGTGCTGGACTGACGAGCGGGCGGGCCGCCGCTAGCGGGTCTCGTCGACGCGACGACGCCGCCCGACGCCGACGCCGACCACGCCGAACGCGACGATCAACAGGGCGGCGAGGGCCACGGGACCCGGCTCCGAACCGGTCCACGCGAGAGCGGCCGAGGAGGCGCGGGCCGGGTCGGCGGCGAGCGGGCGCCCCGGGGCACCCGTCGGGACGACGGCCTCGCCCGGCGAGGAGCCCGGCGTGGGCGACGCCGACCCCGGACCGGCCGGTGCGGCCCCGGGCTCGGCCGGGACGCCGGCCTCGTCACCCGGCACGGGAGCCGGGACCGGGTCGACGGCGAAGAGGACGGCGGTACCGGTCGCCGAGACGACGTCGTCCACGGTCCAGGTGACGGCCGAGACCTGCCAGGCACCGGCGGCGAGGCCGGCGAACGTCGCGCGGAACGTGCCGTCCTGCTCGGCACGGACCGTCGAGGACTCGGCAGCGGCGGGAGCGGCCGCCAAGGCCCGGGCCGTCGCGGGCAGGTCCCCGGCGGGCAGGTCCCCGGCGGGCGGGCTCCCGGCGGGCTCGACGGTGACGGCGACGCGGGCGGAGTCGATCGAAGTGCCCTCGACGACCACGGCCTGCCCCGAGGGCAGACGGTCGCCGTCGGCCGGTGAGGTGACGACCGGGCCGGCCAGCGCCTCCTGCACCTCGACGTCGACGACCGCGCCCGAGCCCGACGACCCGACCACGGAGAACGACAGGGGACCCGTCGGGGTGCCGGGCGAGAGCCGGACGGGCAGCTGGACCCGGCCACGCTGATCGGCGACGGTCGACGTCGAGTCGTCGAACGCGTCGCCCTCGGCCCGGACCGTCTCACCGGGCACGAAGCCGGCGCCCCGCAGGGTGGCCGCCGCGCCCGCCTGCAGCACGCCGTCGGGGGCGACGGCGACCGCCCCGCGTCCCCGGTCTTCGGTCACGGCCGCGAAAGCGTCGACCATGCCGGCCCCGAAGTACTCGGAGGGAGTCTCGCCGCCGGCCTGCCGGGCGAGCAGGTCCCGCAGTTCGGCCGGGGTCGCGCCCGGGTGCACGCTCGCCAGCAGGGCCGCGACCCCGGCGACGTGCGGAGCCGCCATCGAGGTCCCGCTGAGGGCGGCGAACCCGCCACCGGGGACCGTGCTGAGCACGGCGGCCCCGGGGGCCGTCAGGTCCACGACGCCCGCACCGTAGTTCGAGAACCGGGACTTCTCGATCGAGCTGCCGCCCTGCTGGGCCGACGAGACGGTGACGACGCCGTCGACCTCGGCGGGCAGCTGCGAGCACCCCTGCGAGACGTCGCGCCCCGGCTGCGGGGTCGAGTCGTTCGGGCTGAGCGAGTCGGCGGTCTTGTGGGCGAGGTCGACGGCGACGGCACCGACCGTGGCGTTGCCGGCGGCCGCCACGTCGAGGACGCCCTCGTGCTGGGACCAGGCGACCGCCCGCGCGACCGCGTCGAGGGCCGGGGCCTGGTCGGGGTCGGCCGAGCACCAGGCGGCCCACGGGTCGACGAAGAAGCTCGCGTTCGTCACGTCCATCTGCTGCTGCGCCGCCCACATGTAGCCGCAGATCGCGTACTCGGGGTAGATGAAGCCGTCCGCGTCGACGACCTTGACGCTGGCCAGCCGCACGCCCGGCGCGACCCCGACGACACCCCGGCCGTCGTCGGCCGCGGCGATGATGCCCGCCACGTGCGTGCCGTGCTCGCGGGTGCTCGTCGCGGCGTCGGACGACGGCGCCCAGGCGGCGGGGTCGGGGTCGGCGACGCCGTCCACGCTGCAACCCACGGAGGCGGCCGGGTCGACCTGCGAGACGAGGTCGGGGTGCGTCGCGTCGATGCCGCTGTCGAGCACGCCGACCAGCACGGCGGGGGTCCCGGGCTGCACCGCACGCGCCTCGGCGGCGTGGACGGCCTGGTCGTTCCACCGCCGCTCCTCGCCGGGATCGGCGACGTCGGCGACCCGCTCGGCCAGACCGGTCGCCTGCACTCCCGTCGACGGGACGGCAGAGGACTCGGCGTCGCCACCCGCGTCGGCGTCGGGCGTCGCACGGACGGCGGCCGTCCGGGTCGGGCCGGCCGACTCGACGGACGAGGAGGCGCGGACCCGGTCGACGAAACCGGCGGCGGTCGACCGAGCGGTCACCACCCCGATCTCGTCCCACCGGGCGAGGACGGTGCCGCCCGCGGCGACCACCGCGGCCGAGGCCGCCTCGGTCGTGACGGCGCCCGGCACCGCGTTGACGACGTAGTTCATCGCATCGACGGCAGCCGCGGCGGGGGCGGCGGGGGCTGCGGGGGCTGCGGCAGGCGTCGCGCTCGAGGCGGGCGCGGAGAGCTCGGGCACGCCGGCCGTGGGGGCCGGTGACGAGGAGGCCGTCGGAGCCGGTGACGAGGCGGCGGTCGCCGGGGCGTCCGCGGCGACGGCCGTGACCGGTGCGAACACGAGGACCGCGGCGAGCGCTGCCCCACCCACGGCACGGGTCGATCGACGAGCGGGACGGCGTCGAGGGCTGTGGGTCACCTGGCAACGATAGGCGGCGACCGGTCACGACGGGGTCACGATCCCGCCTCCCGTTCGAGGGACTCGCGGACGAGGCGGCTAGGCGGCCCGGCGCCCCGGGGCCCGTGCTCGTCCGGGCGTCAGGTGGCCGGGCGTCTGACGGCCGGACGTCAGGCGGCCGGGCCGCCCTCGGCCTCGGCTTCGGCTTCGGCTTCGAAGACGAGTTCGCGCAGCACGGGGGCGAGCTTGGCGTCGAACGCCCCCGTGTAGTGGGTGAAGTCCCGCTTGACGGGCACGTCGTCGACGAAGGCGGGGCAGAGCCCGTCGACGCAGAGGAACCGCGACGTGTCGACGAGGGAACCGCCCAGGGCGCTCATCGTCTTCTGCGTCTCGGCGAGGTTGGCGGCGTGATCCGCCGACACGGACGAGATGCAGTCGACGGGCGAGCCGCCCGGGCGGTAGCAGTCGTCGAGCGACCGGTGTGCCGGCGGGGGCGTGACGAACACGGTGCGCGTCGCCGCGCCGCCCACCGACTCGAGCTGGCGCTGCAGTGCCTCGGCGTACTCGCGCGGCGTCACGGGTGCGCCGGTGTCGGCGTGTTCGAACGGGACGAAGGAGTTCGTGACGACGAGCAGGTCGGGTGCCGTCTCGACGATCGTCCGGACGGCGTCGGCCTGGTGGGTGGTGCAGCTCTCGGGGTCGGAATTCTGGGCGACGGCGAGATCGACGAACGGGCAGCCGAACAGGGGCAGCGCGACCAGGCGCCACCCGCTGTCGTCCGGTTCGACGATCTCGACCACGGCATCCAGCTCGGCGGCGGCCGTCGAGTCGCCCACGAGGACGACCGTCTTGTCGCCGGTGCCGAAGGTGCACTCGGCGCGCGGCAGGGGCAGATCGACGCGACCGCAGTCGTTGTTCGCCCCGAACGGCATGGTGTCGCCCGGGTCGGGGGTCAGCGTCGGCCACGAGGTCGCCGCCAGCGCGGCCCGGACCGACTCGGCCATCGCCCCCTCGGCCGGACCGACCGGACCGGAGCCGTCGACGCCGTCGCCGTCGGCACCGCCGTCGGACGCCCCGGCCTCGACGGAGGCCCCGAGGCCGGTGCCCCCTGCGACGGGCGGGAGCACGGGCGGCGCCGCCACGGGCCGGACCGAGACCACCGCGGCCACCACCATCACGACGGCCAGCATGCCGAGGCCCCCGAGGGCGGCCCGACCGGCGGACGGCGCCTGGTCGTCGGCCCAGCGACGCCACAGCCGACGACGGCCCTCGCCCCGTCGCGGGGCTAGCAGGGGCGACGAGATGAAGGGCTTCTCGACGAGGTGGTGACCCACCACGGCGAAGCCGAGCGACAGGGGGTAGGCCAGCAGCTCGCCCTCGGGCACGACCGCGCGGATCATGACGACGATCGGGAAGTGCCAGAGGTAGAGCGAGTAGCTGATCGCACCCAGGTAGTCGGTGACCCGGTTCGCCAGGGGCGCCGGTGCGACGGCCCCGGGCACGCCGCCGCCCACGACGACCGCCAGGGTCGCGACCACGGGAAGCGCTGCCCACGGGCCCGGGAACGCGGTCTGCCCGTCGACGACCACGACGCTCGCCAGGATGCCGACGAGACCGAGCCAGCCGAGCGTCGTGCCGATCGCCCGCGGCAACCGCCGGGTCAGCGGAACGGCCAGCGCCGCCAGGGCACCGAGCCCGAGTTCCCAGACCCGGGTCAGCGTCGAGAAGTAGGCGCCCGTCGGGTCGCCCGCCGTGTCGACCACGGCCCAGACGAACGACGCCGCGCAGAGGGCGGTGATCACGGCCGCGAGCACGAGCCGTCGGCCCGACCCCGACCCCGTGCCCGCCTCGCGGGAGACGGCCGCGGGGCGCCCCGGACGCCGCAGGCCGAAGCCGAGGACGACGATCACGAGGAGCGGCCAGAACGCGTAGAACTGCTCTTCGACCGAGAGCGACCAGAGGTGCTGGAAGGCCGAGACGGGTCCGTCGGCGGTGAAGTAGTCGGTGCCCACGGCGGCGAAGTGCCAGTTGGCCACGAAGGCGAGGGAGTAGAGGGCGTCGATCCCGAGCCCGACCACGCGGCGGTCGGGCAGGAGGACCGTCGCGGCGAGCAGGGTCGCGGCGACGACGACGAGCGCCGCCGGCAGGAGGCGTCGGACCCGGCGACGGTAGAAGTCGGCCAGCGAGATGCGGCCCGTCCGAGCGTGCTCACGGAGCAACAACCCGGTGATCAGGAAGCCCGAGATCACGAAGAAGACGTCGACGCCCACGAAGCCGCCGTGCGGCCAGCCCGAGACGTGCTCGAGCACGACCGCGACGACGGCGACGGCGCGCAACCCCTGGACGTCGCGACGGAAAGCTGCCGACCCGCCGCCCGTCGAGGAAGCACCACCCCGACGCGACGACGAGGGAGCGGACGGAGGACGGTGGGGGGTCGAGTCGGACATGCTTCTCTCTCGGGTCGGAATCACGTGACATACCAATATCTCACGTCGCATCCTGAACGACAAGAGCCGACGGTCTCGCCCGTCGCCGCCACGGTCCCCGCGCGTTACGCAGCGTTGCCCCGCGACGCCCGCCACCGGCGTGCCGCCCGTAGCGTGGGACGCATGGCCACCAGCGACACCATCTCGAACCTGCTCGACGAGCGACGGACCTTCGCCGCGCCTCCTGCGCTCGTCGAGGGGGCCAACGTCACCTCGGCCGAGCACGCCCGCGCGGCCGCCGACCCCGTCGCGTTCTGGGCCGAGGCGTCGCAGCGGCTCGACTGGCACAAGCCGTGGACGGTCGCGCACACCTGGAAGCCCGTGACCGAGGGGCCGGACGGCACGCTCACCGTGCCCGAGGCGACCTGGTTCGCCGACGGAACGCTCAACGTCGCCGTCAACTGCGTCGACCGGCACGTCGACGCCGGCCTCGGCGACAAGGTCGCCCTGCACGTCGAGGGCGAGCCCGGCGACCGTCGTGACATCACCTACGCACAACTGCAGCGCGAGGTCGTGAAGGCCGCCAACGGCCTGCGATCGCTCGGCGTCGAGAAGGGCGACCGGGTGGTCGTCTACCTGCCGGTCATCGCCGAGACGATCGTCGTGACGCTCGCCATCGCCCGACTCGGCGCGATCCACTCGCTCGTCTTCGGCGGCTTCTCGGGCGAGGCGTTGAAGTTCCGCGTCGAGGACACACGGGCCAAGCTGCTGGTCACGACCGACGGGCAGTTCCGACGAGGGTCCGCGGTGCCGGTCAAGGCGAACGCCGACCACGCCGTCAGCGGCGACAACGAGATCGAGCACGTCCTCGTCGTGCGGCGCACCGGCGAGCAGACGCCCGACGTGCCGTGGACGGACGGCCGCGACCTCTGGTGGCACGACGTCGTCGACGCGCAACCCGACACCGACGAACCCGAGTACTTCGGCGCCGAGACGCCGCTGTTCATCATGTACACGAGCGGCACCACCGGCAAGCCCAAGGGACTCGTGCACACGAGCGGCGGCTACCTGACGCAGGCGAACTGGACCCACTGGGCCGTCTTCGACGCGAAGCCCGACGACGTGCACTGGTGCACGGCCGACCTCGCCTGGGTGACGGCGCACACCTACGAGATCTACGGCCCGCTGTCGAACGGCCTGACGCAGGTGATCTACGAGGGCACGCCCGACACCCCGCACCCCGCCCGCCACCTCGAGATCATCGAGCGCTACGGCGTCACCGCCTACTACACGGCGCCGACGCTGGTGCGGACCCTGTCGTCGTGGTTCCCCGAGGGACTGCCCGACACCTACGACCTGTCGTCGCTGCGCCTGCTCGGCACGGTCGGCGAGGCCATCAACCCCGAGGCGTGGGTCTGGTTCCACGAGCAGTTCGGCCGGGGCCGGTGCCCGATCGTCGACACGTGGTGGCAGTCCGAGACGGGGGCCGCCGTCATGGCCCCGCTGCCCGGTGCCGACACCCTCAAGCCCGGCTCGTCGCTGCGGGCGCTGCCCGGGCTCTCGACCGCCGTGGTCGACGACGCCGGCGAGCGCGTGCCGAACGGCAGCGGCGGCTACCTCGTGGTGCAGCAGACCGGACCGGCCCTCGCCCGCACGGTCTGGGGCGACCCCGAGCGGTACCGCGACAGCTACTGGGCGACCTACTGGCGGCAGGGCTGGTTCTTCTCGGGCGACGGCGCGAAGTACGACGCGGACGGCGACATCTGGGTGCTCGGCCGGGTCGACGACGTGATCAACGTGTCGGGGCACCGCCTGTCGACCATCGAGATCGAGTCGTCGCTCGTGTCGCACCCGGCCGTCGCCGAGGCCGCCGTCGTCGGCGTGGCCGACGACCGCACCGGCCAGGCGATCGCGGCGTTCGTGGTGCCGTCGACACGGCCGGAAGGAGGCGCGGTGCGGGACGCCGGCGACGTCGCCGAGCCGTCGGTGTGGGCTCCGCTCGCGGGGTCGCTGTCCCCCGTGCTGCGCGCCCACGTGGCCGACCAGATCGGGCCGATCGCCAAGCCCGCGACCGTGTTCGTCGTGCCGGACCTGCCCAAGACGCGCTCGGGCAAGATCATGCGGCGGCTGCTGGCCGACATCGTCGACGGCCGACCCCTGGGTGACACGACGAGCCTGCAGGACGAGACCGTGCCCGGCCGGGTGGCGGCGATCCTCGCGGAGGCGACCCGCGCCTCCTGAGGTCGGGAATCACCGGCCCACACCGAGGGTTACCGTGGTCGGGGCCCGATGACGCGCCTCGCCTCCCCCGTCCCGTTCCGAGAAGAAAGCGTCGTCATGTCGATCTCCGAGACCACCGCCGCCCCGTCCACCCTCCGCACCGCCGAGACGAGCGTGCCGCTCGTGCCGCTGCTCGACGAGCGCTGGAGCCCCCGCTCGTTCGACCCCACCGCCGAGATCTCGGACCGTCAGCTGGACGCCCTGCTCGAGGCCGCCCGCTGGGCACCGTCGGCCGCGAACACGCAGCCGCGTCGCTTCGTCGTCGGCCGTCGCGGCACGGCCACGTTCGACACGATCGTGAAGGCGCTCATGGGCTTCAACGCCGCCTGGGCGGGCAACGCGTCGGCGCTCGTCGTCGCCGTCGCCGAGACCTCGACCGTCGAGGGCGAGGTGCGCCAGTGGGCCGAGTACGACCTCGGCCAGGCCGTCGCCCACCTCACGGTGCAGGCACACGCCGAGGGCTTCCACACGCACCAGATGGCCGGCGTCGAATGGGACGAGATCGTCGTCGCGTTCGGCCTGACCGACAACCTCAAGCCCGTGACGGTCACGGCCGTCGGCGTCGTCGACGAGGCCGACAAGCTGATCGAGGCCCTCGCCGAGCGCGAGACCGCCCCTCGCGAGCGCCTGCCGCTCAGCGAGCTCGTCCTGCGGCGCGACTAGCAGCTCGGCGAGGCGAGCCCGGGCTGGTGCCTGCCAGCCCGGGCTGGTTGGCTGGGCGCATGTCGATCTCCAGCACGGCCGAGAAGGCCGAACTCCTCCGCTCCCTCCACGTCCCCGGCGACCCGCTGATCGTGACGAACGTCTGGGACAGCATCACCGCGCGCATCGTCGCGGGCGCACCGGGCGTCAAGGCCCTGGCCACCGCCTCCCACTCGATCAGCGAGGCGCACGGCGTCGAGGACGGCGAGGGCCTCGACGTCGACGACATGCTGGCCGCCGCCCGCATCGTGATCCGCTCGGTCGACCTGCCCGTCTCCGTCGACTTCGAGAAGGCGTACGCGACCGACGCCGCCGGCACGCTCGACAACGTCTTCCGCCTGATCGAGGAGGGCGCCGCCGGCCTCAACATCGAGGACAGCATCGGCCAGGCCAAGGCGCCCCTCTACGACATCGACACCCAGGTCTCGAAGATCGCCGCCGCCCGCCGTGCCGGCGACCGCGCCGGGGTGCCGATCGTGATCAACGCCCGGGTCGACGCCCTGGCCGGCGACCCCGACTCGTTCGACGACGCCGTCACCCGGGCCAACGCCTACCTCGACGCCGGCGCCGACTGCGCCTTCGTCCTCGGCCTGGGCACCGAAGACCTCGTGAAGGCCGCCCTCGACCGGATCGACGGCAAGGTCAGCGTCATCTCGAACCCGTCGTCCGTGCCGCTCGCCCGCCTGGCCGAGCTCGGCGTCTCGCGCGTCAGCTTCGGGCCCACCACGATGGGCCTGACGCTCTCGCACCTGCGCGACGCCGCCACCACCCTCACCGCGCGGGGCGACTACCCCGCCGAGCTCGGCTTCTCGTTCTGACCGACGGCCGGTGCGGGCGGGGCTCGCCCACCGGCTGACGAACGACGCGACCCGCGCCTCCCGAGCTCGTGAGAGCCGAGGAGGCGCGGGTCGCGTCGTCAGGGGACGTCACCTAGTCGTCGCGGTCGCCCTTCGAGTGCCCGTCCCCGGCGCGCTCGTCCTTCTTCCGGTCGGACTCGGACGCCTCGGAGCCGCCCTCGCCGTCCGGCTCGGGCACCTCGTCGCCGTTCCGCTCGATCGTCGCGGCGGCGGCCTGACGCAGTCGCATGCCGGCGAGTTCGTCCTTGGCGAGGGCCGCGGCCTTCTTCTCGCTCTGGGCCGTGTCACGGGGTGGCAGCAGGATGTCGCGCTCGGCCCGGAGGCCGGCCTGCAGCTCGCGACCACGTTCGAGCTCGGCGTCGAACTCGGCCCCGAAGAGCAGGGCGTTGTTCGTGATCCAGAGCCACAGCAGGAACACGATGACCGCACCGAGCGAGCCGTACGTCTTGTTGTAGTTCGAGAAGTTCGCGATGTAGAACGCGAACCCCACGGACGCGACCAACCAGATGACCAGGGCCACGAGCGACCCGAGGCTCATCCACTTGAACTTGGGCTGCTTGACGTTCGGGGCCCAGTAGTAGAGCACCGCCACGATCACGACGGCGATGATCGCGAGGATCGGCAGCTTCGCGATGTCCCAGACGAACACCGCGGTGCTGCCCAGTCCCACGAGGTCGCCGACCGTCTCGGCCACGGGGCCGCTGATCACCAGGATGAGGGCGGCGACCACGATGAGTACCACCGTGAACGCCGTGACGCCGAGCATGGTCGGGCGGAGCTTCCAGATCGGACGCCCCTCGTCGATGCCATAGACGCGGTTCATGGCCCGCCCGAAGGCGCCCACGTAGCCGGAGGCCGACCAGAGGGCACCCAGCACACCGACGATCAGGGCGACACCGGCAGCCGGCGAGCCGGTGAGCTGCATGATCGGGTCACGCAGCAGGTCGGCGACCTGCGGCGAGCCGAACTGCGAGACCAGGTCGAGCAGCGTCGTGGCCGTCGAGTCCGCCTGCCCCACGACGCCGAGCAGCGACACGATCGCCAGCAGCGCCGGGAAGATCGCCAGCACCGCGTAGTACGTGAGTGCGGCGGCGAGGTCGGTGCACTGGTCACGGGTGAACTCGCGCAGGGTCTTGCCCAGCACGTACCCCCAGGAGGGCTTGGAGACGTCCGACAGGTCTTGCGGCTTGCGCGAGTCGTCCGCGTCGGGCGACTGCTGCTCGCGCTCGGTGCTCTTCTGTGCCATCGGTCAGCGCCTGATCGTCTTGACGATGCCGGCGACGAGCGCGACGACGCCGATGGTGCCGGCCGCAGCGGCCGCCACCACGGGCTTCGGGTCGCGGTCGAGGCGCCGTGAGACGCTCGCCTTCAGCCGACGGGCGTGGGCAGGGACGCTCAGCTTGTCCTCGATGGCGTCGAGCGTCGCCGCGAACTCTTCACGGGTACGGGCGAGGTCGAGCTCGATCTCGGGGATGCTCGCGCCGGGGCGTGGCCCGGCCGCGTTCTCGGCGTCCTTGTCGGGAGACGTGCTGCCGTGGGCGTCGTCGCGCTCTTCGGCCGCACGCGCCTCGGCGAGCTCGGCACGGGGGTCGGGCTGGTCGCCCGTACCGTGGCCGTTCGCGTCAGTGCTTCTCGGAGTCATAGCTGCCCTGCCCCTTCAACGCGCTGACGTCGGCCTTCACGCTGGCGACGGCCTTCTCGGGGGTCGGCGGCACGCCCTTCTTGAGGGCCTTGATGCCGAGCAGGGCCAGGACGGCCGTGATCACGAGCAGGACGGCGGCGACGATGAGCGCCGCGAGCCAGGGGGCGACGACCGTCGCCAGCCCCAGGACGCCGGCCGTGATGAGCACGGCGAGCAGGAAGAAGCCGAACAGTGCGGCTCCGACCAACAAGCCGACACCCACCCCGGCCTCTTTGGCCTTCGTGGCGAGCTCGGTCTTGGCCAGCGCGATCTCGCCGCGGATGAGGCGCGAGATCAACTCGGGCAGGCTGCCGATCAGCGAGCCGAGCGAACGTTTGGTGCTCTGTTCGGGTGCCTTCAGGTCACTCACCGACCGTCACCCCCGGCAGCTTGTCGTCGTCGGGGCTGGTGCCCGAGGTCTGCTTCTTGACGTCGTCGGCCTTCTCGTCCACCTTGTCGGCGGCCTTGTGGGCTGCCTCGGTGGCCTTGGCGGCGACCTTGTCGGTGGCGCCCGAGCCCTTGCCCGAGACGGACTTGGCCTTGGAGCCGACCGCGTGGGCGGCGTCGTTCGCGACGTCCTGCGCCTTCTTGGCGACGACCGGAGCGTTCTCCTTCACGAAGCCCTCGGCCTGCTGGACGCCCTTCTGGACGGTCGGGTTCTCCCACAGGCTCTCGGCCTGGTCCTTGATCTTGACGTACGCGCCGCGACCTGCGCGGGCTCCGAGGACGTATCCGACGGCCGCTCCTGCGACGAAGAGGATCTTGCCTTTCATGAGTGCTCCTTGGCTCGTGGTGGCAGGTAGGCCTTCCACGCTGGCACGACCCGGCGTGGACGGCTCAGATTGACCGGGCGACCGGGGACGACGCCGCCCGGCGCCGGCCTGGGGACGAGCCGCCCCCGACACCACGTCAGGAGGCGCGGGCCGCCACGAGCGGGACGCCCACCTCGAGCGCGTCGCTGCGCACCGTGGCGACCGCCAGTCGCACGAGGCGCACCGCGCACCAGCAGAACAGCACCACGAGAAGGCCGTTGCGGGCACCCAGGACGAGCACGGCGACCGGGTTGAGCTCGATCAGCGGCCGGTAGAGGATCGGGAACACGAGCGTCGTGAGCCCCGAGGCCCAGGCGGTCAACACGGCGGGCGTCCGGAACGCCTCGGGACGCGAGGCATAGCCCACGGCCACGATCGGCACGATCCAGAGCAGGTACTGCGGCGACCCCACCTTGTTGAAGACCACGAAGGCGAGCGTGAGGGTGAGGGCGCCGAGCAGCACCGTGCCGAACTCGTCGCCGCGATCGCGAGCCGGGACGACGGCCGCGGTGCGCCCGGAGCCCGCCGACCCGCGCCTCCCGGGCTCGGCCCACCGGGGCAGCCCGAAGGTCGCCACGGCCAGCACGCCGGCCAGCAGCACGAGGACGGCGAGCATGACCTGCGTGCTGTCGTTGATCATCCAGGTGTCGCCCGGTCCCATGACCTCGCGCGTGGCGAGGGCGACGTTCTGGTAGACCGAGGCGCCGGGGACGCGCAGCATGGCCATCCAGAGCCAGGGCGTCGAGAGGGTCGCCTCGAGCTGCATCGCCCGTCCCGACTGCATCGTCACGAAGCTCGTGATGTCGTCGGCCCCGCGGCCGAGCAACACGCACGACACGACGACCATGGTGACGAGCACGCCCCCGCGCAGCACGACCGCCCGGTGACGCGACCCGACGACGACCGCCGCGATGACGGCGGCGGGCCAGACCTTGATCCAGGTCGCCGCGGCGAGCAGCAGCCCGGCCACCCGCGGACGCGTGGACAGCAGCATGAGGGCGGCGACGACCAGCGGCGCGCTGAACCCCTCGAGCCGGAGGAAGGCCACGGGGCTGAGCACGAGCGTCACGAGCAGCCACCACCAGGCTGCCCGGTTGTCGACCGTGCGACGACCGCGGTCGGTCAGCAGCCAGAGCGCGACGGCGTTGAGGGCGGTCAGCAGGGCCAGCCAGACGAACTGGTAGTGCTGTTCGCCGAAGACGTTCGGCAACACGATCGGGACGATCGCCCCGGCCGGGTAGACCCACGAGAAGTCGAGGACCGGCCAGACGCCCTCGCTCAGGGCCCCCGTCGCCCACAAGCGGTAGAGCGGCAGGTCGCCGCTCACCCCGCCGCCGATCATCAGCGGCGTGAGCGCCAGGAACACGGCGGCGTGCACGGCGACGAAGCCGTAGAGCAGCCCGCGCGGATGCGCCTGCACGCGCGACCAGGTCCGGCGGAGGCGCGTGGGGAGGGGCGCAGGCGCGACGGCGCTCGAGGTGGTCACGCCTCGAATGTACGGCCGCGTCCTTGCCGTTGTCTTTCCGGCAGGTGAATCCATCGGAAGATCACTCTCGAGACGGAGGTCCGACCGGTGTACGGTGCCGACCATGGACCGACGACGTTCCGCAGACGCAGGCGAGGTCACCCCGCCGACCGACGACACGCACGCACCCGACGAGCTCGGAAGCGTCGACGACGACCTGGCCGTCGACCGGGGGCGCCCGATCGGCTTCTGGTTGAGGCTCGTCGACGGGCTGATCGACCGGCGCTTCGAGGAGGTCCTCGACGAACACGGGGTCACCCGCCGGCAGTGGCAGCTGCTCAACCTGCTGGAGCGCGGCCCGACGACCCGCGCAGCACTCGACGGAGCCGTCGCGCCCTTCCTCGACCCGGCCACGGGCGAGTCCAGCTCGGACCACCTCGCCGAGCTGGTCGAGAGCGGCTGGGTGAGCCTCGCGACCGACGGGGTCGGCGACGATCGCTACGCCCTCACCGAGCGCGGGAGCCTCGCGCACCGCAAGCTCGTCGACGTGGTCGAGGGCATCCGCGACGAGACGGTCCGGGGGGCCGAGCCGGGAGCCCACGCGACCACGGTGCGCTTCCTGCGCAGGGCGGCACTCAACCTCGGCTGGCGCCCCTGAGCGCCCGGCCTGCCCGCGGGCCGCGGGCCGAGGGCCGAGGGGCTAGGGGCTAGGGGCGAGGGCCGACGACCGCAGGAGGCGCGGCGTCAGCCCCGCAGGAACACCCACCAGATCATGAGCATCGTCACGACGAACCCGCTGACGAAGTTGAGCGCCAGGAAGCGTCGCCACCCGCGGTTGACCTCTTCGGCCCGGTCGTCGGTCACGTTCCACCAGGGGGCGCAGCTGATCGCGTAGGGCAGGGTGAGCAGGGCCGCCAGCGGGCCGGGCCACTCGGTGAAGGTCAGCAGCACGCCCGCCAGCAGGTAGGCCACCACCGAGAGGCGGACGGTCGCCCGGGCACCGATCTCGGTCGCGATCGACGAGATGCCGCCCTCGCGGTCGGCGAGCACGTCCTGGACGGCTCCGAACGCGTGGCTCGCGACTCCCCAGAGGAAGAACGCGCCGAGCAACGCCCACAGCTGGGGCGTGAACGTCGCCCCGGCCAGCACGAGACCGTAGACGGCCGGGCTGACGAAGTGCGTGCTCGAGGTGACCGAGTCGACGAAGGGGCGCTCCTTGAAGCGCAGGCCGGGAGCCGAGTAGGCGATCACGGCGAAGACGCTGACGGCGAGCACGAGCCAGCTGAGCGGGTCGCCGACCGCCACGAGGAACACCAGGAAGGGCACGTTCGTGATCACTGCGGCGCGCAACGTCGTGCGGTGCAGGCTGCGGTCGAGCAGCGCACCCTCGACGCCGCCCTTGCGCGGGTTGTGCAGGTCGCTCTCGTAGTCGAAGACGTCGTTGATGCCGTACATCGCGAGGTTGTAGGGGATCAGGAAGTACAGGGCGCCGACGATCAGCACGAGCCAGTTCACCGGGCCGAGGGCGTTCTCGGCCGCGAAGAAGAGGACGGCCTCCGTGCCGGTCGGCGTCACGTCGACCTGGGACAACGGCTGGTACGACCCCAGGTAGCCGGTCGTCACCGGTGCGAGCAACGAGGTCAGCACGTACGCCGCCGCGAACGGGAACGCCGTGTTGATCCAGCTCAGGGGCCGGGACGAGACGAACAGGGCCTTGATCGTGTTCACGAGCGCGCCTCCTCGACGGTCGTCGACCCGCCGGCCGCCGGCGCCGCGGGGGCGCGGGGCGTCTTCGGGCCGCCGAGCAGCACCCACACCGACGGCAGCAGGACGAGTGCCGCGACCGCGTAGGCGAAGTCCTCGAGCGGGGCGATGCCGACGAAGACCCCGCTGATCCGGGCGGCGTCGTAGCCGACCAGCCCGATCCCGATCATGACGTTGTCGAACACGGCGGTCATCACGAGCAGCACGCCGGTCGCCAGGCCCGCCCCCAGCAGTTGCTCGCGCCGCCGCCGCGACCTCTCGGCCGGGGACGAGGAGGCGCGCGCGGCCCGGCCACGCACGCCTGCGGTCACCAGCGCCAGCACCCCGAGCACCGCGACGATCGACAGGAACACCGCGTTGACGGCCCAGTAGGTCACGACGCCACGCCGTCCACCGGTCGACCGGACTGCGTGGAGCTCGCGCCACGCCGGTCGAGCACGACGGCCGCAGCCATCCGGGCCGCGGCCAGCAGGTTCATCGTCAGGTAGCAGAGCAGCGTCAGGAAGAAGACCTCTTCGAGCGGCAGCTCGGTCGCCACCAGCACGCCGGTCATGAACGAGGTCTCGCCGCGGAAGAAGATGCCGAGGTCGATGCCGACGACGTCCCAGACCAGGAAGAACACGACGCCGACCAGCAGCGTCACCGCCGCCCGGGGCACGTCGCGCCAGAAGAACAGGCGGAACCTGCGGTCGAGCATCACCATGCCGAACAACGAGACGAGCAACGCCGCGAGGTAGACGAAGCCCATCAGCCGACGGCGGGCTCGGGGAGCGGCTCGGTGCTGGTGTCGCCGCGCAGGTTCTTGAGCAGCACCTCGGCGCTGATCAGGCACATCGGCAGGCCGATGCCCGGACGGACCGACCCGCCGGCGTAGAACAGCGAGTCGACGTGGGTCGAGACGTTGCCGGTGCGGAACAGGGCGCTCTGGGCGAGCGTGTGCGCGGGGCCGAGCATGCTGCCGCTCCAGGCGTTGACGTCGTCGACGAAGTCGCGCGGACCACGGGTGCGCCGCACCACGATCCGCTCGGCGAGGTCGGGCACGTGCGCCCACTCGGCGATCTGGGCGATGACGCCGTCCGCGAGACGCTCGATCATCGGGTCGCCGTCACCGTCGACGTCGCCCGAACCGAGGGCCGGGTCGGCGGGCAGTGGCACCAGGACGAAGAGGTTCGTGTGCCCGGCGGGCGCGGTCGACGGGTCGACGGTGCTCGGCTTGCAGACGTACAGCGACGGGGGGTCGGGGATGCGCTTGTCGGCGCCGAAGATGCGCTCGAAGTTCTCGTGCCAGTCGCGGGCGAAGAGCAGCGTGTGGTGCTCGAGCTCGGGGATCTCGCCCTCGACGCCCAGGTAGAGCAGCAGGGCGCTCGGCCCGGGGTTCTTCTTCGCCCAGTACGACGAGTCGTAGGTGCGCAGCTCGCGGGGCAGGAGCCGTGTCTCGGTGTGGTGCAGGTCGGCCGCGCTCACGACGAGGTCGGCGTCGACGCGGTGCGTCGCTCCCTCGGCGTCGGTCCAGTCGACCCCGGTCGCCTCGGCGGTCGCCTTCGAACCGCGCGGCAGGGCTGCGCCCTCGACCCCGAGCGGCTGCGTCACGATCCGGGTCACGGTCGCGCCGGTCACGACGGTCACCCCGGCCTCGACGGCCACGTCGCGGATGGCCTCGATCACCGAGATGAGGCCGCCCTGCGGGTACAGCACGCCGTCGTCGAGGTCGAGCGTGCTCATGAGGTGGTACATGCTCGGCGTGTCGAACGGCGACGAGCCGAGGAAGACCGCGGGGTACCCCAGGATCTGACGGAGGCGCGGGTCGGTCACCGTGCGGGACGCGTACGAGTCGAGGCTCGTCAGCAGCAGCCGGGCCAGCTTCGGCAGGCGGACCAGCACGTCTCCGCGCAGCAGGGGCGTGAGGCTGCCGAAGCTCGTGTAGAGGAACCGCCGTTTGGCGATCTCGTAGGTGTCGCGGGCGGACCGGAGGTACCGGCGCATGCGCTCACCGCTGCCCGGTTCGACGCGCTCGAACAGCTCGACGTTCTCTTCCAGGCCGCGCGGGACGTCGATCGGCGCACTCGCCGCGGGGGCGTCGGGCGTCGGCTCGAACAGCACGCGGTAGCCCGGGTCGAGTTCGACGAGGTCGAGGCGCTCGGCGGCCGACGTGCCCATCAGGCGGAAGAAGTGGTCGAAGACCTCGGGCATGAGGTACCAGCTCGGGCCGAGGTCGAAGCGGAAGCCCTCGTGGCTCCACGACCCGGCACGGCCACCGACCTCGTCGTTCTTCTCGAGCAGGGTGACCTCGTGGCCCTCGCGGGCGAGCAGCGCAGCCGAGGCCAGGCCGCTGATGCCGCCGCCGATCACGACGACGCGGCGGCCGTGGCGGGTGACGCTCAGGCCGTGCGACTCGTCGGACGCCCCGGTGCCGGCACCCGTCGCCCCTCGGTCGACCGTGTCGCGGCTCATGCGCGGGCCTCGGGCAGCCGGGTGACGCGACCGGCGGCGGCGCCCGCGGCGATGCGCACCTTCACCGGGTTCGGAACGCGCACGCGCGCCCGGACCAGCGAGGAGGCGGGGGTCGCCTCGAGACGCCGGTTCAGCTCGGCGAACAGGCCGTGGGCCAGTGCCACCGCCCGACGCGAGGACGTCGGCAGCACGGGGATGATCTCGCCGCTCACGCGGAGGTCGTCGTCGATGTCTCGCACCAGTCTCGTCTTGGTCTGCTCGTCGAACGTGGTCACGTCGACTCCGGGGAAGTAGCTGCGGCCGAGCTGCTCGAAGTCGGCCGCGAGGTCACGCAGGAAGTTGACCTTCTGGAAGGCCGCACCGAGGCGCCGGGCGCCCTCTTCGAGTTCGGCGACCGTGCTCGGGGGGAAGGGATGCCCGTGGAGGAACGCCTTGAGGCACATCAGGCCGACGACCTCGGCCGACCCGTACACGTAGGCGTCGAACGACGCCTGGTCGTGCTCGCGGGCACTGAGGTCGGCCCGCATCGACGCGAAGAACGGTGCGGTGAGCTCGGCACCGAACCCGGTGGCGCGGGCGGTGCGGGCGAAGGCGTGCACGACCAGGTTGGGGCTGAAGCCCTCGACCAGGGCCCGCTCGGTCTCGGCCTCGAAGCCGTCGAGCAACCGGCCCGCCGCGTCGGCGCCCAGACCGGCCTCGGTCGCGGGGCCGTCGACGATCTCGTCCGCGACACGCACGAGCGCGTATACGTTCTCGACGTGCTGCCGCACCTCGCCGCCCAGCAGGCGCGAGGCCAGTCCGAACGACGTCGAGTAGCGACGGATCACGCCTCCCGCGGTCGCGTCGGCCACGGAGTCGTACAACGACAAGCCCGTCATCGCACCCTCTCGAGGACGTCCTGGACGACCGGCGTCAATGCTTCGCGCAACGACTCGGGCACCTCGGCCCGGTCGAGCACGTCGAGCGCGCGGCGGGCGTGCTGCTCGACGAGTCCCTCGGCGAAGGAGCGGGCGCCGCAAACCTCGAGGCGACCACGGACGTGCTCGGCCTCGGCCTCGCTGAGGTCGGCCTTGCCGATGAACGGCTGGATCGTGAACCACTCGTCGGTGGTCGCGGCGTGGGCGACGAGCACCGTGCGCTTGCCCTCTCGGAGGTCGCCGCGGGTGGTCTTGCCGGTGGCCTCTTCGGTGCCGAAGACCCCGAGCAGATCGTCGACCACCTGGTACGCGACCCCGACCTCGCGGCCGAAGTCGCCGACCGCCGTGACGACGGCCTCGCCCGCGCCCGCCAGGACGGCGCCCGCCTGCAGCGGTGCCTCGAACGAGTAGACGGCCGTCTTGGCGCGCTCCATGTCGAGGATCTCGTCGACGGTCGGCAGCTCGGCGGACAGGGAGAACTCGACGTCGACCATCTCTCCGCCCGCGCTGACGAAGATCGCCTCGTCGAGCAGGTCGAGCAAGCGCGTGCGGACGTGGTCCTGGCAGCCGATGCCGAGCAGCATGCGACTGGCCCCGGTCAGGGCGAGGTCGCCGGCGATGACGGCGGCCGACATGCCCCGGTGCTCGGCCGCGGGGGTCGGGATGCCCGCCGTCGTGGCGGTGTCGCGGTAGCTGCCCGAGACGTTGGGGATGCCGCGTCGCGAGAAGTCGCGGTCGATGACGTCGTCGTGGACGATCAGGGCCGTGTGCAGCAGCTCGAAGGCCGCGCCGACCCGGGCCACGGCCTCGTCGTCGGTGCCCCCGAGGGCGTCGTAGGCCGTGAAGACCATGCGGGGCCGGAAGCGCTTGCCCCCGGCGCTGTTGCGCTCGAGCACCGACCAGAGATCGACGTACCGCCAGCCCACGGACTCGGCGCGGCGCTTGGCCAACGCGAAGAAGTCGTCGAGGACGGCGTCGACACGATCGTGTCTCGCCCGCGTGCCTGCGTGCAGGTGATCACCGTCCACCAGGGCAGACTACCTCTCATGACCCGTGAGATCTCGACGCATCCCCAGCCGACGTCCGGTGACCGCCCGGGCGCTCACGACGAGCTCGTGGTGCTCCTCGACGACGAGGGCACGCCCATCGGCACGACCGCGAAGGCGACCGTGCACACCACCACGACGCCGTTGCACCTGGCGTTCAGCTGTCACGTCACCGACGACCTCGGCCGCGTCCTGGTCACCCGACGAGCCCTGTCGAAGAAGACCTGGCCCGGCGTCTGGACCAACTCGTTCTGCGGCCACCCCGCCCCCGGCGAGACGCCGGCCGAGGCGTTGATGCGGCGCGCCCACCAAGAGCTCGGCATGGAGGTCCGCGACGTCGAGGTGATCCTGCCCGAGTTCCGGTACCTCGCCACGGACGCCTCGGGCGTCGTCGAGAACGAGATCTGCCCGGTCTTCACGGCCCGCGCCGTCGGCCTGCCCGATCCCTCGCCCGACGAGGTCGCCGAGTGGGCGTGGGTCGAGCCCGGAGAGCTTCGCGACGCGGTCGCGGCGGCACCCTTCGCCTTCTCGCCCTGGTTGGGCTGGCAGCTGGCGGCCTGGCCCACCTGAGCGAGACGGACGACGAAGGCTCCTCCGGGGACGACGAGGGTTCCTCCGGGGACGACGAAGGCGCGAGCCGGATCGCCTGACCCGACCCGCGCCTCCTGCGGTCCCTGTGTTCGGCGCCGCCTAGCGCGGACGCATCGCGTACGCCGCGGGGCAGTCGAACGGGTCGCGGGCCGAGAGGCCGACGCGGTTGAGGTACCGGATGACGATCGCGTACGACTTGGCGATCGTCGTCTCGGTGTAGGGGATGCCGTGCTCGGCGCAGTGCGCCTTCACCAGGGCGCTGGCCGCGCGCAGGTTCGGACGCGCCATGCTCGGGAACAGGTGGTGCTCGATCTGGTAGTTCAGCCCGCCCATGAAGGCCGTCGAGTGCCGACCCGTGATGTTGCGCGAGGTGAGCACCTGCTTGCTCAGGAAGTCGACCTTCGCACCCTCGGGGATGATCGGCATGCCCTTGTGGTTCGGGGCGAAGGACGACCCCATGTAGAGGCCGAAGACGGCCATCTGCACGCCGATGAAGGCGAAGGCCATGCCGAGCGGCAGGAACCAGAAGACGACGCCGAAGTAGGCGACGAGGCGCACGGCGATGAGCGTGATCTCGAGCGCGCGGCCCTCGACCTTGTCACGGCCGAGCAGCGTGCGGAACGAGGTCACGTGCAGGTTGACGCCCTCGCCGAGCAGCAGGGGGAAGAAGAAGTAGCCCTGACGGCGGGTGATGAAGCCGAGCACGCCGCGCTGCTTCGCCGCGTCCTCTTCGAGGAACGAGATCGTGTCGAACGCGATGTCGGGGTCTTTGCCCTTGGTGTTCGGGTTGGCGTGGTGGCGGCTGTGCTTGGTCATCCACCACGCGTAGCTGATGCCCACGACGCCGGCCGCGAGGACGCGACCGACCTTGTCGTTGCGCGTGCCCGACTCGAACACCTGGCGGTGCGCGGCCTCGTGCGTGAGGAACGCGAACTGCGTGAGGATGACGCCGAGGGCCGCGGCGATCAACAGCTGGAACCAGCTCGAGCCCAACAGGACGAACCCGGTGGCCGCGCCGCCGAGGCACGCGACGAGGACGACGAAGACCGTCACGTAGAAGCCGGTGCGGCGTTGCAGCAGGCCCGCCTCGCGCACGGACTTGAGCAGGCTCGAGTACGTGCTGGTCGGCTTGCCGACCTGTCCGGCGACGGTGGGGCGGAACCCGGCGGGTGCCGCACCTGCCGGTGCGTGGACGATCCGCGGGTACGCGGTTCGGGGGGTCGTGGGGACGGTGGCGGTCATCGGGCTCCCGCGGCTGATCGACTTCTCAGCCGGGTGGATGGGCCGGAGGCGGCCCGAAGATGGTGCGAACGTAACGGCGTGGGCTGGGAAGGTGTCGGGAGGTCGCCGTGCAGGAGGGTTGCAGCTTTCCGTATGTCACACGTAACCTATCGTCGATGACAGCGAGTTTCGTCGAGCGGCTCAGCGGGGTGGTGCACGACCTCGAGCAGGTGCCCTACAGGACGGGCGAACGGGACGCCCATCAGGGCCACGGCCTGCGGGACTCCGCCCTCGGGGCGGCGGCGTCGGACGCACCGGCCCACGAGATCGAGATCTCCGGGCTCGAGGTGCTCGTCGGGCTCTGGCCCGACGCGAAGGACGGCCACGGTTCATGGCTCGGGGGCGGCACCGTGGTCGGCATCGGGCCACGGCCCGCCACGGTCGTGGCGGGCTACGCCGACCTGCTCTTCGTGAGCACCGAGGGCGTCCGACGCACCTACTACCGACTGCTCACCGTCGACCATCCCGACCCCGACGTCGCGACGGTGCGCCTCCTCGAGTGCGTGAAGGAGGTCCGGCCCGGCTGGCGGTCCACGTGGGCCGACACCACCACCGCCTACACCCGGGTCAGCCGGTTGCCGACCGGCGTGCGGATCGCGATGGGGTTGGACACGGCCGAGGGGCTGGCCTCCACCCGACGTTCGCTGGACGGTGTGCTCGCGGGGTTGTCGCTCGAGGCCGAAGGGGTGCTGCGGGTGACGCCTGCCCACATGGCACGTCAGCTCGGGACGCTCAGGGGCCGCGGCTGGCCGTTGACGCTCGGCACCGTCCGCCGCCTGGCGTTCAGGAGCGCGCGGTAAACTCGGCGGGTCCCCCACCCGTGAAAGAGGTCTCGTGACGCCTGCGCACCACGACTCCGGCGCGACCGCCCCCGTGGCGTCGCCCGACCCCTCGGGCAGGGGCGTCGACCCGTCGCTCTCCGCGTACTGGCCCGTCCCCGTGCTGCGTGCCGTCCCGGCCCTCGCGGCCGCGGCGGCCATCGCCTTCAACCCCGACCACTCGCCCCGGGTCGGCCTGCTGACCTTCGGGGCGGCGGCGGTCGCCGGCGGTGTCGTGCTCGCCGTCGGATCGGCCCTGCGCCTCCACGACCGCTCGAGCCGCACCATCGCCGTCCTGCAGGGCGTCGTCGGTGCCGTGATCGGCGCCCTCTGCCTCGTCTTCTCGCACGGCCAACTGCCCGTGCTGGTCGCCTTCGTCACGGCCTGGGCCGTGCTGACCGGCGGCCTCGAACTGCTCACCGGCCTGCGACGTCGTCGTCGCTCGCCGCTCGCCCGTGACTGGACGACCGTCGGCGTGCTCACCCTGGTGCTGGCCCTGGTCTTCCTGGTCGTCCCGCCGGACTACAGCCAGCAGCTCGGCGGCATCGAGCAGATCGAGGGCGAACTGACCTCCTCGACCGTGCTCGTCGGCATCCTGGGCGCCTACGGCGCCCTGGTCGGCGTGTTCCTCGTGATCGCCGGCCTCTCGCTCAAGTGGCAGACCGGGCACCCGGCCCCTGCCGACACCCCTGACGACAAGGGACGAACGTCATGACCCACCCCACCTGGCGCGACCGGTTCCGCCCCGCCGAGTTCCTCGGACTGTCGGGCGTCTTCGCCGCCTTCGTCGGCCTCGTCGTCCTCATGACGACGCGCGACCTCCAGCTGGCGCTGATCTTCCTCTGCATCGGCTTCATCGTCGCGCTCGTCACCATCGCCATGCTCGCGCTCGCGGCCAAGCCCAACGACGACGAGCGACACGAGATCGACGACGCCGACAAGCCGCGGGGCCACTGACGCTGGTCGACCGCCGCGGCCTCCCGGCCTCTCGGTCGCTGCCCGTCGGCCGCTGCTCCGTCGCGGCCCGTCGGCCGATGCTCCGTCGCTGCCCGTCGGCCGCTGATCCGTCGCGCGGCGCCCTCGGGCGCGCGGGCCGTCCTGACGGGCCGACCCGCGCCTCCTGGGGTCAGGCCAGGCGGTCGACGAGCTGCGCCGCGATGCCCGTGTAGGTCGCCGGGGTCAGGGCCACGAGGCGCTGCTTGGCCTCGTCGGACACGTCCAGGCCCTCGACGAACGCGACCAGTTCGGCCTGGCCGACGCGCTTGCCGCGGGTCAGCTCCTTGAGCATGGCGTAGGGGTCGTCGATCGAGGATCGTCCGGCGACGACCTCGGCGCGGATGACGGTCTGGATGGCCTCGGCGAGGACCTCCCAGTTGGAGTCGAGGTCGGACTCGAGGGTCACGGTGCCGACGGCGATCTCGCCGAGGCCGCGACGCAGGTTGTCGAGCGCGAGCATCGAGTGGCCGAACGCGACCCCGATGTTGCGCTGGGCCGACGAGTCGGTGAGGTCGCGCTGCTGGCGGCTGGTGACCAGGGTCGAGGCCAGCGAGTCGAAGAGCGCCGACGAGATCTCGAGGTTGGCCTCGGCGTTCTCGAAGCGGATCGGGTTGATCTTGTGGGGCATGGTCGACGAGCCGGTCGCCCCCGCCTGCGGGATCTGCGTGAAGTAGCCCATCGAGATGTACGACCACACGTCGGTGGCGAGGTTGTGCAGCACCCGGTTGGCGTGGGCGACGCGCGAGTAGAGCTCGGCCTGCCAGTCGTGCGACTCGATCTGCGTCGTCAGCGGGTTGAAGGTCAGCCCCAGGGCGTCCTCGACGAAGGAGCGGGCCGTCTCGGGCCAGTCCAGCCCGGGGTCGGCGACGACGTGGGCCGAGAACGTGCCGGTCGCTCCGCTGAACTTGCCGAGGAACTCGGTGCCGACGATCTGCGAGCGCAGACGCTGCAGGCGGTGCGCGAACACGGCGAACTCCTTCCCGACCGTGGTCGGCGTCGCCGGCTGCCCGTGGGTGTGCGCGAGCATCGGCACGTCGCGGGCGTCGGTGGCCCAGGTGGTGAGGGCGGCGAGCACGGCGTCGAAGGCCGGGAGCCAGACGTCGAACAGGGCCCCCTTGACGGTGACCGCGTACGACAGGTTGTTGATGTCCTCACTGGTGCAGGCGAAGTGGGTGAGTTCGGCGATCCCGTCCAGCCCGAGCTCGGCCAGCCGTGCCCGCACGAAGTACTCGACGGCCTTGACGTCGTGACGGGTCGTCGCCTCGAGGCCGGCGAGTTCGTCGATCGCCGCCTGGCCGAAGTCGGTGACGACGGCCCGCAGCGCCCGCTTCTGCTCGTCGTCGAGCGGCGTCGAGCCGAACGCACGGCGGTCGGTCTGGGCGATCAGCCATTCGACCTCGACGTGCACGCGGGCCCGGTTCAGCCCCGCCTCGCTGAGGTGGTCCCCCAACGTGCGGACCGACGAGCGGTAGCGGCCGTCGAGCGGGCTGAGGGGCTGAGGAGGCAACGTCATGACTGTCCCTTGCGGAGTGCGGGTTCGATCTGGCGGAAGAGGGCCGAGCAGGCGCGCTCGACCATGTCGAGCACCTCGTCGAAGAGTGCTGCGTCGGAGTAGTACGGGTCGGGGACGTCGAGACCGCCACCCGCCGGCGCCGCGTCGGGAGCGAAGGTGAGCAGCAGCTGCACCTTCGAGCGGTCGGCGTCGTCGCCTGCCCAGGCCCGGAGGATGCGTTCTTGGCCGCGATCGAACGCCACCACGAGGTCGTAGCGTGCGAAGTCGTCGGCCTCGAACTGCTTCGCCCGGTGCCGGGAACCATCGTAGCCGCGGCGCTCCAGGGCCTCGACGGTGCGGGGATCGGCCCCCTCGCCGACGTGCCAGTCGCCGGTGCCCGCGCTCGTGACCTCGACCCGGTCGCCGAGGCCCGCGTCGTCGGCGAGCGAGCGCAGCACGGTCTCGGCCATGGGCGAGCGACAGATGTTGCCCGTGCAGACGAAGCAGATGCGGAACCGGTTCACCGCTTCCGGTCACCCCGCCCGACCACGGGGCGGACGACGACGCCGATGGCCCAGGCGAAGACCGCGAGCACGACGGCACCGATCACGCCCCACCAGAAACCGTCGATCGTCAACCCGAAGCCGAAGAGATCCGAGATCCACGCCACGATCAGCAGCAGCAGCCCGTTCACGATCAACGCGATCAGGCCGAGCGTCAGGATGTAGAGGGGGAAGGCCACCACCCTGATCGCCGTGCCGACCACGCCGTTGACGATGCCGAAGACCAGGGCGAGCAGCAGGAAGGTCACGATCGTCTCGAGGGTGCCCCCTGCTCCGTAGGGCGTCACCGTCACCCCCGACACGAGCAGCGTGGTGAGCCACAGGGCCACCGCGTTGATGAGCAGCCTCACGACGAATCGGGTCATCCCCCCATCATGCCGACCTCTCCTCCACGGGCGGTAGTGCCCGACCGGATCCCCCGAGGAGGCGCGGTGCCCTGCCGCGACGCGGCCCCCGCCCCATAGGCTGGCCGCGTGACCACTCCCGTCCGACTCCGTCCCGAGATCGCCGCCCTCCCGCCCTACCGCCAGGGCAAGCAGGCGTCCCCCGACGCCTTCAAACTGTCGTCGAACGAGAACCCGTTCGAGCCCCTCCCCTCGGTCGTCGAGGCCGTCCGTGGCGCCGTCTCGCTCAACCGTTACCCCGACGCCTCGGCGACGGCCCTGCGGACGGCCCTCGCCACCCGGTTCGGCGTCACCGTCGACGAGGTGCACGTCGGCGCGGGGTCGGTCTCGTTGCTGGCCCAGTTCGTGCTCGCCGCGGCCTCGGTCGGCGACGAGGTCGTCTACGCCTGGCGTTCGTTCGAGGCCTACCCGGGGCTCGTCACGGTGGCCGGTGCGACGAGCGTCCAGGTGCCGCTGCGGGCCGACGGGGGCCACGACCTCGAGGCCATGGCCGCGGCCGTCACCGACCGCACCCGCGTCGTCATCGTCTGCTCCCCCAACAACCCGACGGGCACCACGGTGTCGACGGGCGAGTTCGAGTCGTTCATGGCCGCGGTGCCCGACGACGTGCTCGTGCTGCTCGACGAGGCGTACGCCGAGTTCGTCACCGACAGCACGGCCGTCGACGGCGAGACGCTCACCGAGCTGCACCCGAACCTCGTCCTGCTGCGCACCTTCTCGAAGGCGTACGGGCTGGCCGCACTCCGCGTCGGGTACGCGATCGGCGCCTCCTACCTGCTCGACGCCGCGCGGGCCACGGCCATCCCCCTCGCCGTCACCGAGCAGGGCGCGGCCGCGGCCCTCGCCTCGCTCGAGCACGCCGACGAGCTGCTCGGGCGGGTCGACCGCATCGTCCTGCTGCGCGACCAGGTGCGACGCGCCCTGATCGACCAGGGGTGGACGGTTCCCGAGGCGCAGGGCAACTTCGTCTGGCTCGCCACGGGCGAGCACACGGCGGCCGCGGCCCAGGTGTTCGCCGACCACGGGGTCGTCGTCCGGCCGTTCGCGGGCGAGGGCGTGCGCGTCACGATCGGCGAGCCGTCGTCGGTCGACAAGCTGCTGCACGCCGCCCAGCAGATCGTCGACCTCACATCCCGGTGACGGCATATGCCGCGGAATAGATTGGACGCCATGTCTTCCTCCGAAGCGACCGACGCGCCGCCGCCCGTCCAGCTCCTGTCGCCGTCGGGCGAGGTGGTCGAGTCGGCTGCGGCCGACGAGTTCCGCCCCTACGTCGACGCCCTCGGCGACGACGGACTCCGCGCCCTGCACCGCGACATGGTGCTGACGCGTCGATTCGACCGCGAGGCCGCGGCACTCGCGCGCCAGGGGCAGCTCGCCCTCTGGGTGCCGAGCCACGGCCAAGAGGGGGCCCAGGTCGGCCTGGCCCACGCGACCCGCCCGCAGGACCACCTCTTCCCGTCCTACCGCGAGCACGCCGTCGCGCTGTCCCGCGGCATCGACCCGGTCGACATCCTGCGCCTGCTGCGCGGTCACACGCACGGCGGCTGGAACCCCGCCGAGCACCAGAACTTCCACGTCTACACGCTGGTGATCGGTTCGCAGACGCTGCACGCGACCGGCTTCGCCATGGGGCTCGGCCTCGACGGCAAGAGCGGCACGGGCGATCCCGAGGTCGACCAGGCCGTGGTCACGTTCTTCGGCGACGGGGCGACCAGCCAGGGCGACGTCAGCGAGGCCCTGGTCTTCGCCGCGAGCTTCCAGACCCCCGAGCTGTTCTTCCTCCAGAACAACCAGTGGGCGATCAGCGTGCCGGTCGCGCGTCAGTCGCGCACGCCCCTCGTCGCCCGGGCCGGCGGCTTCGGCATCCCCGGCACGCAGGTCGACGGCAACGACGTGCTCGCGAGCTACGCCGTCAGCCGCCGCGACCTCGAGGCCGCCCGCGGCGGCGGCGGGCCCCGCTTCATCGAGGCGCTCACCTACCGCGTCGGCGCGCACACCTCGTCCGACGACCCCACCAAGTACCGCACCGACGACGAGCTGCAGTCCTGGATCGCCCGCGACCCGATCACGCGCTTCGAGGCCTTCCTGCGGAACCGAGGCGAGGGGGACGCGTTCTTCGCCGACCTCGAGACCGAGGGCGACGACCTCGGAGCCGACGTCCGTCGGCGCACGGTCTCGCTGCCGAACCCCGACCGCGGCCTCATCTTCGACCACGTGTACTCCGAGCCGCACCCGCTCATGACCGAGCAGAAGCAGTGGCTGGCGACCTACGAGCAGAGCTTCGGCGGCGCGGGCGAGACCGCGACCACCGACGAGGGGGCAGCATGACCGACACCGTCGAGAACCCGACCGGCACGACCGAGTCGAGCCGCGCCTCCGTGCAGTCCATGCCGCTCGGCAAGGCGATCAACGCCGGCCTCCGCAAGGCCATGGCCGACGACCCCCGCGTCCTGCTGATGGGCGAAGACATCGGCACGCTCGGCGGCGTCTTCCGCGTGACCGAGGGGCTGCAGGCCGAGTTCGGCGACAGACGCGTCATCGACACCCCCCTCGCCGAGTCCGGCATCGTCGGCACCGCCATCGGACTCGCGATGGGTGGCTTCCGCCCGGTCTGCGAGATCCAGTTCGACGGCTTCATCTACCCCGGCTTCGACCAGATCACGTCGCAGCTCGCCAAGCTGACCAACCGGCACGAGGGCACCCTGACGATGCCCGTCGTGATCCGCGTGCCCTACGGCGGGCACATCGGCGCGGTCGAGCACCACCAGGAGAGCCCCGAGGCGTACTTCGCCCACACGGCGGGCCTGCGCGTCGTCAGCCCGAGCACGCCGCACGACGCCTACTGGATGATCCAGGAGGCGATCGCGTCGAACGACCCCGTCATGTTCTTCGAGCCCAAGAGCCGTTACTGGCCCAAGGGCGACGTCGACCTGAGCGACCCGCAGGCACCGCTGCACGCGAGCCGCGTCGTCCGGACGGGCACCGAGGTCACCCTGCTGGGGCACGGCGCGATGGTCAGCGTTCTGCTGCAGGCGGCCGAGATCGCGGCGGCCGAGGGCGTCTCGGCCGAGGTGGTGGACCTGCGGTCGCTCTCCCCCGTCGACTACGGGCCCATCCTCGAGTCGGTCCGGAAGACCGGGCGCCTCGTCGTGGCGCAGGAGGCCCCCGGTTTCGTGTCGGTCGGCTCCGAGATCGCCGCCACCGTCGCCGAGAAGGCCTTCTACTCGCTCGAGGCACCCGTCCTGCGCGTCAGCGGCTTCGACACGCCCTTCCCTCCCGCCAAGCTCGAGACGCAGTACCTGCCCGACGCCGACCGCGTGCTCGAGGCGGTCGACCGGGCCCTGGCCTACTAGGAGTCACGACATGACCAGCGAATTCACCCTGCCCGACGTCGGCGAGGGCCTGACCGAGGCCGAGATCGTCGAATGGAAGGTCGCCCCCGGCGACAGCGTCGAGATCAACCAGGTGCTCGTCGAGATCGAGACCGCGAAGTCGCTCGTCGAGCTCCCCTCGCCCTACGCCGGCGTGGTCGAGAGCATCCTCGTCGAACCAGGTACCACGGTCGACGTCGGCACCCCGATCATCCGGGTCGGCGACTCGACGGCACCCGCGACCCCGTCGGGTCGGGCCGCCGAGTCCGAGTCCCTCGAGTCGGGCGGACTCGCCCGCACGGCGCAGGTCGTGTCACAGAACGAACAAGCACTCTCCGCGCAGCGTGCCCGCCAGGCCGAGCCCGCGGCGTCCGCCACCTCGGTGCAGAGCTCCTCCCCCGCCGCTCCGGCCCGCTCGGCCGACGCGGTCAGCGCCGACGGCGACACCGGCTCGGTGGCGCACGCCCCCGAGGCCCCGGCCGACTCGGGGTCGGGTGCCGTGCTCGTTGGCTACGGCGCCGCGGGGGGTCACGGAGCGACCCGTCGCCGCCGACCGTCGCAGACCGAGGTCGACGCCCGGCAGCTGCGCGTCGCCGAGCAGGCCCGGCGACGCCCCACCACGTCGGTGCCCGCCGCCCAGGCCCTGCCGATCATCGCGAAGCCGCCCATCCGCAAGCTCGCCAAAGACCTCGAGGTCGACCTCGCCGTCGTCCAGCCGACCGGCCTGGCCGGAGAGGTCACCCGCGACGACGTCATCCGTCACGCCCAGCAGGCCAGCGTGTTCCGCAACATCGAGACGCCCGAGTGGGGCGAGGAACGCGTCGAGCGCATCCCCGTCAAGGGCGTCCGCAAGGCCATCGCCGCGGCCATGACGTCGTCGGCGTTCACCGCCCCGCACGTCAGCCTGTTCGTCGACGTCGACGCCACCCGCACGATGGAGTTCGTCAAGCGGTTGAAGGCGTCGCCGCAGTTCGCCGGCGTCAAGGTCTCGCCGTTGCTGATCATGGCCAAGGCGATCATCTGGGCCGTGCGACGCAACCCGATGGTCAACTCGGCCTGGACCGACCGCGAGATCCTCGTCCGGCACTTCGTCAACCTCGGCATCGCCGCGGCCACCCCGCGTGGCCTCATCGTGCCGAACGTCAAGGAGGCCCAGTCGATGAGCCTGCTCGAGCTGGCCCAGGCCCTCGAACAGCTGACGCTGACCGCCCGAGACGGCAAGACGACGCCGGCCGACATGCGGGACGGCACGATCACGATCACCAACATCGGCGTCTTCGGCATGGACACCGGCACGCCGATCCTCAACCCGGGCGAGGTCGCGATCGTGGCCCTCGGCACGATCAAGCCCAAGGCCTGGGTGGTCGACGGCGAGGTCCGCTCGCGCATGGTGACGACGATCGGGGCGAGCTTCGACCACCGCGTGGTCGACGGCGACGTCGCCAGCCGGTTCGTGGCCGACGTGGCGAGCGTCCTCGAAGAGCCGGCGCTCCTGCTCGACTGAGCCCGCGCCTCCTCGTCCGTTCCTGGGAACCCCGCGGGCAGCCGGGCCCCGACCTGGCTGGCGACGGACGGCGTGCAGTAACGTCGAGGCCAGGACGACCGGTCATGACCAGATGGGACCACCCTCGGGCGCGACGGACGAGGGGGCCCATGACCGACCGCATCACCGACGGAGCCGTGCCGAAGCACGAGCAGTTGCGCTCCATCGTGCAGCGGCTCGCGGCCGGTCAGCAGCCCGGCTCGGCGATCGCCAGCGAGCGCCAGCTCATGCTCGAGTACGGCGTCAGCCGGATCACGGTCCGCGAGGCCGTGGGGCAGCTCGTGAACGAGGGCTGGCTGACCCGCGTGCGGGGCAAGGGCACCTTCGTGGCCCACCGCGTGGTCCAGTCGACGCTGCACCTCGCCTCGTTCACCGACGAGATGACGAAGCTCGGCCACGTGCCGAGCACGATCGTGCTGGTCAAGGCCGAGACGGCTCCCCCGCCCGAGACGGCCGCGGCCCTCGGACTCGAGGCCGGCGCCTCGGCGTTCCACGTCAAGCGCCTGCGCCTCGCCGACGGCGTGCCGGTCAGCATCGACGACGGCTGGTACCCCGCGGACCGGCTGCCCGGGCTGCTCGACCACGACCTGAGCCGTTCGCTCTACCGGACCCTCGACGGCGACTACGCGACGCCGATCACCCGCGCGACCCAGACGGTCAGCGCCGAGGGGGCCGACGCCGACGTCGCCACGCTGCTCGGCACGAGCGAGGGCGCCCCGGTGATGTACTTCGACCGGATCTCGTTCGCCGGCGACGTCCCGCTCGAACACGCCAAGAGCTGGTACCGCTCCGACCGCTACCGCCTGCAGATGCAGGTCGAGTCGGGCACGACGCCCGACTGACTCCTGGCCGCGCCGCGTCGGCCTCAGAGGTCGAAGAGGGGCTCCCCCGAGGCGACGGTCGTGCCGACGGCCTGCTGCGGGACGCTGTCCGGGGCGCTGTCGAGCACGACGACCGGGATGACGGCCGAGTAGCCCGCCTCGGCCACGACGGCCGGGTCGAAGCGGACGACGACGTCGCCCGCCGCGACGGTCGCCCCCTCGGCCACGACGAGCTCGAAGCCCTCGCCGCCGAGCTTGACCGTGTCGATGCCGACGTGCACGAGCAGGCCGGTGCCCGACTCGTCCACGACCACGAACGCGTGCGGGTGCAGCTTGACGATCTCGCCGGCGACGGGCGAGACGACGGAGACCACACCCCCTCCAGGAGGCGCGCTCGGCTCGACCGCGACGCCCGCGCCCACGAGCTGCCCGGCGAAGACGGCGTCGGGCACCTCGGCGAGCGCCGTCACCCGGCCGGCGACGGGCGAGAGGACCGTGGTCACGGCAGCAGGTCGTTGATGTCTTCGGCGAGCGAGTCGGCGATCGTGCCGACGATCACCTGGACGCTGCCCCCCGCGTGGACGACGGCGGTGGCTCCCGCGGCCTTGAGGGCGGCGTCGTCGACGAGCGAGATGTCCCGGACGTCGGTGCGGAGGCGCGTGATGCAGCCCTCGATCTCCTCGATGTTGTCGGCGCCGCCGAGTCCGTCGATCATGGCCTGTGCTTTCGACATGAGCTGTTCTCCTCCGTGGGTTCGGTCGCTCGCGGCGACGAGGGTGTCGTCCTAGTTGACACCACCCGTCGGTCTGAGGAAACTACCACTCACTGGTCATGACCGGACAGGACCGGAGGCTCCGCGCTCGACGCGACCCGCGCCTCCGGAACCGCCCCACCCGCACGACACCCGACCCACCCCGCACCACGGCTGCTCACCGACGAGAGGACCACCTGATGACGACGACGACCGAGTCGGCCCCGACCAAGAAGAGGGGCTCGGCCGCCTTCGCGGTGCTGCAGCGCCTCGGGCGCAGCCTCATGCTGCCGATCGCGGTGCTCCCGGCGGCGGGCATCCTGCTGCGACTCGGGCAGGCCGACCTCCTCGGCGCGATCCCCGGCTTCGAGACGGGCGCCTCGGTGATCGGCGCAGCCGGGCAGGCGGTCTTCACCTGGCTGCCGCTGATCTTCGCGGCCGGCATCGCGATCGGCTGGGCGAAGAAGTCGGACGGTTCGACGGCCCTCGCCGCGGTCGTCGGCTACATGGTGATCGACGGCGTCTTCAAGGCCATGTCGCCGGTCGTTCTCGCGGGCCGTGAGACCCCGACGGGCGACCCCGAGGTCATCAACTACGGCGTGCTGGCCGGCATCGTGATGGGCATCCTCTCGGCGATGATCTGGCAGCGCTTCTACCGCACGAAGCTGCCCGACTTCCTCGGGTTCTTCTCGGGCCGTCGCATGGTGCCGATCCTCACCGCCGTCACGGGCCTGGTCGTCGGCGTCGTCATGTCGTTCATCTACCCCCTGTTCAACAACGCCCTCACCGGCATCGGCCAGGCGGTCGCGTCGAACGACGTGGTCGGCAGCGGCATCTACGGCGTCGCCAACCGCCTGCTGATCCCCACCGGCCTGCACCACATCCTCAACTCGGTCGTGTGGTTCCTGGTCGGCGACTACACCAACGCCAGCGGGGAGATCGTCCGGGGCGACCTGAACCGCTTCTTCGCCGGCGATCCGAGCGCCGGGGTGTTCATGACCGGGTTCTTCCCGATCTTCATGTTCGCCCTGCCCGCCGCGGCCCTGGCGATCTGGCGTCACGCCCGCCCCGAGAAGAAGAAGCTGATCGGCGGCATCATGCTGTCGACCGCGCTGACGGCGTTCATCACGGGCATCACCGAGCCGCTCGAGTTCTCGTTCATGTTCGTCGCCTGGCCGCTGTACGTCATCCACGCGGTGCTGACCGGCACGTCGATGATGCTGGTCAACGCACTCGACATCCACACCGGGTTCACCTTCTCGGCGGGGTTGATCGACTACGTGCTGAACTTCAACATCTCGCAGAACTCGATCTGGCTCATCCCGATCGGGCTCGGCTACGCGGTCGTCTACTACGTCCTGTTCAGCTTCGTCATCAAGAAGTGGAACCTCAAGACGCCCGGCCGCGAGGACGACGACGCCGCCGGCGCCGAGTCCGTCGAGGCCGCCACGAAGGCCTAGGCGCGCTGCGACACCCCCTGCTCGGCATCACACCCTCGGAACAGGGGGTGTCGTGCCGAGCAGGGGGTGTCGCGCTGTCTCGCGACGCGGGAGGCGCGCTCGGCCGACCCGCGCCTCCTCGTTTTGACAATCATTATCAGTAGCAATAGCGTGACGGCCATGAAGATGCGCTCGCTGCCGACCCTGCTCGTCCTGCCCGCCGCCGCGGCCCTCGTGCTGAGCGGTTGCGCCACGGGCGCCTCGGGCTCGACCGACTCCACCGACGGAGGCGCGATCTCGGTGGTCACGTCGACCAACGTCTACGGCGACATCGCCACGACCGTCGGAGGCGACCTGGTCGACGTCACCAGCATCATCAGCGACCCCTCGCAGGACCCGCACTCGTACGAGGCCGACGCCCGCACGCAGCTGGCCGTCTCGAAGGCCGACGTGGTCGTCGAGAACGGCGGCGGCTACGACTCGTTCGTCGACACGATGGTCGACGCGAGCGGAACCGACGCCACCGTGGTCAACGCCGTCGACGTCTCGGGGCTCGACCCCGAGGCCGGGCACGACGACCACGCCGACGAGGCCACCGACGCCGCGAGCGACGACGCCACCGCAGAGGCCGACGGGCACGACGACCACGACCACGCCGCGTTCAACGAGCACGTGTTCTACAGCCTGCCGAGCATGGCGAAGCTCGCCACGGCCCTGGCCGACGAGTTCGGCCGGGTCGACACCGCGAACGCCGACACCTTCACCGCGAACGCCGAGGCCTTCGGCACGAAGATCGCCGACCTGGAGGCGCAGGCCGCCTCGATCAAGACGGCCCACGACGGCGACCCGGTCGCCTACACCGAGCCCGTGCCCGGCTACCTCTTCGACGCGATGGGCCTGGTCAACGTGACGCCCGAGGCCTTCTCCGAGGCGATCGAGGAGGGCGACGACGTGTCGCCCGCCGTGCTCAACGACACCCTGAAGCTCTTCACCGACGGGAAGGTCGACCTGCTCGCCTACAACGAGCAGACCTCGAGTCCCGAGACCGAGCAGGTCGAGAAGGCCGCGACCGACGCCGGCGTCGCCATCGTGCCGGTCACCGAGCTGCTGCCCGAGGGGGAAGACTACGTGGCATGGCAACAGAGCAACATCGACGCGATCTCGGCGGCCCTCGGCGAGTGACCGACCCGTCCGGCGCGACCTCCGTCGCCGCCGCCACCCGCGCCTCCTCGGCCGGTGGCGGCGGCGACGCCGTGCTGCGCCTCCGCGACGCCGGGGTCTCGTTCGGCGCCCGCACGCTCTGGTCGGGTCTCGACCTCGACGTGCGGCCGGGCGAGTTCATCGCCGTGCTCGGGCCGAACGGTGCGGGCAAGACGACGATGCTGCGCACGATCCTCGGGCAGCAGCACCTGACCGCGGGCAGCATCGAGTTCCTCGGCCGGCCAGTCGGGCGCGGCCATCGCCGCATCGGGTACGTGCCGCAGCAACGACTGATGGAGTCCGGCACCCCGCTGCGTGCCCGTGACATGATCGCGCTGGGCGTCACGGGCCACCGCTGGGGGCCGCGCCGCGAGACCCCGACCGAACGGGCCCGCATCGACGCCCTGGTCGACGAGGTCGGCGCCACCTCGTTCGCGACCTCTCCGGTCGCGAGCCTCAGCGGCGGCGAGCAGCAGCGCACCCGGGTCGGCCAGGCGCTGGCCGCCGAACCGGCCCTGCTGCTCTGCGACGAGCCCCTCATCTCGCTCGACCTGCGGCACCAGCGCGAGGTCACCCGCCTGATCGACGAGCAGCGGCGGGCCCGCAACGCCGCGGTCGTGTTCGTCACGCACGACGTCAACCCCATCCTCGACGTCGTCGACCGGGTGCTCTACCTCGCCGGAGGCCGGTTCCGCATCGGAACACCCGACGAGGTGCTGCGCGCCGACGTGCTGAGCGACCTCTACGGCACTCCGGTCGACGTGATCCGCACCATGGGGCGCATCGTGATCGTCGGCAGCCACGACGGGCACGACCACCACGTCGACGAACACCTCGACGACGAAGGACTCGTCCGATGACCGACCTGTGGTCGCAGCTGTTCAGCTTCCAAGACTTCGGCGAGCTGCTCGTGCTGGTGCGCAACAGCGTCGTCGCGGGCGCCGTGCTCGGCCTGGTGGGCGGCCTGATCGGGCCCTTCGTGATCACGCGCAACATGCCCTTCGCGGTGCACGGCATCAGCGAGCTCTCGTTCGCCGGTGCCGCCGCCGCCCTGCTGCTCGGCGTGAACGTCGTCAGCGGCTCGCTCGTCGGCAGCCTGATCGCCGCCCTGCTGATCGGGCTGCTGGGCACCCGGGCGCGGGAGCGCAACTCGATCATCGCGGTGCTCATGCCGTTCGGCCTGGGCCTCGGCATCCTCTTCCTGGCGCTCTACCGAGGGCGGTCGGCCAACAAGTTCGGGCTGCTGACCGGCCAGATCGTGTCGGTCGACAATCCGCAGCTGGGCTGGCTCGTCGCCATCTCGGCCGTGGTGATCGTCACGCTGATCGTCATCTGGCGTCCGCTGACCTTCGCCAGCGTCGACCCCGACGTCGCCGCGGCGGCCGGCGTCCCCGTGCGCACGCTCGGCATCGTCTTCATGCTCGTGCTGGGTCTGTCGGTCGCGGTGTCGGTCCAGATCATCGGGGCGCTGCTCGTCCTCTCGCTGCTCGTCACACCCGCCGCGGCCGCGCTGAGGCTGACCGTGAACCCGCGACTCGTGCCCGTGCTGAGCGTGACCTTCGCCGTCGTCTCGGTCGTCGGCGGCATCCTGCTCGCCCTGGGCGGGGGCCTGCCGATCAGCCCCTACGTCACCACGATCTCGTTCACGATCTGGCTCGTCTGCCGCCTGGTCGGCTGGCGTCGCACGGCCGCCGCCGTGAAGCCGCGCAGGGGCCCGCGGGTACCCTTGGCACCGACCGGCGTCTGAGGCAGACCGGGGTCCGACGCACCTGGTCCCGGTGCACCGGGACCCGACGCACCGAGGTCCGACGCACAGGTCCGAGACACAGAGAGGCAGGACGCCGTGGTGGTCCGACGCAACACGTGGCAACGCGAGGCCGTGCGAGAAGCACTCGGCACGAGCGAGGGGTTCGTCAGCGCGCAGGCGCTGCACGCCCACCTGCGCGAGACCGGCATCGGCCTGGCCACGGTCTACCGGGCACTCGCCGACCTCGCGGCCGACGGCTCGGCCGATTCGCTGCAGCAAGAAGGCGAGAGCCTCTACCGCGCCTGCACCCCGGGCACGCACCACCACCACCTGATCTGCCGCAACTGCGGCACCACCGTCGAGATCGAGGCCGACGAGGTCGAGACCTGGGCCCAGCACGTCGCCGCGACGCACGGGTTCACCGAGGCGCAGCACGTGGTCGACGTGTTCGGCCTGTGCCCCGCGTGCACGGCCGAGGCCCGCGCGGCCGCCGACGCCTCCGCGATCCGCTGAGCCGCGCCTCCTCGATCAGCTGAGCCGCGCCTCCTCGTCCCGTCGGCGCGCGCCGAGGCGATCGCGTGGCCGCAGCCCCGGGTTCCGAGCGCCGAGCCCCGAGCCCCGACCCCGAGTCGGGGAGGCGCGGGTTGCGTGGGTCCGGGCGTGTCGCGTAAGCTTTCCCTTTGGTTGGGCGCTCTCTGCGCCCATGTGCACCGCCTCCCGGCTACACCGCCCGATCCCTCGATCGGGCAGGGGGACCGGCGCGCCGACAAGTGACCTTGGGTGAGGGCTCCGGCCCTCACGGTATCTACGGAGGAAAACCATGGCAGCAACCTGCCAGGTGACCGGAGCCGTTCCCGGCTTCGGACACAACATCTCGCACTCGCACCGACGCACCAAGCGTCGTTTCGACCCGAACATCCAGAAGAAGACATACTACGTGCCGTCGCTTCGTCGTAACGTGACCCTTCAGCTCAGCGCCAAGGGCATCAAGGTCATCGACGCTCGTGGCATCGAGTCGGTCGTCAAGGACCTGCTCGCTCGTGGGGAGAAGATCTAATGGCTCGTCAGCAGGACGTCCGTCCCATCATCAAGCTCCGCTCGACGGCGGGCACCGGTTTCACGTACGTGACCAAGAAGAACCGTCGTAACAACCCCGACCGTCTCGTGCTGAAGAAGTACGACCCGGTGATTCGCAAGCACGTCGAATTCCGCGAGGAGCGCTAAAAATGGCCAAGAAGAGCATGATCGCCAAGAACAACCAGCGCGCCGAGATCGTGGCCCGCTACGCCGAGAAGCGTCTCGAGCTGAAGAAGGCCCTGATCGACCCGAACGGTTCCGACGAGAGCCGCGAGGCCGCTCGCCTCGGTCTGCAGAAGCTGCCGCGCAACGCGTCGCCGGTCCGCCTCCGCAACCGCGACTCGGTCGACGGCCGCCCCCGCGGTCACCTCAAGGCCTACGGCATCAGCCGCGTGCGTTTCCGCGACATGGCCCACCGTGGCGAGTTGCCGGGCATCACGAAGTCTTCCTGGTAGGTTTCAACCGGTTCCACAGGGCCCTCGGCTCTCTGGTCTCGACCGCACAGGCATGGTGAACGCCGTGTCTCGTCACACCGAATGAAGTCCGAGGAGGACATTTACATGGCTGACAAGTCACTGAACCGTACCGAGCTCGTCGCAGCTGTCGCATCCGAGTCCGGCCAGAGCCAGGCCGCCGTCAGCGGCGTCGTCGACGCGTTCTTCTCCGTCGTCTCGAAGTCGGTCGCGGACGGCACGAAGGTCACCATCCCCGGGTGGATCGCTTTCGAGAAGACGCACCGCGCCGCTCGTACCGGCCGCAACCCGCAGACGGGTGAGGCCCTCGAGATCGCCGCCAGCGACAGCGTCAAGGTCAGCGCCGGCAGCAAGCTCAAGGCTGCGGTCAAGTAGTCCTCGCTCTCACGAGCACCCGAGAAGGGGCGTGACGACCATCGGTCGTCACGCCCCTTCTCTCGTTCCCCCTCGTCTCGTCCCGCCCCGCCGACAGGCTCGGTCGTCCGTGCGCCGGTCGCCCGGACGGATCACTCGACGTCGAGCGACGCCCCCCACCCGCACCCGTTCACCAGGCGATCCGACTTACCCTGGTAGACGATGCCCAGACTCGCCCGCACCACGGCGCCCGCACTGCTCGTGCTGGTGGCGTTCGCGTCCCTCCTCGCCGCCCTGAAGTTCGGCGGGGCGGCCGACGCGCCCCTCGTCGTCGACCCCGGCGAGGTCGTCCGCTACGGGTTGCCCATGTCCAAGATGCTGGGCAACGTCGGCGCGGCCCTCACCATCGGCACGCTCTTCCTGACCTGCTTCGCACTCACCCGACGCGAAGCGGAGTACGACCGCGCCATGGACGTCGCCGCCGCCGCGGCGGGGTTCTGGGCCGTCGCCTCGGCGATCACCACCTTCTTCACCTTCCTCAGCGTCGCCAACGTGCCGGTCACCTTCGACGACCAGTTCGGGCGGACGCTCGCGTTCTTCCTGACGAACACCGAGCTCGGCATCGCCTGGCTGATCACGACGCTGATCGCGGCGACCGTCACGGTGCTCTGCTTCATCGTCCGCAACATCTGGTTGATCGTCGCCGTCACGGTGCTCGCCGCCGGCGGGCTCATCCCCATCGCCGAGCAGGGCCACGCGGCCGGCACGAGTGGCCACGACGCCGCCGTCACCGACCTCGCCCTGCACCTGGTCGGGGCGTCGGTCTGGCTGGGCGGCCTGCTCGCCATCGTGCTGCTGCGCGGGCACCTCTCGAGCGGGCGGCTGGCGATCGTGCTCGCGCGCTACTCGAGCGTGGCGATCGTCTGCTTCGTGGTCGTCGCGGTGTCGGGCATCGGCAGCGCCGCCATCCGCATCGGCGACTGGTCGGCCCTGACGTCGGGCTACGGCGTGCTCGTGCTCGTCAAGACGTTCGCCCTCGTCGCGCTGGGGTTGTTCGGCGTCGTGCAACGCCGCTGGCTCGTCGGCCGCCTCACGACCCACCCCAAGGCGACGACGAAGGCCTTCTGGTGGTTCGTCACCGCCGAGCTCGCGTTCATGGGGCTCGCCTCCGGCGTCGCCGCCGCACTCGCCCGGACGGCCACCCCGGTCGAGCAGGTCGCCGCGGCCGACCTGGCCGACCCGACCCCCGCGGTCATCCTCACCGAAGAGGCGCTGCCACCCGAGTTGACACCCTTGCGCTACCTCACCGAATGGAACGTCGACCTGCTCTGGGGGCTGCTCTGTGCCTTCGGCGTCTTCTTCTACCTGGCCGGCGTCGTCCGCCTGCACCGCCGTGGCGACCGCTGGCCGGTCGGCCGCACCGTGTCGTGGGTGGCGGGCCTGGTCGTGTTGTTCTACATCACGTGCGGCGCCCCGAACGTGTACGAGGAGTACCTCTTCAGCACGCACATGCTCGCGCACATGGCACTCGGCATGCTCGTGCCCGTGCTGCTCGTGCCGGGCGCGCCCGTGACGCTCGCGTTGCGCACCATCAAGAAACGCAGCGACGGCACCCGTGGCGGCCGCGAGTGGATCATGATCCTCGTGCACTCCCGGTTCGCGACCTTCGTCAGCAACCCGATCATCTCGGCGGTGCTGTTCGCGGGCTCGCTGTGGGCGTTCTACTACACGCCGTTGTTCAGCTGGGCGACGACCACGCACATCGGCCACTACTGGATGATCGTGCACTTCCTGATCACCGGCTACCTCTTCGTGCAGTCGATGATCGGCATCGACCCCGTCAAGGGTCGACTGCCCTACCCCGCCCGACTCGTCGTACTGCTCGGCACCATGGCGTTCCACGCGTTCTTCGGCCTGGGCATCATGAGCGCCACGGGGCTCTTCCTCGCCGACTGGTACGGCGCCATGGGGCGCACCTGGGGCCCGACGCCGATGCAGGACCAGTACGTCGCCGGCGGCATCGCCTGGAGCGTCGGCGAGATCCCCACGATCGTCATGGCCATCGCCGTCGCCATCATGTGGAGCCGCAGCGACGGCCGAGAAGCCGTCCGCAAGGACCGCCAGGCCGAGCGCGACGACGACGCCGAGCTGAGGGCGTACAACGAGCAGCTCGAGGCGCTGTCCCACCAGCGCGAGCGCACCCGCTGACGCGAGCGGCGAGCCGCGAGCCGCGAGCCGCGAAACAGGAACGCACCGTGTTTCGTGCAGGGCACCGCGACTGTTCGGGGTGCGGTGCACGAAACGCGGTGCGCTGGTCGGGGTCGTAGGGCACGAGCCCCGAGGAGGCGCGGGTCGCGTCAGGCGAGCATCTCGCGCACCAGCGGGACGACCTTCGTGCCGTACAGCTCGATGCTGCGCATCATGAGCTCGTGCGGCAGGCGGCCCATGCTGTACCGCATGTCGAAGCGCGTCGCGCCGAGCAGGCGCATGTTCTGCGCGATCTTCGTGGCGACGGTCTCGGGCGAGCCCACGTAGAGCGCGCCGGTCGAGCTGGCGCTGGCCTCGTACTGCGCGCGGCTGTAGGGGGGCCAGCCGCGTTCGCGACCGAGCTGGTTCGTCTGCTCCTCTTGGTAGGGGAACAGCGCCTCCTTGGCTTCGGCATCGGTCTCGGCCACGAAACCGGGCGAGTGCATCGCGATCGGCTGGGAGTCGTGGCCGAACTCACCGAGGGCGCGTCGGTAGAGGTCGGCGTACGGCGCGAACTGCGCCGGCTGGCCTCCGATGATCGCGAGGAAGAGCGGGAAACCGTAGTGTGCGGCCCGGATGACCGACTGCGGCGATCCGCCGACGCCGACCCAGGTGCGGATCGAGCCGCCTTCGGTCTTGGGGTAGACCTCTTGCGCGTCGAGGCCGGCGCGGACGGTGCCCGACCAGGTCGTCGGGCCCTCCTTCAGCAGCTCGGCGAAGAGTTGGATCTTCTCCTCGAAGAGCACCTCGTAGTCCTGCAGGTCGAGGCCGAAGAGCGGGAACGACTCGGTGAACGAGCCGCGGCCCAGGATGACCTCGGCACGGCCGTTCGAGATCGCGTCGACCGTGGCGAAGCGCTGGAACACGCGCACGGGATCGTCCGAGCTGAGGACGGTGACGGCCGAGCCCAGGCGGATGGTCTTCGTGCGGGCGGCGATCGCGGCGAGCACGACCTCGGGGGCCGAGACGGCGAAGTCCTTGCGGTGGTGCTCGCCGACGCCGATGAAGTCGAGACCGACCTCGTCGGCCAGGACGGCCTGGTCGACCAGGTTGCGGATGGCCTGGGCGTGCGTGACGGGGCTGCCGTCGAGGCGGTCGGTGATGTCGCCGAAGGTGTCGAGGCCGAACTCGAGGGGGTGTGCCATGCGGGTGCTCTCCTGATTCATACGTTCGCATCATTCTAACCGATGGAGCGCGATCGCGGGAGGGGGCCCGGCGCACGTGGCCGTGGCCCACCCGATGCTCGGGCGGCGGGTGCTCGTGCGCGGGATGCCCGGGCGGCGGGTGCTCGTGCGCGGGATGCCCGGGCGCCGGGTGCCGGTGCGCGGGCGGCGGGTGCTCGGCGCCGGGGTCAGAGGCGGTCGAGCGGGTTCGCGGCGATCCGGTCGCGCATGCCGCCCCGGATCGTGCGGGCGGCCTCGGACCCGGGCTTCCGGTGCGCCTGCGTCGACATCAGCCCGCCGAACTCGGCACCGAACCCGTCGCGGGGCAGCCGCTCGACCAGGGCGGCGACCAGCTCGGCCGGCCAGTCCTCACCGCCCACCCCCGACACGTCGAGGCTCGTGGCCCGCTCGAGCAGGTGACCCTCGACGTCGAGGTCGGCCGAGACCGCGGGCCACATGTGCCGCACGATGACGTCCGCCAGCCGCTGGGCGCGTGCGGCCGACCAGCCCGCCCCCGCGGCGAACACCCGGGCGACCTCGCCCCCCGCTCGCTCGAACGACTCGGTGTGGCTGTCGAACGGCGACGCCAGCCCGACGTCGTGCAGGGCCGCCGCGACGAACAGCAGCTCGTGGTCGAAGGCCAGCCCCTCGCGGCGCCCGAGGTCGACGGCGAGCGCCGCCGAGCGACGGCTGTGCGCGAGCAGGGCCGCGCTCGACACGGCGGCGGCGGCCTCGAGGGCCCGGGCGGCGACGAGCGAAGGAGGCGCGAGCAGCTCGTCGAGGACGGCGGCGGCGGCGGTCGATTGCGGCTCGGGCGTCGGGCGGGGCTCGGTGGGCATGGCAGGAACCCTACGGGTGGACAGGTCCTGCCACGAGTGGCAGTGTTGCCACCACTCGTCGACATCCCGCCACCCCGCCCTCCCGCCACACCGCCAGCCCGCCAGCCCGCCAGCCCGCCACGATGTGATCACCACGCCACGAGAAAAGATGGCGCGGTAACCACTTCGTGGCGGCGTGCGGCTCGACCCACCCCAGGAGTCCCGATGCCCCCGTTCCGCACCGTCGCCACGATCGTCGCCGACGGCGTCGCGCCGTTCGAGTTCGGCGTGCTCTGCGAGGTGTTCGGCCTCGACCGGACCGACGAGGGCGCGCCTCCGTTCGAGCACCGCATCGTGACCGAGCACCCGGGGCTCGTCCGCACGAACCAGGGCTTCTCGATCACGGTCGACCTCCACCTGGGCGCCGCGTCCGACGCCGACGTCGTGTGCGTGCCGGCCCTGTGGACCCGTCCCGACCAGGCCGAGCTCGTCTCCCCGGCGGTGCGCGAGCTGCTCGTCGCGGCCGAGGCCCGGGGGGCGTGGTTGCTCAGCGTCTGCAGCGGGGCGTTCGTCCTGGCCGAGGCCGGGCTGCTCGACGGCCGCCGGGCGACGACGCACTGGCGGTACTCCGACGCCCTGCAGCGCGAACACCCCGCGATCGAGGTCGACGCCGACGTGCTCTTCGTCGAGGACCGCCGGATCATCACGAGCGCGGGCACGGCCGCCGGCATCGACGCCTGCCTGCACCTCGTCCGCCGCGAGCACGGCGCCGCCGCGGCGAACGTGATCGCCCGCCGGATGGTCGTGCCGCCGCACCGCGACGGCGGTCAGAGCCAGTTCATCAAGACGCCCCTCCCGGTCGAGGTCGACGACTCGCTCGCGCCCCTGACCGACTGGATGCTCGGACACCTCCGCGACGACCTGAGCATCGAGGGGTTGGCCGCGAGGGCGCACATGTCGCCGCGCACCTTCGCCCGACGATTCAAGGCCGAGCTGGGGGCGACGCCGGGGGCGTGGCTCACCCGCCAGCGCCTCCTGCGGTCGCAGGAGCTGCTCGAGGCGACGGGGCTCGGCATCGACGCGATCGCCGACGAGGTCGGCTTCGGTTCGGCAGCCGTCCTGCGACACCACTTCGCCCGCGTCCTCGGCACCACCCCGCGGGCCTACCGAGGGACCTTCGGCGGCGTCGACGACCTGCGCGACCTCGAGCGGGCCGGGGCGGCCACCGCCTGACCGGGACCGTCCTCGACGGGTCGACCCGCGCCCCCCGCGTCCGGTCGACCCCGGGTGGCTACCGGGCGGCCACGGGCGGGTCTAGTCGAACGTCAGCTCGTCGGACGTGCTGATGCGCATCAGGTACGTGACGGTGAACGGGACGTCCTCGTCGATCGTGTAGCGCTTCCCGTCGAAGAGCGACTGGGCGCCGACGACGAGGTGGGCGGTGCCGGCCACGCCGGGCACCTGCCACTGCCCCGACGGGCCGGGGACGATCGAGACGACGGGGTGGACGGGCACGGTCCACGTCGGGTCGTCGGTGACCCGGTCGTCGACCTGGCGGCCGAAGGGGCACCCGGCCGGCAGCAGCACCTGCTGCGGGACGCACTGCTCGTCGAGCTGCTGGTCGACCATGTCCTGCACGGCCTCGACGAACGCGTCCCGGGGCTGCACCTCGATCGACACCCCCGACGTCGCCCCCACGCTGAGCACGTCGGCCTCGACGGTCGGCGCCTCGAGGTAGCGCGACTCATGGTCGAGCTCGAACCGCGAGGGGGCGAGCACCGTGAACCGGGTCGCGACGTCGGGGGCGTCGGTCGTGACGTCGCGGCCGTCCACCGTGAAGCGGGAGTCGTGCTGGGGCGTCACGTCGAGCTGCGCGGTGGGTGCCTGCACGAAGCGCCAGGCGTGGAACAGCCCGAACCGGGTGCCGGCCCGCTGGACGACGAACTGTGACTGCGCGGGCGCCTCGGCCGTGGCCGACGTGCCCTGCATCGAGTACGAGAGCGTGATCGCGTGCGTGTCGTCGCCGAGGTCGACGTCGCCCACCTCGGTCACGTCGTCGACGCCGCCGAGCGAGGGCACCTCGAGCAGGGCGTCGGCCAGCTGGTCGGTCGGCGTGACGCCGGCGAGGGTCAACGCGCTCGACGTGTCGCCGCGGTCGACCGCCGCCACGTAGCCGCGGACGAAACCGGCGCCGCTGTAGACGGTGGCGTTCAGGGCCACGACGGTGACCCAGAAACCGATCAGCACGAAGAGCAGCGCCCCGCCCCAGATCGCGACGAAGGGCCAGCCGAGCGGTGGGCGCGTCTCCTCCCCCACAGACGACGACATGACGACAACAATAGGAGGCGCGGGTCACGAAGAACCGAGCGTCACGCCCGTCACGGGTAGATTGGTGGCCTCCCCCGCCCCCTCCCGAAAGGTGCTCGTCGTCGTGAGCGTGGCCCTCTCCGCCGAACAGCAGGCGCTGTACGACGCGATCGAGAACACCCGCGAGCACATCTTCGTCACGGGTCGGGCCGGCACGGGCAAGTCGACGCTGCTGAACCACCTGTCGTGGAACACCTCGAAGCAGATCGTCATCTGCGCCCCCACGGGCGTCGCCGCCCTCAACGTCGGCGGCCAGACGATCCACTCGCTGTTCCGCCTCTCGGTGGGGCTCATCGCCGACCACGACATCGAGCAGAACGCCGAGCTGCGCAAGCTGCTGAACACCATCGACACGCTCGTCATCGACGAGGTCTCGATGGTCAACGCCGACCTGATGGACGCCATCGACCGCTCGCTGCGGCAGGCGCGGCAGCGCAAGCACGAGCCGTTCGGCGGCGTCCAGGTCGTGCTGTTCGGCGACCCGTACCAGCTGCCGCCGGTGCCGGGCGACGCCGAAGAGCGCGAGTACTTCCGCGACAACTACCGCTCGATGTGGTTCTTCGACGCCAAGGTCTGGGCCGAGGCGAGCCTGCGCATCTACGAACTGGCCTTCATCCACCGCCAGACCGAGGGCGACTTCAAAGAGATGCTCAACGCCGTGCGGCACGGTCGGGTCACGGCCGAGATCGCCGGGGCCCTCAACGGCGCCGGGGCACGCCCCGTGCCGACCGACGGCGGGGCCATCACCCTGGCCACGCGCAACGACACCGTCAACCGCATCAACAAGGTCGAGCTCGATCGCCTGTCGGGCAAGGTGATGACCGCCAAGGCCGAGGTCAGCGGCGAGTTCGGCGGCCGGGCCTACCCGGCCGACGAGGCCCTCGAGCTCAAGGTCGGGGCCCGGGTGATGTTCCTCCGCAACGACTCCGAGCAACGCTGGGTGAACGGCACGACGGGCGTCGTCACCCGGGTGCGCGACACGGTCTTCGTCGAGGTCGACGGCGAGGTCCACGAGGTGCAGCCCGTCGTGTGGGAGAAGCACAAGTACTCGTACTCGGCGACCACCAAGCAGCTCAAGAAGGACGTCGTGGCCGAGTTCACGCAGTTCCCGCTGCGCCTCGCCTGGGCCGTCACGATCCACAAGTCCCAAGGCAAGACCTACGACCGGGCCATCGTCGACCTCGGCTCACGGGTGTTCAGCGCGGGGCAGACCTACGTCGCCCTCAGCCGCATCACCTCGCTCGAGGGTCTGTACCTGTCGCGCCCGCTGCGACCGGCCGACATCATCGTCGACCTCGACGTGCGCCGCTTCATGAGCGAGGCGTCACGCGTGCCGGCCATCGAGGCAGCCGCCGACGCCGGCGTGGGCGACGACGCGACGACGGCCGCCACGGGCTGACGACCCGGTCCGACCACGCGGTGGCCCGGACCCACCCCGTCGGCGAACGGCTAGGCCGCGGCCTTCGCGGCGGCGAGGTCGGCGAACAGCTAGGCCGCGGCCTTCGCGGCGGCGAGGTCGGCAAACAGCTCGGTGCTGAAGCGGTACGCGGCGCACACCTCGTCGAGCACGTGCTCGCGCTCGTCGGCCGACCAGGCGACGGCGTCGAGCTGGCGGCGGTAGGTCGTCTTGAACGACTTCGGCTCGGCGATCTCGGCGAACAGGAAGAACCCGACGCCGTTCGTGTCGAATCCGAACCGACGCTGCAGGATGCTGCGGATCAGGTGCCCGCCCGACAGGTCACCGAGGCAGCGCGTGTAGTGGTGCGCGATGAAGCCGCCGGCCCAGGTCGACGCCTGCTCGATCCGATCGACGTACGCCTGCGTGGTCGGCAGCGGTGAGACCCGGGCCCGCCAGTCGGCACCGAGCAGGAACGCCAGGTCGGCCTCGATGGCCGGCAACCGGGTCAGCCCCGGGGCGAGGAACGGAGCCACCACCGGGTCGCCGGACCACCCCGCGGCGGCGTCCTCGAGGGCGGCGTAGACGAAGTAGTGCTGAGCGAGCAGCTGCACGTAGTCGTCCCGCGTGCCCCGGCCGATCAGCAGGTCGGTCATGAACGAGCAGCCGACGTCGGCGGGGACCCGCTCGGCCGTGCGCTCCCGCACCGCCTCGGAGAAGGGGATGACGACGGTCATGGTGCGCACCTCCTGGGTCACCTGGGTTAGGTGACCCTAACCCTAGCCAGGGAGGCGCGGCGCCGGTAGCCCCCGGGGCCGATCCCGGCGGACGTGCAGCCGGATCGCAGCCCGTCGAGAGGTGCGGCGCCCTGCGGCAGGGGTCAGCGGCGGCGGCGCTCGGCCCCCACGGCGGTCGCGAGCAGCAGCAGGCCGCCGACGAGGTGCGTGACGTTGTCGCCGAGGTTGAACGCCAGGAAGTTGACGTCGGTGCCCTCGAGGAAGAATCCGGCGACGCCGAAGATGACGAAGATCAGGCCGATCCAGGTGTTGATGTACCGCGCGCTCGCTCGCGACGACGCGCCGGCGATGATCAGCGCGGCACCGGCCAGCACCCAGACGACGACCAGCGCGGGGTTGAGGTTCCAGACGAACCAGAGCGACGCGCCCTGCGTGGAGAAGAACGTGCCCATGTCCTCGACGAGGAACCCGATGGCGCCGAGCAGGAGGAACACCGTGCCGACGAACAGGCCGGCCCCGCGGTTGGGCGACTCGCGGATGGTCGGCTCGTAGGGGGCCGGGGTCGCGGTCGTCGTGGTGCCGTGGGTGCTGCTCATGGTGAAGATGCCTCTCGTCCGTGGGTCAGCGTCCAGTATGCCCGCCGTGCGACGCACCCGCCTCGGCGTCACACCCCCGTTCCGGCGTGACACCCCGGGAACGCGGGGTGTCACGCCGGAACAGGGGTGTCACGCGGCCCGCGGGGCGCGCGGGGCGCGCGGGGCGCGCGGGGCGCGCGGGGCGCGCGGGGGGGGCGCGGGGGGCGCGCGGGGCTGGCAAGATCGACGCCATGACCCCGACGCCCCTCCGCCTGGTCGTGGCGATCAACCCCGGCGCCTCCGCCGGCGGCCGGAAGCACCTCGCCGACGGGGTGCTCGCCGGGCTCCGCGGTGCCGGACACACGGTCGTGCCGCTCACCGAGTCGAGCTACGACGACCTCGTGGCCGCCGCCCGTCGCGAGCTCGACCCCGACCACGGCGAGCGTCCCGACGCCCTGATCGTCGTCGGCGGCGACGGCATGGTGAACCTCGGGGCCAACCTCGTCGCGGGCACCGACGTGCCGCTGGGACTGGTGCCGACCGGCACCGGCAACGACACGGCCCGGGCGTTCGGGCTGCCCCACGACGACGCCGAGGCGGCCACGCGCCTCCTGGTCCGGCTGCTCGAGGGCGAGCCGACCACGATCGACGCCGGACGCGTGCTGCAGGCCGACGGCCGGGCCACCTGGTTCGCCTGCATGGTCTCGGCCGGCTTCGACGCCGTCGTGAACGAGCGGGCCAACCGGCTGAGCTGGCCGAAGGGGCGTCGCCGCTACGACGTCGCGCTCGCCATCGAGCTGGTGCGCCTGCCGCGCATCTCGTACCGCCTCGAGCTCGACGGGGTCGCCTCGACCGTCGAGGGCACCCTGATCTCGGTCGGCAACGGCCAGTCGCTCGGCGGCGGCATGAACGTCACGCCCGACGCCGTGCTCGACGACGGGCTGCTCGACGTGCTCGTGGTGGAGCGGCTGACGCGCTGGCAGTTCGTCCGGCTGTTCCCGAGCGTGTTCCGCGGCACCCACCTGAGCCACCCGAACGTGACCGTGCACCGCGTGCGTCGGGCCGTGATCGAGGCCGACGGGGTCGCCGCCTACGCGGACGGCGAGCGCGTCGGGCCGCTGCCCGTCACGGTCGAGGTCGTCCCGGGCGCCCTGCGCGTCTACGCCGCCATCGGTCGCTGACCGCCGGATCGAGCCCGGGAGGCGCGCTCGGCGGCGAGGCGGCCGCACGCTCCGGGCACCCCCGACCTCAGCCGCGGTGCAGCGTCTCGCGGGGGTACTCGCCGAACCGCTGCTGGTACGCGGCCGAGAACCGGCCGAGGTGGGCGAAGTCCCAGTGTCGGGCGACGTCGGCGACGGTCGTGGCGTCCGGGGCGGCCGCCCGCAGCGCGTCGTGCACGCGCTCGAGGCGGATCTCGCGCAGGTAGGCCGTGGGCGTGGTGTCGAGGTGACGACTGAACGCCTGTTGCAGCCCGCGCGGGGTGAGCCCGGCCTCCCGGGCGATGTCCACGGCCGAGATCGGCAGGTGGGCGCTGGCGTGCATGTACTCGACGGCGAGGCGGAGGCTCGCGTTCCGCGGTGCCAGCAGCGCCGCGGGCATCTGGCTCGAGGTGTGGGCGAAGGTGTCGAGCAGGGCCACCGCGGCCATCCGGGCCATCTCGGTGCGCATCAGGTCGCTGGGTTCGCCCGAGCCCAGGTAGGCGCGTCCGATCAGACGGACCGTGGCGTGCCAGGCCTGCATCGCGGCGGACGAGACGGGGGCGGCGTGGTCGAAGCGGAGCGTGCCGGGCATGATGCCGTGCTGCTCGGCCGCGACCTCGTCGACGACCGACTTGGAGAGGTGGAGCAGGCTCTGGTTGACGTCCTCGGTGGTGAACTCGAAGTCCCGCCCCTCGGGGAAGAGGATCGGTCGTCCGACGGCTCCGGCCACCTCGTCGCGACCGTTGTCGATCGTGGAACGCCCGTCGAGCAGCCAGTGGACGACGTGCTCGTCACCCGCGGCCGCCTGCCCGTCGACGCGACCCATGAACATCGTCGACCGCAGGGTCATGGCCCCGTCGCCGACGATGGTGTGGCGGAACGAGAAAGGGGCCTCGGTGGGAGCGACGCGGAAACCCCGGCCGTTGTACCCGGCCTGCAGGATGTCGACCGCCTCGTCGAGATCGCGCCCCCGCGCGTCGAAGCGCATCTTGTCGTCGCGGGCAGCCATCTCAGCGAATTGTTGCACGCACTCCAAACCCCGCACCAGTCGATCCCAGGGGGGTTGACAGTCGCTCGGCGACGTGCCTGAGGGCCGGCTCGCAGCGGGCGGGCCTACGGTCGGACCCATGACGCTCGACGACATCACCCTGACCACGATCCGCGGCGAGTCCACCACGTTCGGCGCCTACGCCGACAAGGTCGTGATGGTCGTGAACGTGGCCTCCCGCTGCGGCCTCGCGCCCCAGTACGAGAAGCTCGAGGCGCTGCAGAAGCAGTACGGCGAGCAGGGCTTCACGGTGCTGGGCTTTCCCAGCAACCAGTTCTTCCAGGAGCTCTCGAGCGGCGAGGCCATCGAGGAGTACTGCTCGGCGACCTGGGGCGTGACCTTCCCGATGATGGAGAAGGTCAAGGTCAACGGCCGCGGTGAGCACCCGCTCTACACGGAACTGAAGAAGGCCACCGACGCCGACGGCAAGGCCGGCCGCGTGAAGTGGAACTTCGAGAAGTTCGTGATCACGCCCGGCGGCGCCGTGCACCGGTTCCGTCCGACGACCGAGCCCGACGCCCCCGAGGTCGTCGCGGTGATCGAGGAGGCGCTGGCCGGCTGAGCAGACCCGCTGCGGTCGCTCAGTGGCCGGCCGCGTACCGGGCCTGCACGGCCGAGGCGCTCTGGGCCGAGTTGTTGTAGATCGTCGTGCCGTCGACCGAGCCGACGAAGTAGCCGTTGGTCGGAGCCGACGGCAGCCCGCTGAGCGGGGCGTAGCCGACCCGCCAGTAACCGGTGGCCGTCTGCACGGTCTTGTTCGTGCTGTCGGTGACGACGGCGACGCCGTCGACGTAGACCACCGTGCTCGTGCCCGAGAGGGTGGCGACCACGTGGTGCCAGGCGCCGTCGTTGTACGAGGCGGGCGTCGTCGTCGCCTTGGTCGTGGTCGTGGTGGGGCGCACGCCGAGGACGATCTTGCCCGCCGTGGTCAGGTACAGCGCGCGGTCGGCGGTCGTGTTCGTGCCGGTCTGTGCCGTCGTGAAGGCGGCCAGGGTGCCCCCGGCCGTGCTGGTCGTGCGGAACCAGGTCTCGATCGTGAAGGCGGCCTGGCCGGTGAGGTTGACCGCGGTCGTGACCTGACCCGTGCCGTCGAGCTGCAGGTAGGGGCTCTGGTTGGTGGCGCACGAGCCGGCGACGAACGTCGCCCCGCCGCTCAGGGTGCCCACGCGGGCGAACGAGCTGCCGTCGGTGGTGGTCGTGCCGGACGTCTCGTTGTACGGGAAGCCGTACGAGGTCTGCGAGTTGTAGGTGTCCTGCAGGCAGTCGTAGTTCCCGGCACCGAAGCTCGAGGTCGGGTTGGCGGTCGGGGCGGCGAACGCGGCGTGCGCGCCACCGGACACGACGAGGGTGAGTGCGAGACCGCCACCGATCGCTGCCAGGCCGATCGCGCCTCCTGCGGTCCTCAGGCGACGGAGGCGCCGCTCGCGACGACGCTGGACGCGGCGGCCGGCGGGGACGGTCACCCGAGGCGACGCGGGACGCTCGTCACGCAGCAGGTACCGGTCGTTGCGGCTGAGCAGGACGACGAGGATCAGCAGTCCGCCGGTGACCAGCAGGTGGCCGTACTGGTGGGCCGCGGCCCAGACGAAGGGCGTTCCGACGTACGGCACGCGCAGGAACCCGACGCCGATGACGGCGCTGCGGTCGATCGGCGTCGAGTCGACGCTCGGGTTGGCGTCGCCCTTGGTGACGATCTGCCCGGCCTGGCCGTTGTCGTGGTAGCGGTGCAGCCGCAGGTGCCCGGCCTGGTCGGGGTCGTCGAAGAGGAGGACCTGACCGCGGTGCACGTCGGACGCCGCCACGGGCTTCGCGACGACGACGTCGCCGGGGTGGATGCGGGGCTCCATCGAGCCGGTCATCACGGTCGTGGGGCTCCAGCCGAGGGCGGCGGGAGCGGCCGCGTAGACCATCAGGCCGAGCAGCGAGTAGAGCACGACGCGTGACGCGGTGCCGAGGGCCAGGCGCGTCCAGTCGAGCCACGGACGAGAGGCACCCAGGGGCACGGTGATCGAGGCCGCGGCCGCGGTGGTGGGCCGCAGCTTCAGGTCGATCGTGCTCATGGGTGCCTCTGCTCGGGGGTGGTGCGGATGATGCGGTCTCGGGCCGCCTGGTGCGGTGGTGCGCGGTGCTGGTGCGGTGTCGCCGTGACGCGGGGGTCAGCCGCGGGACGGGTCTCAGCTGTTCTGGGCCTCCCAGGTGAGGCCGAGGCTTGCGGTGCCGCCCTGGGTCGTGTTGGGGGCGGTGTTCGAGACGGTGTAAGTCACCTGGTAGGTGCGGGTCTCGGACGCAGTGCCGGTGGGGGCCCAGGTGCCGACGCCATTGGAGTAGTTGGTGTAGCTGGTGCCGAAGGCGGCCAGCGTGCCGTTGTAGAGGCTCGAGCCCGCCGAGAGCGGGGTGAAGCCGGTGCACGAGCCGAAGCCGCCGCCGGTGCCCTGCACGACGCTCAGCGTGATGTTCGACGCGAGGTTGTTGGTCGTGGCGGCGCCCGTCCCGTAGAGCTTGACGGCCGAGGCGAGCGAGCCCGTGCTGGTGACGGCGATGCAGTTGCTGCCGGTCTGGCCGGGCTTGAGGTTCGTGGCGGTGAAGAGCGCGGTGTTGCTGTCGTCGTCGGTCAGGGCGACGGTGCCGGCGGTCCAGTTGCTGGTGGGGTTGACCGTGGTCGACGAGAAGGCCGAGTACGACGCCGTGGAGACGACGATGCCCGAGGCGACGAGGGCGGCGGGGATGGCGATCCAGGCGGCGATGCGGGCGATGCGGGGCGTGGGACGGGACATGGTGTGCTCCAGGGCGAGAGGGGGGAAGGGGGATGTCGGGGGCCAGCCGGCGAGGTGATTCAGGGGCTTCGCCGGTGAGAAGCTCACCTCCCGAACCGTTCCGGTTTCGAGTGGTCGTTGTTCTCAAGTGGTACGACAATCAAATTACTCAGAACCCGAGAGGCACGCAAGGCGAACCATGTCCCCAGTGGTGGGGGTGTCACGATCGTCGAGATTCTTGTTGACTGAGCCGGTGCCATGGACGGCACGCCCACACGCGTCACGGAGGACCCCCTTGCTCATCTCCCCACCCCGGGCCGACCCCGGCCTCATCACCGGCCCCGGCCTCACGCCCGACCCCGGCCTCGCCCCCGGCGACCTCGGCCGCCTGCTCGACTCGTTCCGCCTGTTGATGCTGAACCACTCACGGGTGCTCGACCACCAGGGCGACCTCTTCGGGCTGGGCGACACCGACATCCGGTTCCTCTTCTACGTGTGGGCCACCGGCGACCTGGTCACCCCGAAGCGGGCGGCCGAGCACCTCGACCTCTCGTCGGGTGCGATGACCAACCTCGTCGACCGCCTCGTCGACGCCGGGCACCTCGACCGGCGCCGCAACCCGGACGACCGCCGCAGCGTCATCGTCAGCCGCACGCCGCGCGGCGTCGAGGTCACGACGGCCATCGCGAGCGCCTACGCCGCCGCGTTCGCCGAGGTCGTGCCGGCGTCGCGACACGGTGCCCTCGCCGACACGCTGCTCGACCTCGGCCGGGCGTTCGACCGCCACGGGGTCGGCACCCGCGACGCGCCCCACGCCGCCGCCTGACCCGCCTCCGCCGCGGGCCGCGGGCCGCCGGCCGCGGGCCACGGGCCACGGGCCACGGGCCGCGGGCCGCGGGCCGCGGGCCGCGGCCTACGGGATGAGGCGGCGCAGGCGTGCGGCGTCGGCCAGGTCGGCCCGGAAGCGGTCGAGCGTCGACAGCGTGTAGAGCCCGTCGATCTGCTGGTCGACCCAGAGCTGGTGGATGCGCTTGAGGTCGGCCTGACGGCTCTTCCAGCCGATGCCGTCGATCACGGCCATGACGGTCTGTCGGGGCAGCCGCACATCGGCCATCTCCTCGATCTCGCGGACGGCGTCGGTCAGCTTCGAACCGGTCGAGTCGAACCCCTTCGCCGCGACCACGATGGCGGGGTCCTGCGCCGAGGGGATCACCAGGTCGCACGGCGCCGTGCGGTTCGCCCGGCCGGTGAACCGCGTCCGCGTGCCGCAGGCGAGTCCGAGGTCACGGGCGATGGCCTCGATCTCGTCCTCGAGCCGCCGACCCGACACCCCGGCGCGGATCGCCGACGCCCGGGTGCCGGCCCGGGCCGAGAGCAGGTCGCCGAAGTCGTACGTGCGGTGCCGCTGGGACGCGACGAGGCGGACGAGCTCGAACTCGTCGTCGAGGTGGGCGACCAGTTCGTCGGCCCGTCCCCGCGCGAGCGTGAGCCAGCTGGGGGTGTCGAAGGCGTGCCGCAGCGAGTTGCGCAGCTTCTCCTGCGACAGCCCGACAGCCAGGCCGAGGGCGGGCACCCACGCCGGGTGCTGCCGGGCCCACTCGGCGAGGTGGTCGCGGTCGACGACGGGCAGGTCGCCGAGGCTCGCGGCGGCCCGGCCGAGGTCGGTCGCCGCGGCCGACGGAGCGGTCGGGTCGACGTGCGGGGTCATGCGGCCGAGCGAGGCGACGTACTCGTCGAAGGTGGGGATCGTCACGGTCGGTCCCTCCCGACGAAGACGTACTCGGTGGCCGCGGTGCGGGTCGCCGCGCGGTGCGTGCCGAAGCTGTAGGTGTGGTCGACCACGCGCACCTCGACGTGCGGCTTGACCGTGCGCATCAGCTGCTCGATGCGCTCGCGGCTCGGCACGGCGTTCGACGAGTACGACAGCACGAGCGCCCCGGCGTCGGCGAACTGCTCGAAGGTGCGCACGAGGGCGTCGTCGACCGTGCGCGGGTAGGCGAACGGCGTGAACAGCTTGGCGATCTTCTTCGTCTTGGTCTCGGTCATGATCGTCTGCCCCCGCCAGTACACGGCCAGCCCCTGCAGGAAGTGGTACCGCTTCATGTAGTCCGCGTCGTCCCGAGGAGGCGCGTAGGGCGGATCGAGGTACACCAGGTCGGCGGGTGGTCGCCCGAGGTCGGCGACGTCGCCCTCGACGGCCTCGTGCGCGAGCCCGTCGTCGAACACCGTCGCACCGTAGGCCCGGACGGCCGCCCGGAACTGCTCGGCCATGGTCAGCCGCAGGTCGCGGCGTCCGTCGTCGTAGCGCGCCCCGGTGAAGGTGAAGACGCCCCGGGGCTGCTTGCGCGCCGCGGCCAGCACGAGGCCCGCGATCGCGAGGTCGCGCTCGGCACCGACGAGCCGGTCGACGTGCGACCAGGCCGAGTCGAGGAACGCCCGGTCGTCGGCCGAGAAGAACACGCCGTCGAAGGTGCGGCGGACGACGTCGCGGTCGTCCGCGGGCGGGCCGCAGATCTCGTCGACGAGCTCGTCGGACAGCGTCGTCGACCCGTTGACGACGGAGGCGCGGGCGATGACTGCGGGGAACGCCAGGAAGTCGTTGCTCACGACCTGGCGACCTTCCGCCTTCATCAGGTACGAGACGACGCCGGACCCGCTGAAGGCGTCGATCGCGGTCGAGGGCCGCACCGCGCCTCCTCGGCCTCCGGGGTCGCGGCTCGACACGGGCGCGACGCTCGAGAAGACGTCGTGCAGCACGGGCAGCAGCGCGTACTTCGAGCCCATGTAGCGCAGGCGGGGGAAGGCGGCGACGCGGGCGGGCACGGGGGCGGTGCCGGTCGCCGCGGCCCCGGTCGCCTTGGCCCCGGTGGCGGTCGCCGCGGCCCCGGTCGCGGAGGGCTGGCTCGCGGTGGGCCGGCTCGCGGCGGAGGGCACGAGCTCGACGGTCACCGGGCAAGTCTGCCGCACGTCAGCGGTCGGACGGGCTCCGGGTGCGGGAGTCGAGGTCGACGCGCTCGGCGTGCGGGACGCTGCCGGTGGTCGTGCCGGCGATGCGCAGGCTCTCTTGTCGCAGCTCGAGCTGGGCGACGACGAGCGCCGCGAGGTCGGCGAGGTTGGCGACCTGCTCGTCGCTGGCCGTGCCCGGCTCGCGACCGATCACCGAGAGGGTGCCGATCGTGTGGCCGTCGCGCCGGGTGAGGGGCACGCTGACGTAGAACCGCATGCCGAGCGGACCGGTGACCAGCGGGCTCGACGCCACGCGACGGTCGGTGGCGGCGTCCTCGATGACGAGCGGCTCGGACGAGTGGACGGCCCCGAGCGAGAGGTCGATGTGCCGGGCGATGTCGCCCACGGCGGGGTCGTAGTGGGTCGTGAACCACGTGCGGTCGTCGTCGATCACGGTCGCCAGGGCGATGGGCGCCGAGAACAGGCGGGCCGCCATGGCGGTGACGCGGTCGAGCGCCTCGTTGGGCAGGGTGTCGAGCACCTCGCTGTGGTCGAAGGGCTCGGTGTCGCCCCCGCGCATCGAGCCGTCGCCGGTCGACAGGTCGCCCACGGCGTCGCGGTGCTCGGTCGTCTCGGTGATGACCACGTCGCGCATCATCGCGACGAGCTCGGCCCGCGCCGGCCGCTCGGCGGGGTCCCGGCGGGTCATCGCCCGCAAGGCGTGACGCCAGTGCTCGGGCAGGGGGTCGGGCAGCACCGGGTCGCGCGACAGCCGGGCCACGGCCGACTCGACGAGCGACCCCGGGAACTCGCGTCGACGCGTGAAGCACTGCAGCAGCACGAGGCCGAGGCTGTAGACGTCGCTCGGGGGGCCGACCTGGCCGCCCACGGCCTGCTCGGGGCTGAGGTACGCCGCGGTGCCGGTGGTGACCCCCTCGGCGGTGAGTCGTTCGACGTCCTCGGTGAGGGCGATGCCGAAGTCGGCGAGCTTGGCCCGGGCGCGGGCCGCCTCGTGGTCGCCGTAGTCGACGAGCAGGATGTTCGACGGCTTGATGTCGCGGTGCACGACCGCGTGGCCGTGGATGTAGTCGAGCGCCTCGGCCATGTCGTAGCCGATCTCGGCGATGTGCCGCGGGGCGAGCGCGCCGTGCCGCAGACGGTCTTCGAGGTTGAGGCCGGCGATCAGCGGCATCACGAGGAAGCGCTGCGGGCCGTTCGGCCCCTGCTCGACGCCGGCGTCGAAGAGACCGACGAGGCCGTGGTGCTCGAGGCTCGACAGCACGCCGAGCTCGGCCTCTTGTCGGGCCGGGTCGACCATCGCGCTGTGGAAGACCTTGATCGCGACCGTGCGGTTGAGGCTCTCGTCGACGGCCTTGTAGACGGTCGCCATGCCGCCGCGGCCCACGACGGACTGCAGGCGGTAGCGCTCGGCGAGGACGCGCTCGAGCGCGTCGTCCTGCTGTGGCGCGGCCATCGCCTCCCCCTCGTGACTGGTGTGTGGTCCATCCTGTCGCATGCGGGGCGATCTCGTGACGGTCCGGCGGATGACGATCGCATCACGACGGGGTCACGCCCACCGCCCCAGGACCCCGGCGCGAGCCGGCCGGACCTTGCGATGCCCTGGGAGAACGCCGTCGTCGGGAAGGCATCGGGCGGGCCACCGGTTGCGTTGCGCATGACAACCTACGGAATCATCGGAGCAGGCAACATCGGCAGCCAGGTCGCCCGGGCGGTCATCGCCCACGGCCACGACGTCGTGATCAGCAACTCGCGCGGCCCCGAGACCCTGGCCGACCTCGTGGCCGACCTCGGCCCCAAGGCCCGGGCCGCCACGGCGACCGAGGCCGGCGAAGCGGGCGACGTCGTCGTCGTCACCGTCCCCCTCAAGAACGTCGACCAGGTGCCCGTCGAGCCGCTCGCGGGCAAGACCGTGATCGACACGAACAACTACTACTTCGAGCGCGACGGCCACATCACCGCGCTCGACGAGGGCACCGACACGACCGCCGAGATGCTGCAGCGCCACCTGCCCACCAGCACGGTCGTCAAGGGCTTCAACCACATCCCGGCCGACGACATCACGACCGACACCGCCCCGGCCGGCACCCCCGACCGCCGCGCGCTGGCCACGTCGAGCGACTCCCCCGAGGCCGTCGCCCTGATGACCGACCTCTACGACGAGCTCGGCTTCGACACCGTCGACGTCAGCCCGTTGTCCGAGAGCTGGCGCGTGGAGCGCGACCGCCCGGCCTACGTCGTCCGTCAGACGAAGGACGAGCTCGTCGCCAACCTGGCGAAGGCGAACCGGGTGCCGCAGGCCTCCTGACCCGGCCGGGCGGTGACGCCGCCCTACGAACGCGACCCGCGCCTCCTGCAGGAGGCGCGGGTCGCGTCGTTCGTGGAGGTGCCGGCGGCACCGCGACCGGTCAGGGCACCCAGCAGCGGTAGGCGGAGCCGGTCACGGCACGCTCGCTCGTCACGAGCGAGGTCGTGTAGGTCTGGGTGAACGTGTCGACGGCGGGCAGGTCGACGACTTTCCACCCGACCACCGCGCGGTTCTCGTTCAGCGCCTGCACGGCGCAGGCGACGTCCGTGCCGCCCGCGACGTTGATCGTGTACTGCACCCGGACCGCGTCGTCACCCGCGACGGTGAACCCGTAGTGGCTCACCTCAAGCTCGGCCGAGTCGCCGTCGAAGGCGACGAGCACGACCCAGGCCGCGACCACGACGGCCACGGCGGCGCCCGCGACGAGGGCGATCAGTCGCGATCGACGGGTCCGGCCCGGCCGCCGACCGTACCGACTGTCGAGCCGTGAGGCCGGATCGGCGCGAGCCGGGTCGAGGGTCTGCATGGCGTCAAGGGTAGGAGGCGCCGGCTCGGAACCGCATGGACGCCGCATGCCCACTGTGGTCAGGCCGCGTCGGCCTCGAAGAGCATCGACAGGTCGATGGGTTCGGTGGGGGCGAGTTCGACGTACGTCAGGTCGTCGTTCACAGGAAGAGCCCGTTGCTGAGGAAGAGGGCGGCGACGAGGCTGGCGCTCGCCCCGACGGCCGCCGTGGCGATGACGAACAGGGTCGCCTGGCGTTCGGTCTCGCGGATCTCGGAGAAAGGGCTGCTGCCCGTGTCGGTGCGGCGACGCGACGGTGTGAGGAGTGTCATGGTGTGTCCGTTCTCGGCAGCCCTGTGCTGTCTGCCCGTGATGCTGGTCCTGAGGGGGCCACGACTGGGTCGCGGCCCGCACCGCCCGTGAAGTCGGTACACACGAATGAAACCATGGGTTAGTTAGTCCATCTAGCTACTCGACGAGGCTGTTCGCATTGCGGACAGCGCGTGGCTCCTGCAGCCCTCGTTCGGCCCCTCGGTCGCCCCTCCCGGCCCGGAATCCAGCCGATTCGCACCGACCCTCCCCCAACGGGGGCCTGTCCTCCTTTGGGGGGACCGGCAGACTGTCCCGGGCCTCAGGACGAGGCCGACGGAGGCCGCGCCTCCTGCACTGCAAGGATTGCGAACACACATGCCCCTGGTCGAGACCCCGACCCCCCGCCGACACGGCCGCCTGATCGCGGCGGTGGTCCGGGCCACCGCGCCTCTCTTCCACCTGCACCTCGCGCTCTACCGGCGCGAGGTGGCCCGGGCGCCCTACCCCCGCGACGCCCGCCGCATGACCGTGGACGGCCCCGACCCCGACCGCCTGCTCTTCGTCGGCAGCATCGCCGTCGAGGGATTCGGCGTGCTCGCCCACGACCTGACCTGCGCCAGCCAGACCGCCCGCCTCGTCGGCTCGGCCCGGGGCCGCGGCGTCACCTGGCGCGAGGTCTCGGCACCCGTGCTCACCGCCGCCGAGGCCGCCCGCGTCGAGCTGCCGGCCGAGCCCGCGGAGGCGGCGGTGGTGCTGCTCGGCATCTGTGACGTCCTGCTGGCGACCGGGGGCGCCTCCTGGGAGGCCGACCTCCGCCGTCTCGCCGACCGGGTGCGCGAGACGGCCGGCCCCGACTGCCGCATGGTCTACGTCGGCATCCCGCCGATGGCCGAGTTCCGGCCGATCCCCCCGGTGGCCAAGCGACTGCTGACCCGTCAGATCGAACGGCTGAACGCGCTGACGGCCCGGGTCGCCCTGACCACGCCCGGCGCATCGTGGGTGCCGTTCCCCGAGTGGCGGTCCGAGGGGCTGTACCACCAGGAGCTGTTGTCGTGGGCCACCATGCACCGGCGCTGGGGGCAGGCGATCGCGCCGGCCGTGGTGAGGTCGCTCGGGGGCGTCGCCGCCGCCGAGGCGCGCCACGAGAGCGACCCCGGGCCGGGAGTCCCGGCCTAGACGCCCGAGTCCGCCAGGCTGCCGACGCGGCTCGTGCCGTAGGTGTACACGTAGCAGACGACCGAGCGCTCGCCGTCGTCCCAGCCCTTCTCGGTCGGGGCGAGCACGCCGTAGTCGGCGAGGGACTCGTCGTACGAGGCCCCGACGTAGTCGTCGAAGGCCGCGTCGCAGAGGGCGGCCGCCTCGTCGAGGACCTCGACGCCGCCGGGGAACGCGCCGCCGTCCAGCTCGCTCACCAGGTAGGCCTCCTCGTCGTGAGCCTCGTCGCAGGAGGTCGTCTCGACGTCGCCGGTGCCCTCGCGGCCGAGGTCGCCGACGGTGAAGCAGGTGCCGACGTCGAGCCCGTCCACGCCGGTCACCCCCGAGAAGTCGAGCGGGTAGAGGTAGTCGCCGTAGACCGCGTCCGAACCGAAGTACGTCGTGGGGTCCTCGCCGCCGGAGGTGTAGCCGTCGTCGTAGCCGGCCGAGCCGCCGGCGAGCGTCATCCCGCCGAGCAGGCCGGCCCCGCCGCCGACGATCAGGGCGACGACGGCCGTGCCGACGATCGCGAGGACCCACGGCGTCTTCGAGGGCTGCACCGGCAGGGCGGGGAGGAACGCAGGAGGCGCGGCGTAGGGGTCCTGCGTCGGCCACGGCTGCCAGGGCGCCTGGGCCTGCGGCTGCGGCTGGGAGTGGGAGTGGGGCTGCCAGCCGGACGGCTGCTGCTCGGGCTGCGGCCACCCCTGCTGTTGCGGCTGCTGCTCGGGCTGCGGCCACCCCTGCGGTTGCGGCTGCTGGTCGGGCACGCCCGGCTCGATCGGTGTGCTCACGGTCGTTCCCCTTCGTCGACCGGGCCGTCGGATGGCCGGGTCACGCCGGATCATATCCAGCGCCGGGCACCCCGTTCGACCCCCTGTCCGGGAAGACGACCGTGATCTGGTTGCCCACCCCTTCGGCCTGACCTACACTCGATCCGTTCGAACACACGTTCGAACGTGCAGGAGGACGACATGAGCACCCAGACCACCCACGAGCCCGTCGCGCTGTGGTTCGAGCGCGACCTGCCGGCGCGGCTGGTCTGGTCCTGCCGACGGTGGCGGGTGAGCGACACCCCGACCGAGCTGCGGGTCGAGCCGGCGGTCACGCCCGCCTTCATCACGCACCCGCCCCGTCGCTTCGTCGGCTGGCGCTTCCAGGCCACCGACGACGACGGCACCACCCACATGTTCGAGGTCGTCCTCGGCACCGACGGCGGCTGGGTGCTGGGGCGCGTCTACGACTGACCCGGGACGACGACGGGCGGCTGCGAGGATGACGTCATGACGGACCCCCTGCTCGAACGCATCGAGCGCTACATGGCCAGGTCACCGGTGAGCGAGTCGTCTCGCCTCACCGCCTGGGCCCGGACGCTCGCCCTCGGCGAGCTGGTCCGCGTCCTGAGGACGAACGAGCCCACCGACGTCGGAGTGCAGACCCTCGAGTCGCAGCTGCGATTGGCGGCGACCATCACGCGGGACAGCGGCGGGGACCTCGAGGTCGCGGCCTCGCACCACGATCGCCTCGCTGCCGATCTCACCGCCGTGCAACCGGATGCGGACCAGTACTCTCCCGTCCGCAACGCCGCCCGCGCCCATCGCATGGCGGCGGCCATCTGCCGTGGTGATCACTCGGACCTGCGCCGCTTCGCCTCCCACCCGAGGCACGGGACCGACTACACCGCGGCGCTCCGGTTGCCGTCGACCGACTGACGGTCGGGGCCCCCCGGCAGACCGCGGCCGGGGCCCGGTCGGAGACTCCCTGGGCGGCCCGGATGGCGGCCCGCGTCGAAGGGTGACGAGGTCCTCGCGCACGGGTTGCGTCAGGATGTGGGGCCACGGCGTTCAGATGTCGCAAGGGACTCCGTCTCGCGCGGCTGGGCCGCTTAGGACTGTCTCATGCACTCATCGCCGGCCACCCCTGACACGACCTGCGACCGCCGTGTCGCGCGTCAGGTCCGTTCATGACCCTCACGGACATCCTTCCCTCGATGCGACGGGTGATCGCCGACCCGTTCGTCCCCGACGCCTGGCCGGAACGGACTCGTCCGACCCTGGACGACGTCGTCATCGGCGGGGTGTCCCTCGTCCGCCTGGCGAGCATCTGCGAGACGCCGTGCGTCCACACGGGCGCTGCCCTCGTGCCCCGCTCCGGTGGCCGGGTGTCGACCGTCGACGACGCCACGGCGATCGTCGTCACCGTCAGCAACGTCTGTCGCCACAGCTCCGGTGCGATCGTCGTCCAGGTGGACGCCCGACTGGGTGCGGTGCCCGTCGCCATCGGGGAGCTGCGTCTGATCGGGCGGATCTCGACGGCCCACGACGTGGCCATGGTGATCGGCCTGCAGGACGAGGGGCCCGATCTCGCCGTGGCCGACCTGCCCGGAGACCTTCGCATCGGCGACCTCCTGGCGTTCCCGTGCCCGGGCGACATCACGGTCGGGCGTCTGCGCCGGCACCAGAGCCGACGATGACGACCCCTGGCGCCCTCCCGACGATGCGTCACGCCGTGCACGACGTCGTGGACGGTGCTCATTCGTGGGGCACGCTGGACCAGGCTCCGGCTCGGTCGACGGTCGTGCAGCAGATCACCCTCCGGGTGTTCCGACCGGGAACGAGCCTCCGCGAGAGGAGGCTCCTCCATCTCCGGCAGATCTGGCCCGTCGCCGGGGCGATCTGCTCGGCCGTGTCGCTCCTCGTCCTGGCATCCCGGGTCCCGGCTCCGGTGGCGGCCTCGATCGCTCTGGCCCTCTACGGTCTCGGGTTCCTGTGCCTCGACGTCATGACGACACGGCTCCGGGCCACGGTGCGAGAGCTGACGGCGTCCTCGACGTGCACCCCGGGCGGTCTGGTCGTGCTCGGTGACGCCGCCTGCGTCCGCGCGACGGCTGCGCGGCTCGTCGCCCTCGAGCGGGAATTCGCGTCAGGCCACCTCTCGCTCGAGCGGTACCTCGCGCGCTGGAACGAGGTCTACACCGCGTTGCCGGCGGATTCGAACCGGACATGACGTCGAAGACGTCGGTCCCCGTCGCCACTCGTTTCTACGGAACGGGGCCGCAGTTCGATGCCCTCGCCCTGGAGGTCGACGATTTCTCGGCCGCATCGCGACGCGACTCCCGGGACGCGGGCCGGTTCTTGACCGACGTGTTGGAGACGCAGCTGCGGCACCTCCGACCGGTGAGCCAGATCCTCCTCCTGGAACGCATCCGCGCCTCCGGACGCGTCTCGGGGTCTCACTTCTCGACCCTTCGCGGCGTCTTGTCGCGCACGCGGGCCGTGGCGGCGAACACCCACGGCATGGACGTCTCGACCAACGCGCTGCTCTTGCCGGCCTCTCGAGCCGACGCCCTGTCGGAACCGGACGTGCTCGACCTCGTGCGGCACCGCCCCCTCCAGGCGACGGGCGTCGTCCTCGATCACCACGTCCCCGTTCGGGTCGGACGTCTCAGGGAGTCCCTCAGCGCACCCGTCCTCTGACCGCCATCGTGTACTTCCCTGACGACGGGGGCAGGAGGCGCGTGGCATCCGAGGTCAGCTGCTCGGCTCGTCGGGCACGAAGCGGTAGCCCATGCCCTGCACCGTCTGGAGGTAGCGAGGTTGAGCCGGGACCGCTTCGAGCTTCTTCCGGAGTTGGGAGACGTACAGCCGCAGGTACCCGCCGTCAGTGGTGTGTGCCGGACCCCAGATCCGGGTGAGGATGTCCTCCCGTGTGACGAGACGCCCCGGGTTCCTGACCAGGATCTCGAGGATGCGCCATTCGGTGGGAGTCAGGCGGATCGCCTCGTCCGGTTCGCGGACGACGCTCGTGGCGACGAAGTCGATCCGGATGCCCCCGAACGTCTCGGACGGTTGATCGGGGGTCGGAGTCGTCCGTCGCGTCAGCGCCCGGAGGCGGGCCAACAGCTCGTCCATGGCGAACGGCTTGGTGATGTAGTCGTCTGCGCCGGCATCGAGCGCCTCGACCTTGTCCGCGGCGCCGGCTCGGCCCGAGACGACGAGGACCGGGATGTTGCTCCACCCGCGGAGGCCTTCGATGACGCCGAGCCCGTCGACGTGCGGCATGCCGAGGTCGACCATGACGACGTCGGGATGTTCTTCGACGACGGCGCGGAGCGCCTCGGCTCCGTCGGCGGCGGTGGCGATGTCGTAGCCGACCGCCCCGAGGGTCAGGGTGAGGGCCCGGACGAGCTGCGGATCGTCGTCGGCGATGAGGATCTTCATGCGTGGTCCGTCCCGGTCGTCTGATGAGCCACAGGAAGGGAGACGACCATGCTGAGCCCGCCTCCCGGGGTCTCCTCGGCTCGGAGGGTGCCCCCCATGCCCTCGGTGAAGCCCTTGGAGATGGCGAGTCCCAGCCCGAGGCCGGCGGTGTTGTCGGTGTCGCCGAGGCGCTGGAAGGGAACGAACACCAGGTCCAGGCGTTCGGGACTGATCCCCGGCCCCTGATCGGCGACGCGGATCTCCACGGCGTCCCCGAAGCTGCTGCTGGAGAGACGCACCGGTGTCCCCCCGGGGGCGTACTTGAGGGCGTTGTCGAGCAGGTTCACCAGGACGCGCTGGAGGAGGACCGGGTCGGCGTCGGCCTGGGGAACGTCCTCGCCGATCCGGAGCTCGATGCGTCCGGGGTCGACCTGGAGGTTCGTCCACGGACGCGAAGAGGACGTCGTCGACGTCGACGGGTTGGCGTGACACCGCGAGGGCTCCCGCCTGGACGCGGCTGACGTCCAGGAGGTTCGTGACGAGGGCCGACAGCGCGTCGAGGCTCTCGTGGGCCGTGGTGAGGAGTTCGTCGCGGTCGCGGTCCGCCCAGACGACGTCGTCTTGTTGCAGGCCCGTCACGGCCGCCGTGGCCGAGGCGAGCGGCCGCCGCAGGTCGTGTCCGACGGCGGCGAGCAGTGCCGTGCGGACCTGGTCCACCTGCGCCAGCGGCCCCGCGGAGTCGGCGGTCGCCGACAGGGCCTTGTGTTCCAGGGCCGTCTCGACCTGGGCCGCGATGACCGCGAGGAGGCGCCTCTCGGACGCCGCCATCGGCGGTCCGGTCATCTCGAGGCGCGCACGGGTGCCGACGGGGACGATCGTCGTCTCGTCGCCGGCCCGGGGTGCGCCGAGGGAGTCGACGACGTCACCGTCGACGTCGATGACGGAGACCGTCCGCAGGCGGAAGGCGTCCTGGGTGCGGGACAGGAGCGCGTGGAGCGCGTCCTGGCCGCGGATGACGCCCCCGGCGACGGCCGCGAGCAGTTCGGACTCGGCGACGGCACGCGCCGCCGCCCGGGATCGACGGGCAGCCTGGTCGACCACGTAGCTGACGAGCAGGGCGATGACGACGTAGAGGACGAGGGTCAGGAGGTGCAGCGGCCGGCCGACGGTGATGCTGTCGTAGGGCTCGACGAAGAAGAAGTCCAGCGTCACTCCCGAGAGCACCGCCGCGAAGAGGGCCGGCCAGATCCCGCCGACGAGCGCGACGACCACGACGAGCAGCTGGTAGACGAGCACGTCGCTCGTGAGCGATTCGTCGCTGCGGAACATCACGAGCAGCCAGGTCACGATCGGGCCGAGCACCACGGCGAGACCGCCCCCCAGGAGGCGACGCCGCAGCGTCAGCGCGCCTCCTGCCCGGGGGAGGGTGAACCGGCCGCCGGCGGCGGAGTGGGTCACGATGTGCACGTCGATGTCACCCGATTCGCGGATGACGGTGGCGCCGATCCCCGGGCCCGTCAGGGCTGCGGCGACACGGCTCCGGCGGCTGACGCCGATGACGAGTTGGGAGGCGTTCATCGCCTTCGCGAACTGGACCAGGGCGACGGGGACGTCACCACCGACGACCTGGTGATGGGTGCCGCCGAGTTTCTCCGTCAGGGTGCGCTGCGCCGAGAGAGCACCCGGGTGCGCATCGCGGAGGCCGTCCTGGGCGATGACGTGCACGGTGACGAGCTCGCCCCCGGACGACCGGGCGGCGATGCGGGCGCCACGACGAATGAGGGTCTCGCCCTCCGGCCCGCCGGTGAGGGCGACCACGACCCGCTCCCGCGCCTCCCACTTGCTGTCGATCCCGTTCTCGACCCGGTAGGCCTTCAGGGCGCTGTCGACCTCGTCGGCCAGCCACAGCAGAGCCAGCTCCCGCAACGCCGTCAGGTTGCCGAGGCGGAAGTAGTTCGACAGCGCGGCGTCGATGCGGGCCGCCGGGTAGACGTTCCCCTCGGCGAGACGGTCGCGGAGCGCCTGGGGGGCGAGGTCGACGACCTCGATCTGATCGGCGCTCCGGAGCATGCTGTCGGGGACGGTCTCGCGCTGGGCGGCCCCGGTGATCTTCTCCACCACGTCGTTGAGTGACTCGATGTGCTGGACGTTGACGGTCGAGATGACGTCGATGCCCGCGTCGAGGAGGACCTGGACGTCCTGCCACCGCTTCTGCCGGGCCGAGCCCGGAGCGTTGGTGTGGGCGAGCTCGTCGACGAGGGCGAGGTCGGGTCTCCGGGCGAGGACCGCGTCGACGTCCATCTCCGTCAGCTCGATGCCGCGGTGCAGGGTCGTCGTCCGCGGGACGACCTCGAGATCGCCGAGCATGGACGCCGTGGCCTCGCGGCCGTGGGTCTCGACGACGGCGACGACGACGTCCTTGCCCTCTCGGGCGAGCCGGGTCCCCTCTTCGAGCATGGTGTAGGTCTTGCCGACGCCGGGGGCGGCGCCGAGCAGCACCCGGAGCCGCCCCCGCTTCACGGCCTCAGCGTCCCGTCTCGGCCAGGGCCGCGTTGAGCTCGAGCACGTTCACGGTGGGCTCGCCCAGGTAGCCGAGGTCCCGGCCCTGGGTGTGCTCCTCGACGAGCGCCTCGACGTCCGCGACCGGCAGGTCCCGTGCCGCGGCGACCCGATCGACCTGGATGCGCGCGTACTCGGGGCTGATGTGCGGGTCGAGCCCGGACGCGGAGGCGGTGAGCGCGTCGACGGGGACGTCCTCCGGGGCGACGCCGTCGCTCTCGGCGATCGCCGCCCGTCGCTCCTCGACGGCGGCGACGAGGTCCGGGTTCTCGGGACCGAGGTTGCTGCCGCTCGACGCCGAGGCGTCGTAGCCGTCTCCGGCGGCCGAGGGCCGGGACTGGAACCACTCGGGCAGGGCGACCCCGTCGGCGTCGGTGAACGACTGCCCGATGAGCGACGAGCCGACGGTCCGACCGTCGACCCGGACGGCGGAACCGTCCGCCTCGCCGCCGGGGACGAGCTGGCCGATCCCGGTGACGGCGGCCGTGTAGGCCACGCCGAGGACGGCGGTGAAGACGAGCATCGCGCGAAGGGCGACGCCGTACTGGCGGAACAGGGTGCGGGTGTTCATGGTCTCTCTCTCGTTCGTCGTCTGCGTCGGTTCAGAAGCCGGGGAGCAGGCTGACGATCAGGTCGATGATCTTGATGCCGACGAACGGGGCGACGACGCCGCCGAGTCCGTAGACGAGGAGGTTGCGCGACAGGATCGACGACGCCGACGCCGCCCGGTACTTCACGCCCCGCAGGGCGAGCGGGATGAGCACGACGATCACGAGGGCGTTGAAGACGATCGCCGAGAGGATCGCCGAGGCCGGCGAGGACAGCTGCATGACGTTCAGCAGCCCGAGCCCGGGGAACACCCCGGCGAACATGGCCGGGATGATCGCGAAGTACTTCGCGATGTCGTTGGCGATCGAGAACGTCGTGAGGGCGCCGCGGGTGATGAGCAGCTGCTTGCCGATGCGGACGATGTCGATCAGCTTCGTCGGGTCGCTGTCGAGGTCGACCATGTTGCCGGCCTCCTTCGCGGCCGAGGTGCCCGTGTTCATCGCGACGCCGACGTCGGCCTGGGCCAGCGCGGGGGCGTCGTTGGTGCCGTCGCCGGTCATCGCGACGAGCGCGCCTCCTTCTTGCTCCCGGCGGATGAGGGCGAGCTTGTCCTCCGGGGTGGCCTCGGCGAGGTAGTCGTCGACGCCGGCCTCGGCCGCGATCGCCTTGGCGGTGAGGGGGTTGTCGCCGGTGATCATGACCGTGCGGATGCCCATGCTGCGCAGTTCGGCGAAGCGTTCGCGCAGGCCGGTCTTGACGACGTCCTTGAGGTACACGACGCCGAGGACGCGAGCCTCCGAGGCCGTGGTCTTGATCGCGACGACCAAGGGGGTCCCTCCGGCGTTCGAGATCTCGTCGATGCGGGTCTGCAGTTCGTCGTGCTCGGTGCTGGCGAGACGACGGTCCTCCTCGACCCAGGCGATGACGGAGTTGCCGGCACCCTTGCGGATCTGCGTGCCGTCGGGTAGGTCGAGACCCGACATGCGGGTCTGGGCGGTGAAGGGCACGATCTCACCCGGCTGACCGTCGGCGTCGTGCCACCCCGTCGTCAGGGCGAGGTCGACGATCGACTTGCCCTCGGGGGTCGGGTCGCTGAGCGACGACCGGGCGGCGGCGTCGACGAGTTCGGCCCGGGCGATGCCGTCGAGCGGCGTGAACTCGGCCGCCTGCCGGTTGCCGTAGGTGATGGTGCCGGTCTTGTCGAGCAGCAGCGTGGTGACGTCACCGGCGGCCTCGACCGCGCGGCCCGACATGGCGAGCACGTTGCGCTGCACCAGGCGATCCATGCCCGCGATGCCGATGGCGCTGAGCAGCGCCCCGATCGTCGTGGGGATGAGGCAGACCAGCAGGGCGATGAGCACGGGGATGCTCACCGACGCGTCGCTGTAGGCCGCGATGGGGTTCAACGTCAGGGTCACGACGACGAACACGATCGACAGGCTCGCGAGCAGGATGTTCAGCGCGATCTCGTTCGGGGTCTTCTGGCGGGAGGCGCCCTCGACGAGGCGGATCATGCGGTCGACGAAGGTCTCGCCGGGCTTGCTCGTGATGCGCACGACCACCCGGTCGGACAGCACGCGGGTGCCGCCGGTGACCGCGCTGCGGTCGCCGCCCGACTCGCGGATCACCGGGGCGGACTCGCCCGTGATGGCCGACTCGTCGACGCTGGCGATGCCCCAGACGATGTCGCCGTCGCCGGGGATCAGCTCGCCGGCGGTCACCACGACCGTGTCGCCGAGCGTGAGGTCGGCCGAGGACACCGACTCCGAGGAGGCGCGCTCGGCACCGGCGTCGGACGTCGCGTCGTACGAGACCACGCGCTGGGCGGTGGTGCTGGTGCGGGTCGCCTTGAGGGTCTCGGCCTGTGCCTTGCCGCGACCCTCGGCGACGGACTCGGCGAGGTTCGCGAAGACGACGGTCAGCCAGAGCCAGACCGCGATGGCCCAGGTGAACGAGCCGGGGACGGGCGAGCCGCCCGAGGTCTCGGGACCGGTGAAGAGGCCGGCGATCGCGAGGATCGTCGTGTAGGCGGCACCGACCTCGACGATGAACATGACGGGGTTGTGCCACATCTCGCGCGGGTCGAGTTTGCGGAGCGCGCCGGGCAGGGCCGCGACGAGCTGGGCGGCGCCGAACGCGCCTCCTCGGTTCGTCGGGGTCTGGTCACCCTCGCGCTCGTGGTCGGTGGTCGGTGTGTCGGTGGTGATGGACATGGTCACTTCAGCCCTTCGGCGAGCGGTCCCAGTGCGAGGACGGGGAAGTAGGTCAGCGCGGTGATGATCACCGAGACGCCGGTGAGCAGGCCCACGAACTGCGGGCGGTGGGTGGGCAGGGTCCCGGCGGTGGCGGGGACCCTGTCCTGTGCGGCGAAGGAGCCGGCGAGGGCGAGCACGAGCACGATCGGGAGGAAACGGCCGAGCAGCATCGCGACACCGAGGGTGGTGTTGAACCAGGGGGTGTTCGCCGTGAGGCCGGCGAAGGCGGAGCCGTTGTTGTTCGCGGCGGAGGTGAAGGCGTAGAGCACCTCGCTGAAGCCGTGCAGGCCCGGGTTCCAGATCGACGTGCCCTCGACGTCGGCACGCACCGCGGGGATCGCGAAGCTCAGCGCCGTGAAGGCGAGGACGATGGTCGGCGTGACCAGGATGTAGAGGCTGGCGAGCTTGATCTCGCGCGGCCCGATCTTCTTGCCGAGGTACTCCGGGGTGCGGCCGACGAGCAGGCCCGCGATGAACACCGTGATGACGGCCAGGACGAGCATCCCGTAGAGGCCTGATCCGACGCCGCCGGGGGCGATCTCGCCGAGCATCATGTTGATCATCGGCATCATGCCGCCGAGGGCGGTGTACGAGTCGTGCATCGAGTTCACCGCCCCCGTCGACGTCAGGGTCGAGGTGGAACCGAACAGGGTCGATCCCCAGATGCCGAACCGCGCCTCCTTGCCTTCCATCGCGCCTCCGGCGAGCTGGGTGGCGGTGCCGGCACCGCGGAGCTCGAACCAGGTCATGGCGGTCAGCGAGACGGCGAAGATCGTCGTCATGACGGCGGCGATCGCGACGCCCTGCTTCGTCGAGCCGACCATGCGGCCGAAGGTGCGCGGCAGCGAGAACGGGATGACGAGCATCATGAGGATCTCGAACAGGCTCGTCCACGGCGTGGGGTTCTCGAAGGGGTGGGAGCTGTTGGCGTTGAAGAAGCCGCCACCGTTGGTGCCGAGCATCTTGATCGCCTCCTGCGAGGCGACGGGCCCGCCGGGGATCGTCGCGGTCCCTCCGGTGAGGGTCGTGACGTCGGTGAACCCGGCGACGTTCTGGACGACCCCACCCGCGACGAGCACGAAGGCCGCGACGACGGCCAGGGGGAGCAGCAGGCGGACGAGCGTGCGTGTCAGGTCGACCCAGAAGTTGCCCAGCGTGCCGCTCTTCGCGCGGGCGAGCCCTCGGATGACGGCCACGGCGACCACGATCCCGACGGCCGCGGAGACGAAGTTCTGGACGGCGAGTCCGCCGAGCTGCACCGCGTACCCGAGGGTCACGTCGGGCGAGTACGACTGCCAGTTGGTGTTCGTGACGAAGGAGGCCGCGGTGTTGAACGACAGGCCCTCGGGGACGGCGGGGAAGCCGAGCGAGTAGGGCAGGAACGCCTGGAGGCGTTGGATCGCGTAGACGAACAGCACGCCGACGACGGAGAAGCTGAGGACCCCGCGCAGGTAGGCGGGCCAGGTCTGTTCCGCCGCGGAGTCGACGCCGATGAGGCGGTAGAAGCCACGCTCGACGCGGGCGTCCTTCGCCGTCGTGAAGATCCGCGCCATGTAGTCACCCAAGGGGCGGTACACGACGACGAGGACGACGACGACCGTGAGGATCTGGAGGATGCCGAACAGCGCGTCCATCAGAAGCGCTCGGGCTTCACGAGGGCGTACACGAGGTACGCCAGGGCGGCCACGGCGAGGACGGCGGCTCCGATGCTGAAGACGATCACAGCTTCTCGACCCCCTTCGCGACGAGGGACACCACTGCGAACACAGCGATGACGGCGAGCACGTACACGATGTCGAGCACTACGACTCCAAGGAGGACGATCGACGGGCCGGACGGCCCGGTGCCCGTCGTGGGCACAGCGAGTCAGTAGACACCTCGCCGCAGCGCCGATCGCGGGCCCTTACGACTTCCCTACGCCGAACGCCGTCTTCCTCACGGACACCACACGCCCACCACACGCCCACCGGGGCCGGGAGGCGAGGCGGCGACGACGACGCTCCCGGCGGACGGCCGTGACCTCGGCGAGATCGCCTGGTCGCGAATGCGCGAGCGCTGGCACGATGGCCGCATGTTCCCCTCCACACCCAGGACGAACCCGCTTCGCGACGACTCGATCGCCCTGCTCACCCGGGGTTACGGTTTCGGTGCGCGCCTCTGGGAGCGAACGCGGACGGGCGCCCGGGCCGTGCCTCTCCGCCTGCTCGGGCGGGAGGCGCTGCTGGTCCGGGGCGCCGAGGCCGTCGAGCTCTTCTACGACGAACGGCAGATCGCTCGGCACGGGGCCATGCCCGCGATCGTCCAGCAGACGCTCTTCGGCACCGGGTCCGTGCACAGCCTCGACGGAGCGGAACACCGGCACCGCAAAGCGACGTTCCTCGACGTCGCGTACGAGGACGACCAGGTCGCCCGGCTGACGCCCCTGCTCGAACGGGAGTGGCGGCACGAGATCGATGCCTGGCTGTCCGGGGGTCGACGCTCCGCCTACGATGCGGCCGTCGGGGCGTTCGGTCGCGCGAGCATGAGGTGGGCGGGCCTGCCGGGAACCCCGGAGGCGCGGACCCGCTGGTCGGCCCGCCTCGCGCAGATCGTCGACGGCTTCGGTGTGCCGTACTCCCCCGAGTACCTGCTGGCAGCGGTGAACCGTGCCTGGTCCGATCGGCACGCTCGCCGCCTCGTCGAGGCGGTTCGCGCCGGCGCTCTCGCGCCTGGGGAAGGCACGGCCCTCGACGAGTGGGCTCGGCACCGGGACCCCGAGGGCGAGCTGCTGCCCGCGAAGCTGGCGGGGATCGAGCTGCAGAACAGCGTCCGCCCGATGATCGCGGTGGCCCGCTTCGTCGCGTTCGCCGCGAAGGCACTGCACGACCACCCCGAGTGGCGAGAGCGGATCGCCGAGGAAGCCACCGACCGTGGAACGTCGACCGGTGGGCCGCTCGCCGTCGCGTTCGCGCAGGAGGTCCGGCGGACCGCGCCGTTCGTCCCGATGCTGCCCGGCTGGGCGCGCCACGACGTCGAGATCGACGCACGGGAGCTCCCCGCCGGCGGGCGGGTCCTGCTCGACATCCTCGGCACCGACACGGATGACGCCTCCTGGAACCGCGCCTCCGAGTTCGATCCGGACCGTTTCGTGGGCGTCGACGACTACGAGGCGATCTCGACGTTCATCCCTCACGGTGGCGGGGACCCCGCGGGCGGACACCGATGCCCCGGCGAGAAGCTCGCCATCGCCGGCCTCGCCGCCGCCGTCTCGGCGCTCAGCGACCCTCGCCTGGCGATCCTCGACGACGGGCTCGACGTCGACCGGCGACGGCTGCCGACGAAACCGTCGTCCGGCGGCCGGGTCCGCGCAGCCGGAGCGCCATCCCGGTGCCCGTTCCACTGACGTCACCGCGACGCGATCGGCCCTACCTCCGAGCGGGGGTTCTCGGCAACCCCTCTCCGCGCATCCGGCCCCGGGCATAGACACGATCCATGCCGATCCCCACCCGCGGTTTCGCTCACCTCGTCGCCTTCGTCCTGCTCGTCGCCGTCACGGGACGAGCCGACTCCGTCGCCGGTCACGTGCGACATCGGCTCGCCCACGAGGCCGCTGCCACCCACCACTCTCGTGGCGCCCGGGCGCCATCGAGATCCGAGAGGCGACCACGATGATCGAGCAACCCCTGCCGCCGGCCGTCTCCCCCGCGCCATGCCCATGATCTTGCTCGACCCGATCGCCGAGGGCACCTGGCGCGTCCTCGACTACCGGAACGGGAAGACCGGGATCGACGTCCTCGTCGGCTTCGTGCAGAGGGTGACGGACGCCTACGCGGTGACCGATCTCTCGCAGCCCGACGAACAGCGCCTCTGTCACACCCTCGTCGAAGTCCAGGAGCTGTTCGGGGCGGAGGGGTGAGGAAGAACGCTGCGACGAACGACTCACGGAGCCGGAGCGTGACGGCGCGCGGAGCGGCTTCTTCCCGGCAGGTCGCCGGCACCTCGGAGGACACACCGTAGCGCGGTCGGCCTCGCGGACTCTCTCCGCGTTCCTCCGTTCGGCGCCGGTCGACATTGCGGGGCGGCGGGCGAAGTGTCTTACTGTGGGGCCGGTGACGACGCAGACGAAGAGCACCGCCGCTCCTGCCCGGATCGCTGCCTTCTCGCAGGGTGTCCTGCGCCGCTCGCCTGCACTGGTCGCGCTGGGGATCTTCCTCGGCGTCGTCCTGCTCTTCTCCGCCCTGCTGGCACTCCCCGTCGCGACGGCCGACGGCACGAGGACCCCGCTGCACGACGCGGTCTTCACCGCGGTGTCCGCGATGACCGTCACCGGGCTCGTGACCGTCGACACGGCGACCCACTGGTCCTTCTTCGGCCAGGTCGTCATCCTCGCCGGGGTCCAGGTCGGCGGCCTCGGCATCGTGACCATCGCGCTCCTGTTGTCGCGGGCCGTCACGCACAAGCTCGGCGTACGCGGGCGGATCATGGCCCAGCAAGGCATCGGCACCAGCAAGCTCGGCGAGGTCCAGTCCCTGCTCAAGATCGTCGTACTCACCACGGTCGTCGTGGAGGCGGCTCTCGCGCTCGTGCTCGTGCCCGCGTTCATCGTGCGGGAAGGGTCGTTCGTCTCGGGCACGTGGCACGGTGTCTTCTACGCGGTCTCGGCCTTCAACAATGCCGGCTTCGTCACCCACGCCGACGGCCTCGAACAGTTCGCCACCGACCCGGCCATCATCGTCCCTCTCATGGTCGGAGTGTTCGTGGGCAGCCTGGGCTTCCCCGTCTTCATGGTTCTCATGGTGCACAAGACCCACCTGCGACGCTGGAACCTCCACACGAAGCTGACCGTGACGGTCACCACCGGGCTCCTGATCGTGGGAGCTGCGGTGTGGACGCTCCTCGAGTGGAGCAACACGGCGACCATCGGCGACCTCCCGGCGGGCGAGAAGCTGGTCCACGGGCTCTTCGCCTCGACCATGATGCGCAGCGGCGGCTTCGCGCTCGTCGACACCGGCGCCTCCCACCCCATCACCCTGCTGGCCACCGACGCCCTCATGTTCGTCGGCGGCGGGTCCGCCTCCACGGCGGGCGGCATCAAGGTCACGACCATCGCCCTGCTGTTCCTCGCGATCGCCGCCGAGGGCAAGGGCGACAAGAACGTCCGCGTGTTCCGCCGCACCGTCCCCGAGGCAGCTCTCCGCGTCGCGATCAGCGTCATCTTCCTCGGCGCCACCCTCGTCCTCGCCGCGACCGCACTCATCATGACCGTCAGCGACGAACCCCTCGACCGCATCCTCTTCGAGGTGATCTCCGCCTTCGCCACCTGCGGCCTCAGCGTCGGACTCAGCCAAGAGCTCGACCCGTTCGGGAAGTACGTCCTCGCCGCCCTCATGTTCGCCGGCCGGGTCGGACCCATCGGCCTCGCGTCGGCACTCGCCGTCCGACGCCGCACCCTGCTCTACGACTACCCGGAAGACCGCCCCGTCATCGGGTGACACGGGCGTCGACGGGCAGCGCGGGGAAGACAAGCTCCACGGGTGATTCCGGGACGGGCGCTGCTGCGGGCAGAACGCCCGTGCTGAGGAGGTGACCTGTCGAGGTGCTTCGTCGAGAGGCGGATGCCCGTGCGTCGGCCCGGACGGATGGCCCGAAGGCCCTATCCGTCGACGTGCTTCCGGAGGGCGACGAGCGCGTCCCGGATGCGGGTCTTCATCGTCCCGATCGGGACGCCGGCGCGAACGGCTGCTTCGGACCGGGTGAAGCCGCCGTAGTACGTCAGCTCGAAGGCCTCGCGGTGCGCAACGGTGAGGGTTCGCATGGCCCTCGCGACCCGGTGGTGTTCGACCGAGATCTCGGCCTCTTCGGCGACGTCGTCTCGGCTGGGTTCATGGTCGCGGATGCCCACGGCGACGTCGCGGTCCCGTCCGGCCTGAGAAGACCGCACGCGGTCGATCGCACGGCGGCGCGCGCGCATCAGCAGCCACCCCACCGCCGTGCCCTCGGTGGGGTCGAACAGGGGCGCGTCCTGCCAGGCGGCGAGGAACACCTCTTGGGTGACCTCTTCGGACTGCGCCGGATCGACCAGGATGCGGCGCACGAGCCCGAGGACCCGGGACACGGTGCAGTCGTAGAAGACAGCGAAGGCCCGCTCGTTGCCTTCACCGACGAGGGCGAGGAGTTCGTCGCCTGATCGTCGGGTCACGGCTGGCAGCGCAGGTGCAAGAGACACGGGGGAGCCATTCGTTCGGAAGGGGTACAGGAGGGATGCTCCCCCAGGCATTCGGCCACTGTATGCGGGTGCACCATGCGTGGTACCCCCAGTCCGGGACGCCCGTGCGTGGCCTTCGTCATCTGGCGGCACGGTGAGAGCAGGCGCGGCGACCCCTTGGTCGCCGCCCTCGGTCAGTCCACGCGGGCGATGCGGACGTCGACCCGCCTGACTGCCGTGCCCGCTCGGCCCAGCCTCTCCAGGAGGGCGTCGTGGACGCGGTGGGCGACGTCGGGCGAGATGCTGTCGGCATCGGTGGCGATGGTGAGGGCGACGACGCCGTCGTCGCCGATCTCGACCCGAGGAGGCGGGGGCGGTGTGCTCGGGTCGGGCGTCAGCCGGGCAGCCAGGAGAGCGGGCAGGGTCGCCCGCGGCTGGTAGATGTGAGCCACACCAGGAATTGCCTCGACGAGCTCCTCGAGTTCGAGGGCGAGTGCGTCACGGGCGGTGTCGTCGAGGTCGTGGCTGGTCATCGTTCTTCCTCCGGGACGGGGGCTGCGCCGTCCGTGCGGATCGTGACGTCGATGCTCTCGACGTTCATCTCCGTGTGCGTCCGCAGCGCCTCCTCGACGGCCGAGCACACTGCGTCCGTCACGGCCTCCGCCGTCGCGCCGTGGTCACGGACGATGCGTGCCCACACACGGACGACGACCGGGGCACCGGGCGTGGTGACGTCACCCTCGAGCGTGCACCTCCCGATGAGGACACCGTCGACGGTGTCGCCGGCGCGGCGGACGATGCTGCGGACGGCTCCCTCGGTGATGACGGAGTTCTCGGTCTCCTTCAGCGGCGGGAGGGGGATGTCCCGGCCGGCGTGCGCTTCGAGGCTGATGTTGGTGATGATCTCGGTGATCCAGTCGTCTTCGCGCGCGTCCTCGTCGAGCGCGTCGGCCTCGAGCGCTCCGTGGGACAGCATGCGCACCCTCGTCAGGGCATCGAGGACGTTCTGGCAAGCCGGTGAGTCGTCGATCGTCGGGTCCGCCGGGGTCATCCCGGCATCGAGGTAGTCGGCGAGCTCGTCGATGGTGTGCCCGTCGAGCCGGTCGGGCTCGAGCGACAGTGTCTCGACGTCGTCGCCGCTGACACCCGCGGCCTCGAGGTCGTCGGGAAGATCGGTGGTCATCGCCATCCCTCCATCTCGCTGATCATGTTCTTGCGCGCCCGGGAGAGGAGCCCCCGGACCGTGGACACGGGAAGACCCAAGTCGTCCGCGATCTCGTCGTAGGACTGCCCGACCATCTCCTTCAGGATCCACGCCCGCCGTTGAGGGGCGGGCATCGCCTCCAACGCCAGGGTCAGCGCGTGTTCCCGCGACCGGGCCTCGACGACACGGTGCGGCGTCTCGTGCTCGGGTCCCTCGGAGTCGTGGTCGGCGATGTCGTCGTGGTCACGCCTGGCCCTGATCCTGTCCACGCACCGCCTGCTGACGATGCGCATCAACCAGCTCTTGACCTTCGAGGGGTCCTCGATCGAGGGCAGCTGCTTCCACGCCGCGACGAAGGTCTCCTGGACGACGTCGTCGACGTCGTCGGAACGACCGAGGACCCGCCGCGCGTAGGAACGCATCAACGGCCCGTACCGACGAACCAGGACCTCGAACGCCCGGACGTCACCGTGCCCGGCACGCTCGACGAGGGTGTGGTCGTCGGCGTCCGCGAGGTCGACACGGCGCGGCTGATCGGACACCCGTCAGTTCTACCCGGTCCGCGGCTCCCCGTGCCGGCAGAGAAGCGTCCGTGAGCGGGGCGAATCGCTCCCCACCACGACTCGGCCGAAATTCGTCGACGCCCGGCGTGACGAATCGCACACTCGTTGCGACCTAGTAGTGACGCGCTCCTGCTGCCCCTCGACCCGACGAGAAGCATGCGCGCTCCCCACCCGACTTGAATGAGGAACGACACCCGTGACCCTGCTCGCGCCCGCACCCACGATCCGCCCTGCCGCGCCCACCCTCACCGAGGCCGAGCCCGGCTTCTGGGTCGCCAGTACCGGCGGCGCCTTCGCCTGCACCATCGACCACCACGGCGAGCACTTCTACGTACGCGACTGCTTCAGCCAGTACCTCGGCGACTACGGCGACCTCGCCACAGCAGCCGCCCGCCTCCGCACCGACGCCAGCGTGCGAGACGCCGCGTGACGACCACACTCCCCCCGAGGGCGGCCGGCACCGGCACCTCCCCGGTGACTTGGCACGAGACGGGCCCCGGCATGTGGACGAGCCGCACCGGCAAGGACATCGCCGGCGCCGTACAGCTCGTCGGGACCTTCATCACCACGAACGCCCGCGGCGACGTGGTCGGGACGTTCGACACCCTCCCCCAGGCGCAAGCAGCCCTCGTCGCACCGCCCACCCCCTCTGGTCGGCCGCGCCCACTCGGCCGACACCGCCTCCTGCCGTGGTCTCGCCGTTGGTGATCACGACACACCTCGTGGCTGACCACGCACGCGAGCCGCGGCGCTCACCTGGTCACCAGGCCCGTAGGTACGACTCGCTGCCCGACGTTCCGCCGGCACTGATCGTCACCTATGCCCGCCGAGAGCAGCGCCGCCGCCTCTTCCCCGTCCCGATGGGGCCCACCTACGCCGACTTCTTCCTCGAGGACACGACCCGCCATGCGACTGCCTGACCCGAACATCGCTCTCACCGCCCCGATCGCCCCCTCCACCCGGCCGCCTCTGCCTGACACGGAGCAAGTGGACATGGAGCCCCTGCTCGCCGACCGTGACCGCCCCTGACCCCCACCCGCCCGGAGCACGCCCGGCCCCGATCTCGCTGCAACGCCTCCCCCACCACGAACTCGTCTCCTACCTCAAACGGCAACTCGCCGTCCCGCTCCCCGGCGAGACCTGCGACTCGCCGACCACGATTCCAGGGGTCACAGGCAATGTAGAAGGCACCGTCGCAAGCTCGTGAGCCACCGCGGGGGCCGCGCATCTCGACATACCGGGCGCTGCCGCCGCGCCTGCTGCTTAACCCTTTTTGAATCGAGGATTGGCGCCTCTAGTCGTCTTCACCCGTGCACGACGCACCCGCAGTCCCTAGCTGCGGCCGAGGTGAAGACCCCGCGAAGCAACGCTGCTTCGCCCCGCTGGGGTGTCGTGGCCCGAACCACGACGCCCCGGCGATACCCCGACTCGAACGGCAAGAAGAACCGAACGGCGCGAACGAGGCAATCAACGGGGCCAGCAAATCAAAGGCATGAATGTCCGACTCGTGCCAGACGAGCATTCAGGCTTGCGCCGGTGAACGATCCCCTATCGGGCGGCCGTCGAAAATGCAGAACATCTGAATTGAACGTAATTGCGTTCTGTGCGGGCAGGATGAGGCTAGCTGTAGGCGCGGAAGTAGAGACGTTGGGGCCGGAATGGCAGCCTCGGCCCCGGAATCGGCCCTGAGAAGTAGTCACCGTGTTCGTCGAGCAAGGTGACGCCTCGCCACGTGCGTCTGATGCTGCCGGCGTAGAGCACGACCTGTTCCATCAGGTCCTTCGCTGCCGCCATGCCGTCATCGTCAGTGCGTCCGGCACCGAAGGTCCACCAGTGAAGCTGCGAGCCCTCGACCACAACATTGCCGTCATGCCGCACGTGAACGGAGAAGGGCAAAGCGGAACCCCGGTCAGGAACCACCCGCACCTCCAGGTCGAACTCAGCGACGGGAGCGTGGACCGTCACCCGGCCGTGAGTGCCGACGAGCGCCTCGATCCAGCCTGGCAGGCCCTCTGGGGCGGTCTTGTCGATGGTCATCCTCAGCTGCCGTCGTTCGAGCAGACTGAATGCCCGGCCGACACCGGCTACGTTCCACTCGAGCTCTAGTCTTCGGCCGCCGGCGAATTCGACGACGATCCATTGCTCACCGATGAATGACAGTCCGGGGACTTCCAGAAACGGCAGGCGATCCGTGTCGGGATCGAGCAGGGACGCGGAGACGTGGTCCGTCCCGAACGTCCTCCTGGCTGCGTCGGTCAGCCGCCCGAATGTGGCTTCGTGATGGGGCGGGATCGGCACGACCTCAGTATGCCGATTCCCGATAGAGACGGCGAGGGCGCTTGACCGAAACTCCAAGTAGAGAGCAAGACCCTACGTCTGCTCAGCTCCCGGTGAACGATCCCCTATCAGGACAGGCCACCACACCCTTTTCTTGGTCTAAAAGAATGTTGTATCAGCAGGTGCAGCTTGGTCGGATCAGTGCTTGACTGAGCCTGGCGGAGACGCCACGGCGGTGGGGCTCGCCGTCACCAACCTCGACTCAGGTCGACAACAGTCCCTATCTCATCCACTGGCGTGCCCAGGAACCGAGATAGGAGACCAGATGACCACCGACACCATCGTCGTCGGAGCTCATACCCGGACGGCCGACACCGTTCTCTCGAACGCCGCCCGGTTCGCGGCCCGGCTGTCGGCACAACTCGTCGTCGTGCAGGTCGACGACTCCCGCGTCCCCGCTGACCCCGACGACGCCAGCGGCCGAGGGGCGACCGTTCCCCTCGACCCAGACGAGTACGACGACGTCGCCGCCGACAGATCTGCCCTCGAGGCGACGGCAGCCCGGCTCCGCACCGACGCGCAGATCACGGTCGACGTCCGTGTCCTCGCCGGTGACCCCGCTAAGGCGTTGGCCCGCGTCGCCGCCGACACGCACGCCGTGATGATCGTCGTCGGATCCTCGAACGGTCTCGCCGCGGGCCTGAAGGCTGCACTGCACGGGTCCACGGCATCGTTCCTCATGCACCATCAACCCGTGCCGGTGCTCGTGGTGCCGGTCTCGAAGGCCCGGCCGTGACGACCCGGATCGCCCTCGTGCGACACGGCCAGAGCCAGGCCAATGCCGACGGGCTGTTCACAGGCATCACCGACTCACCCCTCACGACCGGAGGCCGTGAAGAAGCCCGCCGTGCTGCACACCTGCTCGACGAGACGGGTTTCCGCCCGGCATCGATCCTGTGCTCACCGCTGGCCCGTGCGACCGAGACTGCCTGCATCATGGTGTCCGAGAACCAGTGGACCGTGCCCGCCACCGTCGACGTGCGACTCCGGGAACGCGACTACGGCGACCTGACCGGACGGACGAAGGCGGATGTTCGCCGCTCAGCCGGCGAGGAGGACTTCACCCTGTGGCGGCGCTCACTGGACATCCCGCCCCCGCCGTCCTCCGACGCGCAGTTCGCGAAGCTGTGGGCTCAGGACGCCCTTCGTCAGGTGGATCCCTCGAACCGCACCCGGGCCGAGAGCCTGCTCGACGTCATCGTCCGGGTCCGCCCCGTCGCCGAGGCGGTCAAGGCCGGTGCCCCCGGCGGCACCGTGCTCGTGGTGGGCCACGGCAACAGCCTCCGCGCACTCTGCCTGTTGCTCGACGCGCTCACCCCACTCGAGGTCGCCGCGCTCAACATCCCGACCGGCCACCCCCTGATCTACGACCTCGCCTCCGACGGGCATCCGCTGACGCGGGGCGGCACGTATCTCGACCCGGCCGCAGCGGCCCTCGCCGCCGCGGTCATCACCCACGAAGGAGGAACCTGACATGAACGACTACATCAGCAACCGCACCATCCACACCCATGACGTCGGCACCTACGTCACCCACGGCGGTGCACACCCCGTCCAGATCGTGTCCGCCCTCGGGCGGTCGATCTTGGACTCACGCGGATTCCCCACCGTCCAGGTCGACCTCGAACTCGCCGACGGCACCCTCGTCTCGGGCGCCGCCCCTGCGGGAGCCTCGACCGGTGCCCACGAGGCCGTGGAACTCCGAGACGGAGGTGCAGCGTTCGGTGGCAAGGGCGTCCGGAAAGCGGCAGAGATGGTCACCACCGAGATCAGCGACCTCCTGACCTCACGCCCGTGGGCCGGGATCAGCGAGATCGACCGTGCCCTCGCCGACCTCGACGGCACCCCGAACTGGTCGCGGCTCGGCGCCAACGCCGTCGTCGCCACGTCGATCGCGGCGTCCCGAGCGCTGGCCCGCGAAGCCGGCCTGTCCCTGCACCGGTGGATCGCCCTGCTGTCGGGGGCGAACGAATCGCTCCCCGTCCCGCACTTCAACGTCCTGAACGGAGGCGCCCGTGCAGCCAACGACCTCGATTTCCAGGAGTTCATGATCGCTCCCGTCGGGGCGACCAGTGAGGAGGAAGCGGTGCAGACCGGCGCAGAGGTCTACCATGCCCTGAAAGCGCTCGTACAGACCCGCTACAACACCGCGGGCCTCGGCGACGAGGGCGGCTTCGCCCCGGCGATCAGCAGCCCCGAGGACGCCCTCGACCTCATCGTCCAGGCGATCACCGACGCCGGCCACCGGGCGGCGCTCGACGACGTCGCGATCGCCCTCGACCCTGCCGCGAACGGGTTCGGCGACGGAGACGGCCGGTACCGGGTCGCCGGGCAGGACCTCGACCGTGCGGCCCTCGCGGACCGGTACGGTGCACTGCTCGACGCGTACCCGATCAGGAGCATCGAGGACGCGTTCCACGAGGACGACCACGACGGGTGGGCGCTGATGGCGTCGAGGTTCGGCGGCCGCGTGCAGCTCGTCGGCGACGACCTCTACGTGACCGACCCCGAAAGGATCGCCGAAGGTGCCGAGAAGGGCTGGTCGGACGCCGTCCTCATCAAGCCGAACCAGATCGGCTCCGTCAGCCAGACCCTCGACGCGATCGCCACCGCTCGGTCGCACGGCATGGCCTGCATGGTGTCGCACCGCTCCGGGGAGACCACCGACACGTTCATCGCCGACCTCGTCGTCGGCACCGGGGTCGGCCAGATCAAATCCGGTGCCCCCGCACGCGGGGAGCGGGTCTGCAAGTACAACCGCCTCACCGACATCGAAGCCGATCAGCCCGGACTCCCCTACGGCCTCAGCACGAAGGACGATGCATGACCACCCCCTCACCCGACTCACCGTTTCCGCCGCTGCCCTCGAGGAGAGGCGACGAGTTCGACGGGCTGGGCCAGAACCCGGACCTCGATGTCGACGACTCCACGGGCACCGAAAGGCCCGTGCACCTGCGGTGGCGGTTCATCGGATTCGTCACCCTCGGCGGCACGATCGGCACGGGATTGCGCGAAGCCCTGGCGTTGAGCTTCCCCGCGGCCCCGGGCAGCATCCCCGTCACGATCCTGCTGATCAATGTCGTCGGTGCGTTCGCGCTCGGGCTGCTCCTTGAGTCGCTGGTGCGACGAGGGCCGGACGCGGGTCGCCGACGCGACCTGCGCCTCCTCGTCGGAACAGGCGTTCTCGGCGGGTTCACCACCTACAGCGCCCTCGCGGTCGACACCGCGACCCTGCTCGGTGACGCGCTGCCGATCGCGATCGCCTACGGTGTGGGATCGGTCGTGCTCGGCGCCGTGGGTTCCTGGGCCGGCATCACCGGCGGTGCCGCCCTCCATCGCCGTTCTGAGGCGGCGTCGTGATCGCCCCGTGGCTCTTCGTCGCGATCGCGGTCGCCGGTGGCGTGGGTGCGGCCCTGCGCCTCGTCGTCGACGGCGTCGTCCGCAGCACGTGGTCGGCCCCCATCCCGCTGGCGACCCTGGTCATCAACGTCAGCGGGTCGTTCGTGCTCGGCTTGCTCACCGGTCTCGCCGACCACGCGGGGATGCCCCGAGAGTGGCTGCTCGTCGCGGGCGGCGGGCTCATGGGCGGCTACACCACGTTCAGCACCGCAAGCGTCGAGACCGTGCGCCTCGTAGCCGAGAAGAAATGGGTCGCGGGAATCGCCAACGGCGCGGGCATGCTGCTGCTCGCCGTCGCTGCCGGGCTCGTCGGCCTCACCATTGGCACGTCATGACACCCTTCTGCTGACGAGTCGCGAATGCTCGTGGGGGCTGCCGTCGGGGCATGCTCGTGGTTGCATCAGGTTCGCGGCCGCTTCGTGCAGCCGCACCAGTCGGCGGCCGCCGACTCCCCTTTCCGTTTCGACATACAAGTGCGCAGGAGAAAGCATCATGAGCAACACCGTCATCCATGACTTGGTTTCCGAGATGCTGGGTCGGCTTCCGTCCGGTGGAGGCATCGTGGCTGTGGATGGCGATGCTGGCGAGCAACTCTCGGACATGGGCAGTCAGTTGGCTCGGGAGATCAGCGCGAGAGGCCTCACGTCGTCGGTCCGATCATTCACGGGCGCAGACTTCGAGTCTTCACCCGCCGGCACGGACGTGCTGTTGGTCGTCGGCGAAGGCGCGTTGCAGCCTGGCGTCCGGACGCGGTGGAACTGGACTCTGTGGGTCGAGGCCTCCGGGGTGCGTGATCCGGCGAGCAACGACCGCAGTGCGGTGGCGTTCGAGAGCTACCGGTCGCGTGACGAGCCCAAGGGCGCCGCCTCGGCCATCGTCGACGTCAGTGACCCCGAGGCCTATCGCCGTGACTGGAACGACGCCTGTTCGATCTGAGTCGCTCCCCCCACGCACCCTCGTCGTCCGTGGTCAGGGCAGGGGACGGGGAGGCGCGAGGAGCGTTCCGCGGATGACGCTGCCGTGGAAGGTGCGCGCGGCGACCGTGATCCAGGCCCCGACGAGCCCGATGTAGAACACGACCGCCAGTACCTGCAGCGTGACGAGTCCCGTGTGCAGGGCCAGACCGTTCAGGCCTGTCACGCAGGTGCCGACGGGGAAGGTGAACGACCACCAGGTGAGTGAGAACGGGAGCCCCTGGCGGATGGTGTGGAGGGTGATGGCCGATGCCAGTGCCGCCCACATCAGGGCGAATCCCAGGGTGGGCACACCGTAGACGAGCCCGAAGACGAACAGGGCGTGCGAGGTTTCCTGGTCGACGGCGAGGTGGGCGTTGCCACCGAGAAGGTTGGCCGCGGTGATCGACTGCCCCAGGGGGCCGAGGACGATCCAGAGGGTCGGGACCATGCCGGCCGGGCCGATCTTGTGCTGGGCCAGGCGTGACCAGATCAGCGTGATGATCACGATCGACGCCAGCAACGACAAGCCGAACATCGCGTAGCACCCCCAGAGCATGTTCTGCCTTGCCTGCCCCGCGGGCAGGAAGGGCAGCAGCAGCGCACCGGTCGAGGCAGACACCATCGGAGGAACCACGGGCATGAGCCAGCCGCCGAACGCACTGTCGGGGGCCGTGTCGTGCCGGGTGAACGTCAGGTACGGGACCGCGATCGCGCTGACGAGGCCGAGCACCGTACCGATGGTCCACAACACCCAGTCGATGCCGACCGCCAGGGGCGTACCGAGGACGTCTTTCCCCAAGAGCAGGGTGCCCGCGCCGACGGTCAGCAGCGCCATGGGCGGTGCCCCGTAGAAGTGCGCCATCACCGGATTGAGTCGATGCCCCCGCGCGGTGGCCCGGTAACGCACCCAGTGCAGGACGGTCGCCGTGCTGAGAGCGACCAACAACACGCTGGCCAGTGCCCAGACGATGGTCGCGGCGGGGCGCAGCCCCGGGAACTGCAACGGCAGGGTCGCCGCGGCGTTGGCGACGATGCCCGTCCCCATGATCGACGCGAACCAGTTCGGGGTCAGGTTCGACACGATCTGCCCGCGGTGCTCGAGCTGGCGGAACAGACCGCGTGTGCGGGGTGGGGCGACATCCGGTGTGATCGTGGCAGGCATGCCTCGATCTTCGTACGTGCGTCCGGCTGCCGATACGGGCGGATGCTTGTGGTGTCACAATCGACTCTTGTGACCGGACTCCCTGTTGACCTCGAGACGCTCCGACTGCTGGAGGCGATCTCGAGATCGGGCAGTCTTGGCCGTGCCGCGACATCGGTGGGCATCAGCCAGCAGGCGGCATCGTCTCGCATCACGAGCACCGAGCGGCGGCTGGGTCGCACGTTGCTCGTCCGCTCTCGGGCCGGCTCGGCGCTCACCGAGCACGGACTCCTGGTGTGCGAGTGGGGCCGACCCCTGCTCGAGGCGGCGACCACCTTCGAACGATCGCTGCACACCCTGATGACCGGCGCCTCCGACGCTCTCCTCGTCGCGGCGAGTCAGACGGTGTCAGAGGCGCTGATGCCCCGCTGGATGACAGCGGCAGCGGATCGTGTCCGGGTGCGCCTGGAATCGGGCAACAGCGACTGGGTCGTCGACGAGGTCCGTTCGGGGCGCGCGCACCTCGGGTTCACCGAGACCCCCGATGAGGCCGACGGGCTCGCCAGCACCGTCCTGGGTGTCGACGAACTGCTCGTCGTCGTCTCGCCCGGGCACGCATGGGCATCGAAGTCCGAGCCCGTGACGGCAGCGCATCTCGCATCCACACCGCTCGTGTCTCGGGAGTCGGGCTCGGGCACCCGCCGGACCCTCGAGCTCGCCCTGGGGATCGACCCTGCCCTGATGGCAGAACCCGCTGCGCAGTTGTCGTCGACGGGCGCCATCCGGGCGGCCATCGCCGGCGGTGTGGGTCCGGGAGTCATCAGCTCGTTGCTGGTCGAGGACGACCTCCGTGCCGGGCGCCTCGTCACCGTCCCGGCAGCCGTCGACCTGAGGCGCCCGTTCCGCGCTGTGTGGTCGGCCGGTCTGAGCGCCGGGGCGCAGGATCTCCTGGCCGTGATCGCCGCGTCGCAGCACAGCCCCGACTCCTCGCCGAGATGATCAGAGAAGCGAAGCGTGCCGTAGGGCCGTGACGGCCCGCAGGTGCTTCTCGCCGGCGCGGGTGGCGTTCGCCGGCGACAGATGGGGTGCCGCGAGCACGGGCACGACCCTCGCACGCGGTTCCAGGGTGAAGTACCTCATCACGCCCGTCAGGGCCGGAGTGCCGAAGGTCACGATCGCCCGCAGCTGCGGCAGAGAAACGAGCAGCTGAGCCAGGGCAGGGCGTGCCTCGTCGAGATCGGTGACGGTCGGCGCCCGACCAAGGGCCCACGGGACGATGTTCCATCGCAGGGTAGACGTTCCTGCCCAGACCCGACTCGATCCGTGCTCGCCTGAACGCAGACGCCGTCGGCCCCGGGTTGTCCTCACTGCTGATCGCGTCCTCGCCCTGCTTGATCGTGGCAGGACCGGGTGATTCCATCAGCACGAGAACTGTCGCCGCTGCTCCTCCACCTGATGGGTCGAAGCCCGGCACGAAGCGCGCACGTCCTGGTCCGGAGCTCCGCCATTCCGATACGAGCTGATCGAGGCCCCTGGGCTGCTGCATCCCTAGACGCTACGACGTTAGGGACCGTTTCCACCCACGCTCACCGACGACACGGAACGACCACGACGGCGTCCTCTCCGAGTGCGCTCGCCCCACAGCAAGTGATCCAGTGGGGGATCCCCTATCGGGCGGTCAGGACTCGTTCGTAGAGAACGAGAGAGCCGCTTCGTTGCACTTCGGCGAGGCCGCCTTTGATGAGGACGCGACGGGAAGCGACGTTGTCGGCTTCCGTGTCCGCCGCTGCGATCGTTGCCCCGCGCAGACGAGCGTGTTCGAGCGCGAGCAGGACAGCCGACGACGCCAGGCCCTCGCCTCGAGCCGAAGGAACCAACCCGTACCCGAACTCGACTCGCCCGTCGGCGTCAGGAGGACCGAAGAACCCGAGGCCCCCCACCGCCATCCCGTTCGACGACCTTCGGACGACGTACATCGTGAAGTCCGGGTCAGGGGCCGCTGACGCAGCCAATGATCTCAATGGATCGATCTCGTCGAGGAACGGGTACTCGGCATGCCACCGGTCACCGGGTCGCTCGTCACGAGCCACGATGCGCCGGGCAAGTGCCGGCGTGATGGGCTCCAAAGCGACTGTGCTGCTCCTCAGGATCATGCGCCGATCCTCTCAGGACGAGGAGCGAGCTTCCGCCCCGATCGACGACCGATCGGCTATCGGGCACCCGCAGACCTCGCGATCGCGCACCCGACCAACTCAGCGATCCGAAGCTCACGGGGCCTGTGGCCATCGACCAGCAGCGCCTGCATACCGGCTGCCCTCGCTCCGTCAACGTCCTTCTTCGCGTCGTCGCCGACGAACAGGCATGCCCCCGGCTCGACTTCGAGCTCAGAGGCAAGAACGGCGAAGGCCCTCACGTCGGGCTTCGAGAAACCGATGCGCTCAGACGTGCAGACGACATCGAACTCGTCGAGGAGACCTGTGCGCCGGAGCTTCGCCAGCTGCTGAGCCTCTGTCCCGTTCGTCAACAGCCCGATGTGATGACCGGACGCGCGCAGGCTCTGGAGAAGCGGAAGCGCATCGGGGAATGCCCGCCATGACGACTCGTACGCCCGCAGATAACCGCCGAACAGCTCGTCGACATCGACGTCACTGGCAGGGACATCGACCCCTAGCGCTGGGAGGACCGAGCGAAGCCGCTGACGGCGCTGCTCCGAGAAGCTGATCTCACCCGACCGCCAACGCTCGAAGTTCTCCTCCTCGGCGTCGAACCATCTCGAAAGAGTCGAGTCCGACGCGACCACGCCGAGCGAACCGAGGAAGTAGGCCGCGGCAGATCGGGCTGAACCGTGGTGATCGAACAGCGTCCCGTCGAGGTCGAAGCCGACCGCACCCACTCGCGTCACCGATCAAGTCTAGAAGTGGACCGGTGGCCGATCGTCTATCGAGACACTCTGAAGCTAGAGGTCGCGTTCCTTGGCCCCCTAGCGGGCGGCCGCTATGACGACTAGCCAAACCGCTCGCAGAGCTGCACTACGGTTCGAGCATGGAGACCGTTCCGCTCGTCATGACCGTAATCGGCGCTCTCATCGTCGCGGCAGGCTTCGCCTACACGTTCAACCTCAGGAAGCGAGGCGGGGTGCGATCGGGAAGTCGCCCCTTCTTAGCCATGACCATCACGATCGGACTCGGAACCGGAATCCTCGTAGCAGGCGTCATCGCCGCCCTGAGCTGACTCGCGAACCCCTAGCTAATGGCCGATCGCCTATCAGGCATCGGTGGTGCCAATGACACGCCCGCGGAATGCGCCGGGCACGTCACGCGGGCCCTTGTCGGCAAGTTGATCGTGGAGGACCTTCCGGGCTCGGGAAAGGCGGGCACGAACTGACGTGGCCCGCTTTCCAAGGATTAAAGCCACTTCTTCCTGGGTGAAACCGTCCCAGTAGACGAGGCGCACGATCTCCCGATCTACCACCGGAAGCTGCTCAATTGCCGCTCGTACGTAGGCGACTCTTTCCATGTTCTCGGTTGAGGCATGTTGCTCGAGGGCATCGGCAGACACAGTGAGCCGAAGGCGTGCGCTCAAGGCGGTCCGCCGGGTTCGACCTCGTAGGTGTTGCGAGAGTTTTTTGCGAGCGATGCCAAACAGCCAGGCACGAAGCATGTCCGGTTCGATTGTGCGGGTCGTGCTCGATTGCCAGGCTGCGAGGAACGTTTCACTGACGAGATCCGCTGCGTCCTCGGCTGGTACGTCACGTCGTATGAAGAACCCGAGCAGCCCTCTAGCCTCGTTGCGGAACAAGTCAGCGAGATCTGCGCCTACTTCTCTGTGAGGGTGAGGCTTCGTCGTTCCCGTCAATGGAGTTGTCCGTCGCAGTCCGAATCGATCTCTGCCCAGCCACTCACGGTGCCGGCGGGCAGGCCGAGTTCGTCGGATACATCCATGACGATGAACTCGAGCATGGACACGGACAGTGCCGATTCGTCTTCGAGGGGCTGCTGATCTCCGATTCCCGGGATTTGCGCTGTTGACTGCACTGACTGGGGGAGATCGCCGGGGGTGCCTGCCTTGTCGCCAGCCAGAACAAGGGCGTATTCGTAAATGCGCTGACCGAGACCGCTCGTGGTGAAGTCGGCATTTCGGTAGTAAGTGGAGACCTCGGTGAACCTGGGCGAGAAGTACGAGCTTTCGATGGTGGCAGTGCACGAGACTGTGACCCCAGTGTCGGTGACGTACTCGACGGGGATCGGGGTCTCGATTCGTGTCAGCCCGTCGACGGCGACTGCGCCGGCCGTTGAGTGCTCCGACGGCAAGAATGCTGCCGGGCACGAGCCAGAGTGCTTTTCGGCGCCGGGGAAGCCGCCGGCTCCCAGTGGCAACGCGAGTCTCTGCCACAAGAGCATCGAGTGCCGCCTCCGTAGCGACTGAGGTGGTAAACGCCGGGCGGCTCCCAGCGAGGAGTTCGTCAACATTGTGCTTGGGCAAGGTGATCCGATCCAACCGATGACCGCGGGCTCTCCGCTGTCACAGAAGTAATGTCCAGTGAGCACCAAAGTGTGACGTCGTGAATCGACTTTTCCTCTTTCGTAATTCCTCGAAGTGCAGGCCGTGGCCCAGCAACACTCGGTCACCGAAGATAGATCGTCTATTGGAGGTCATGTCGGCAGGAGTGAAAGTGTGACGAGCAGCTTGGGAGGGTCGCCGCATCAGACGAAGTAGAGGACTCCGGCCACGGCCACCACAAAGCACAGCGGAACGGCTCCAAACACTGTGACTCGCCGACTGGCGGGCATCGACCGCGGTTCTTGAGCGCTCAGCCATGCCATCACCAGAACTGTCACGCCCGCAAGGGTGGTAATCGCCGAAACCATGAGAACGGATGCGTCGGCAGGGAGCATGGCGCAGGCCGACGGACGGTCGTCGTAGGAGCAGGACCGCCAGGGCTGCAACAAGAAAAGAGTCAAGACGAGAGCGCCCGTAACACCGGTGACCGCACCCAGCGCCATGAAAGTTCGTCGCGTCCTCATGGCTTAACCGTAGAGCTGGCAGCCAATCGCTCTCCTTGGATGACGGAACAGCTTGCAGAAGGGCAGGCTCACGGAGCACCAGATCCGGCCTAACGACATTGACCTGCCACCAACTCAGCCCATCGACATCAGTCACTGGCTAACGCATGGCGATGCGGCAGATCGGTAACGGAGATCGCTAGAGCGAGGTTACAAACGGTGCCCGATAGACGATCCCCTATCGGGACGCCGTGGCGCTTGGGGCGACTGTGCTCAGCCAGTGACGACGCTGCGGAGCGCATCGAGCCATTGATCGAAGGCGTCGAGGTGCGCGTCGTGAGATGCGGCCGTGAGATCGACGCGTCGAACCGCGTGGCCCCGACGCACGAACTCCGTTTTTTGCTCCTCCGAGAACATGCCGCCGTCCGCGTATAGCACGAGGGCTGGCACGGTGACACTCTCCCACTCGGCCCAGCGCGACTCACCGACGGCTTCGATCGTGGCCTGCATGACGTCGGCGTCGAAGCGGGGATACAAGCCATCCGCCCGTTCTTCGAGGTCCTCGACCCATGCACGCTCGAGGGGCCCATCACCGAGAGCCGCCGCGGCTTCTGCGCGATCAGTGAAGGGGACTGCCCATGAACGGAAGAAGTCGCCAAGGGCTCGGTGCTCATCAGTCGTTCCACCACCCTGGTTCCCTTCGAGCAGGACGAGCCGCCGGATGAGGTCCGGGCGCGCCGCGGCGACGAGCATCGCCGTGTGAGCTCCCATCGACTGGCCGGCGAGAGTCCACCGGCCCCGACGTTTCCTTGCTGATGACAGTCACGACATCGAACACGTACGCCTCGCGAGAGGTGTCTGCCGGCTTGGTCGTGCTGTGTCCATGGCCTCGCTGATCGATGAGGATGACCCGCCGCCCGGCCAGACCCTCTGCGGTGCGGACGAACTCGCGGCTGCTCCCTGCGAGCCCGTGAAGGAGGACGACTGCTGGCTCGACGCCGTCGAAGACCGTGTAGGCGATCGTCACCCCGTCGTCGACTGTCGTCTGCTTCATCGCTGAAACCATGACGTGAGCCTACGGGCACCGCTCTATCGAGCATCAGCGCCGTGCGCACAACGATCCTCTATCGGCACAGCTCGTGAGATCGACTCCCGAACTACGGCCCACGACACCTCGTACGGTTGGGGCATGGACGCGTTGTCTAGCGCCGCCCTTTTCGTTGTAATCACAAGCGCGATTCTTTACGCGCTCTACTGGGTGATTCGACGTGCCGTTGCAGCCGGCATCAAAGACGCAGAGGATCGTCCGTAGCCGGATCCCCTATCGGGCACTGCTTCGTGGGCTGGCTCCGTGGAGCAACGCAACGTGAAGCAGACGGTCCCTCCTGGGGTTGACCGATGCTCGAAGCCGGTACGTGCATCGCGGTATGGCACGCTGACCTGGTGCCTCCACTGCGCCCCGCCCGACCACGTGGACCCTTCTTCTTCCGACTACAGCGCTGGGGTCAACTGGCCGCGTATGTCTCTTGCATTGCCTTGGCGGCGTTCTTCATCGTCATCTCCGCATTCGCCGCGCATGATCGAGGTGAGCCCAAGATCTGGGGCACGTTCACGGAGGAGAGACGGGAATTGGCCGGCCGCCGTGGCGGTGACGTCATCATCGGCCGGTGGATTTCCGCTGACGCGCACGTAACGCTTGACGACGTCGTCTTGACAGGTTCCACCGGGCCGGACGGACACGCCTATGCCTACGCCCAGCCCACCGCCTACCTCGGCCCCAACGAAACAGTCAACGATGGCCAGTCCGAATGGGTGGGTTACGTCCTTCCACCGGTGTTCGCAGTGCTGTCGATCGCATTCCTTGTCCTTTTGCTCTGGGCCTGGGGCGACCTCGCTGCCGTGGTGTCTTGGCTCCGAGGGCTTCGACGGACTTAGCCTGCGTCACGGCGGTTGAGGACCCCACGGTTCGTCCTAGATGTCGATCGTCTATCGGGCATGCGACGGCCCGTGCCCGCTTGTCAAGGCAATCAAGACTGCGCGAACCAAGCGACCATGCAAACCAGCCCCACAACAGCAATAGAGACCGTAAGCACAGCGAGGCGGAGGCGACGCTCTTTCGACACCGCCTTGCCACCACTGAAGCGAGCGGCCGTGACTACGTTCATCCCAACGGCGACGACGACGCACACAAGCCCGATCACTAGGAGAAGATCTGCGGGTGCCATGGCACTCATCTTGCTCTACCACCTCGCCTGGCCTCGCGTGCCCGGCCTCGTTCCACCTGCTTTTAGCTCACCTCATCGGCGCATAGCCCGGCAGGCGATCCCCTATCGGGCATGCAGAAACGATCGTTTGTGACTAGCGCCGACGAACACCACGAGCGGGCCCTGGCCAGATCAGAACCGCTCCCCAACTGAAGATCGCCTTGGTCGGGGAGCAGCCCTTGCTGTCGTACAGCGAACGGGTCAGGCCCGGAGGTCCTTGAGCCACTGCTCGACCGTGCGCGGGCTCAGCCCGAGCTGCTGCTGTGCGCTCGTGGCAGGGTCGATGAGCTCGGAGGGCAGGGTGGCCCGCCACCGGTACGAGGCCACGACAGGGTCCGCTCCGGCTGAGCCGAAGAGGGGCTCGATGACGCGGCCGAAGTCGTCGACGTCCTGCGCCTCGAACCGCACGCTCGTGCCCGAGGCTGCGGCGAAGCCAGCCGCGAGGTCGGAGCCCACGAGGCCGGGCAGCGCACCGACCCCGACGACACCGGTCACGGAGCCGTCCTGCAGCAGTCGCGCGACGACGTCGGCCACGTCGAGGTGCGAGCTCCACGACACGGCGTAGTCGTCACGGATCGGGTAGCGGAGGACGCCCTCCTGCTCCACGCCCGCGGCGACCGGCGGCAGCAGCAGGTTCTCGAGGAAGAGGCGCGGGGCCGCGACGGCGACGGAGACCCCGGTCGCCCGCAGACCGGCAGTGAGGACGCCGACGGGACTCTCAGCCGCACCGTCGCCCTCCGTCGGGTACCCGCTGGTCGAGACGACCACTCGGGCCGGCCGTGCCTGCTCGACGGCTGCGACGACCGTCCGGGCATGCGCGAGCTGCTGGGCGGCGTCGCCGACCGGAAGGTGCACGAAGACGCCGTCGACGCCCGCGTAGGCCGCCGCGAGGGACGCTACCGACATCAGGTCGACGGCGACGGGCGCGCCGCCTCCCTCATAGGCGGACGGGTCGCGGACCGCCGCGGTGACGGCGGCGCCGGAAGCGAGAAGGGATGCGACGACGGGGGAGCCCTGGGCGCCAGTAGCGCCGTGGATGAGATAGGTCATGAAGCTATCAATGCATCTGGTGCACCAGTTACGTCAACTGCACCAATGGCGTACTGTCCATGTTCATGGCTTTCTGTGGGGAGATCTGGCCCGAGTGCGGCATCGCGAAGTTCCTGACACTGCTCGACGGCCCCTGGGCAACGCTCATCGTGCGAGAGCTCCTCGAGGGCCCGGCTCGTTTCACCGAGCTAAAGGAGGCGCTGCCCGGCATCAGCGCGCACACCCTCACCAACCGCCTCCGGAAGTTCGAGACGTCGGGCCTCGTCACCAGGACGGCGTACTCCGAGATCCCGCCGCGCGTCGTCTACGAGCTCACCCCGACGGGGCAGGGGCTCCGGCCCGTGCTTGAGTCGATGAACGCCTGGGCGCTGTCCGTCCCGCCGACACCCGACGCAGAGATCGAGGTGGTTCCTCGGTAGAGGATCCCCTTTCGGACGAGCCCTGAGGCTTGAACACGCTCAGAAAGTCGCTCGGAGCGGCCAGCCGGCCGGCAAATAACGCTGGCTAGGGTGAGCGCATGCGTACATGGGATTTTTATCGTCCAGGTGAGGAGGTGGTGTCTAACGCCTGGGGCTCGGAGGTGACGCAACAGTCCGCGATAGATGTGGATCTCCTCGAGGGACTGTTGGACGGCCCGAACCCGGCGCACGGAGACATCGAGATCGTGGTGCCGTTAGCTCGATTCGTACACGACGAGTACGAGGCCTATGGCACCCATGGGTCGCCGCTGAGCAATGACGATTCGCGCCTACTTCTCCGTGCGCTAAAGGCGGTCCTCGAGCGCCTTGGCATTGACACCTTCGATCCGCCGTTCCGGGACTACGAGACGTTCCGCAAGTACTGGCGGGCAAATGACGGTCACGGCAGCTGGCAGGCCAGACGCGACATGCTCCACGACAAATTCGACACGCTCCACGAGATGCTCGACGCTCGTGAGACAGATTCGCTTGCCGGTGCGCTGGCCGATCCCATCTCGCCGCGGAAGGCCACCGGCTGGCAACGCGTGGACGAGGAGCTGAACGAGATGCGGCGACACTTCCAGGCTGCTCGAACAGAGCAGGACTATTCAAACGTTGGGAACGACGCCGTGGCCGCACTCGAGGCGCTCTCTTCGGCCTCATACGAGCACACCCGCCACGGCGAACCTGGCACCGATGAACCGCCGGTGCCCAACACAAAGTCCCGCCTTGGCCGCGTGGTCGAGGTCGAGCTACCTGGGTCCGAGAACGCCGAGCTGCGCAAAGTCGTCCGCGCGGCAATCGAGCTCGCGCAGGCTACGAAGCACCGCAGGAACGGTGATCGGCGCTCGGCAGGAATGGCGGCTGACGCGGTCCTGCTCGTTGTGAATCTGGTTCGCCGACTTCGGTGATCTCCAGCCGGGTCCTCGTCCCCGTAGTCGATCCCCTATCGGGCCCCGCCCTTCCGCCTCGACCACGCTGTCGAAGTTCGCTAACTTCAGACATCACTTACTTCTCGGAGGCGCCGTGCTCTCGATCGTCATCGCCCCAGTGGCCCTCATCATCGTGCTGGCCCTGCTCGGGATGGCCATCCTCGGGACTGCCAGAACCAGTCCTACCCAGAAGCGCCAGGATGCTGAGGCGAGAGAGCGTCGGCAGGCCCGTGCAGATCGAGGGAGGACAGGTGACGCGACCGCGAACACCGCTACGACCTTGGGCTCTCCAGGCGACGAGGCGGTCCGCTAGCCGATCCCCTATCGGGCGCCGTGGAGGAGCCTGGTCGGCGCTCGCCCACGTCGACGGATAGACAGATAGGAAATGAGCGTTCCATCCAGCATCCTGTTCTCATGACCACACGGACGGAGGCTGACAGCAGCGTCGTGCTCTGGCGGCCCACGGGCCCGGAGGAACTCGAGCTCGTCGAGGCGAGTGGCTGGTCGCTGTGGCCCCCGAGACTGCCGGATCAGCCAATCTTCTACCCGGTGTTGAACGTGGACTACGCTGCGCGCATCGCCCGAGACTGGAATGTGAGGGCCTCGGGCGTTGGCCATGTCACTCGGTTCTCGGTGCGTCGAAGCTTCCTCGAGGGCTTCGATGTCCAGCAGGTGGGTGGGCGAAGCATCCTTGAGTACTGGATCCCGGCGGAACGCCTCGACGAACTCAACGCGAATCTCGTGGGGCCCATCACGCTCGTCAGCACGTTCCGTCGCGATGACGCCGACGGCGAGATCAAAGAGTTCCGCGAGGAGTCGCCCGCCCGTAATGCGCCGTGAGGAAGTGCCCGGGGAGCGGCCGTCTATTGGGACGACGGGCGACTCATCGCACCGCCTGTGCCCTATCGACTGAAGGCAGGGCGAGAAGGACCGCGAGCACGGCGTTGCCTAGCGGCACGGCAGCCAGGAGTACCCACCACCCCGATCTGCCGGTGTCGTGCAGGCGTCGAACGCTGATCGCGATCCAGGGCATGAGTGACGCGAGCGCTAAGACGGTGAAGATGCCCAAGGCGATCTGTGCTCCGAGCGGCAGGATAGAGAGGAGGTAGCCCCACACTGGAAACGGGTTGAAGGCTTCGAGGGCTTGCTCGACCTGGAGCGGCGGTGCGGCTAGGCCTGACGGGTCCGTGAGCAACGTCAGCACACCTGCCCCGAAGGCGATGTTGGCGACGAGGCTGATGAGGAACCACCACAATGCCCAGAACCAGAACTCGGCCCGAGCTGCCTTACCTCGGAAGATGGCGTAGCCTCGCCAAAACCTGACGAAGGAAGCACCGAAGGTCGCCTGATGCCACGGCGTGCCTACGGGTGGCTGGGCAACAGAGTCCATGGGCCCTTTCTACCGACATCGACTACTGAGCGCCCTGCCCAGCGCCAGGGGTCGCGTAGCCGGATCGGTTACTGCGACATGCCCATCTCGCGCTTCTGTCCTCTGCGCCTGCCCGGTCTTCTGGCGCTACTCATGCAAGGGCCCGGGCACGGCGAGCAAGTCGGCGGCCTCGGTGGCCATGAGATCCGCCCTCTCTTCTGGTGGTAGCTCGTCGACACGGCTCATGATCAGCAAGGCCTCGACCCCAGGCACCCACGTGTCATCCCTGAATCTGGAACTGAATCCTCGCAAGGCTTCCGAAAGCTGCAGAAGCCTGTTGTTGCGGCCAGCGATCAAGCGCAGACTCTCGACAACCAGAGCACGCCGGCCCCCCTCGTCATCGTCGGTGGCCAACCCTAGATCGGTCCCGATCGCGAGGAGGTATCGAAGGTTCTCGCTGGGAGGCAGGCTCTTGGACTCTCCAGCGAGAAGGCGAATGTTCAAGCTGTCATGGCTCGCCATCAGCCAAGCGACGGCAAGCTCAGGGCCGCACCATTCATCGGCGTCTCGTGTGAGCGCGACGAGCAGCAGGATCGCGATCACGTCCCGATCGGTCACCTCAGATTCCACAAATCCGCCATGGTCGACAACAGCGTCGTCTTCCGCGACCAACGGTCTCGTTCTCGCCTTGCCCGGCTTGAGGAACCACATCAGGGCTGCTCCCCTCGTTGAACCGCACGATAGACAGTCGAGCGGGCCACGCCGAAGAGCTCAGCGATCTCGCTCGTCGCGTGGGCGCCGGTGCGGTGGAGCTGCACGAGGTGCTTCTCCTGCGAGGGGGTGAGCTTGGGCTTGCGGCCGCGGAGCTTGCCGGCGGCCTTGGCGATCGCCATGCCCTCGCGGGTGCGGGCACGGATCAGGTCGGCTTCGAACTCGGCCACCATGCCGAGGACGTTGAACAGGAGCCGGCCAACAGGGTCGGTGGGGTCGTAGACCGCTCCCCCGAGGTTCAGCGCGACGCCCTTCTTGGTCAGCTCGTCCGCGATGGCTGTCGCGTCGCGCAGTGAGCGGGCGAGGCGGTCGAGCTTGGTGACGACCAGGACGTCGCCGGCACGGCACGCAGCTAAAGCTTCGCGGAGTCCGGGCCGCGCTCGAGTCGTGCCCGAGAGGCCGTGGTCAACATGGACGTGTTGCTCGTCAACGCCAAGTACTGCAAGACCGTCACGTTGTGCTGCGAGATCCTGCCCCGAGGTCGAGACGCGGGCGTATCCGATGAGCATTCGACGACTGTAGCGTTCAGACCCCCGTCACCGGGCATTTTTGCGGGACAGGCATACGCGAATCCGCAGGCCAGGCGCCACTTGACCTCAACCGGCCCTGGACAGCTCTAGAAGGTGTCCCGATGAACGACCGTCTATCGGACACTGAAATCGAAACGTAGAGACCCCGGTGCACATTCGAGGTGCGGGTATTCCGACGCATGTGGCGCATTGTCGGTCTGCCAGTCGCGGCCGTACCGCATAGTTGGGGACGTGCCGGCACCCGAGATCATCTCCCTAGACCCAGCGGCAAGAGCGTTTTACGGTCTTCTGGCGGCTGGGATGGTCGTTGTTTTCGGGGGCACGACCATCTTCATTTCTGGGCTTCCCGGGCAAATCGCGTTCGGTGTTCTGGCAGGCGCGTGCATCGTCTTACTTGTTCGCCTCCTGCGTTTATCCCTCACTCTTTCTGACGACGAAGCTGTCATCCGTGGCCTGTTCCGAACGACTCGCATCAATCGGGAGCACGTCAGGTTGTTGCGAGAGCACGCATATCTCGAGTGGACGGATGAGCTGGGCTTCGGACACTCCACACCCGTGCTGGCCCTCATGCTGAGCTTTTTGCAGCCAACGTCTCGTCGCCCTGCGGGCAGAGGGCACGAAGTCGCGCGACGCATCGACTCGTGGATTGACGGAACTGTAAAGCGGGCCTAGCCGAAGCTAGGCCCGACCTTTCCTGTCTAGCTACTTCTTCTTGCGATGCTGGATGACCAACACGGCGATGAAGACAATCGTGACGATGGCGACGGCGATGGGCCACCAACCATTTGCACCAGCTGCATACACGGGCTTATCCCTCCGAAATGATTGCTCCGGCCGTTTCGGCCAGAGAGTATCCATACTTCACGGCTGCCGTAGCTGCGCCCTTGACTTTCTACGCGACCGGATGACGACCGTCTAACGGGCGTCTCGTTCGCGAGGTACTCAGGTGTCTAGCCGAGCCAACGCGACCGTGGATCCCTTCAAGCGGATTTCTACACTCGCGATCTTCAGGCTGGGAATGGCTGTCGACGCAGACAGATCTGCGGCACGCGAGCCGGCTGCGTCCCACGTCGCGACGGTGAGCGTGGTGTTGTCCGTTTGTGTGACCACGAGCTCGTATCCGGAGTTGTCTGGCGCGTCCGCGCCGTAGTCGCAGTTCCAATCGAGCCTCGTGCCCCAAGATTTCTCCTCGATCTGCAGACCCGCAGTAAGGGTGGTGGAGTCGGTTCCGGGGTCCATTGGCTGGAACGTCATCTGGGCCGTCGCTGGGCCGACGTCGTTTCTTGCGCCTACGGCGAGCCCCCCGAAGACGGCGGCAGCAACAGCAGCGGCAACTGCGAGAGCCATGACTCCTCGGCGGCGGCGTTGACTCTTGCGGACGCGGTGGGCCATCAGCGACAACGTTTCTGATGGCGCCGGAGTGTCGTCCGAACCCAGAGGTGAATGGATGGCAAGGGCCTCTTCCGGCGAGATCTGGCTCAGGATGCCTGGGAGACCCGCAAGTTCCGTCACCGCTTCACGGCAGTTGGCGCAGGTACTGAGGTGCTGCTCGTATTCGCGACGTTCATCGGTGGGGAGCGCTCCGAGGACGTAGGACGCGTCCCAGTCCTGGTAACGGTCCTCGTGAGCTTGGAGATCGGGATGCTCAGTCATCGTGTGACGCCCCTTTCTTGGAGGGCTAGCCTCAGCCCGCGCAACCCGTAGTGGAGCCGCGATTTCGCGGTTCCTTCTGGGATGCCAAGCCGTCTCGAAATTTCAGGAATGCTCTGACCAGCGAAGTACGCACAAACGACGACTTGACGGTGCTGGTCGGAGAGCGACGCCAGCGCGTCCGCAACCATGATGCTGTCCAGGACCGCATCAGTGCGATCGAGAGCAGCGCCTTCTCCCTCGCCAGGGGCTGCCACTTCTCGTCGACTCCGGGCAGATCGTGCGTCGTCGATGACGAGGCGCCGAGCGACGGTGAACAGCCACGCTTGAGCAGCATCCTTGTCGAGCTCCAGCACCTTGGGACGCTGCCATGCTCTCAGCATCGTCTCCTGAACGATGTCCTCGGTCAGCGCCGCGTTCCGAGTGAGGCTGTGTGTGTAACGGCGAAGCGCCCCGCCGTGGCACTCGAACAATGCCGACAAGAGCTCGTCACTGGCTCGGGTCATGACCTTCACCGCCTCGCGCCGGTGAAGTCCGGCCAGTGCCTGATCCAGGACCGCCTTTCATCGTGCCTGTAGCGAGCGCAACGGGAAACGCCGATGCGCACCAGCGGTCGAACCTCATGCCATCGACATGGCCAGGACATGGGTTCACCGTCTGAGCGGAAGGAGTCGACGCATTCGCACCCACTGTCTCTGCTTTCATGTCGATGAGCACTGCCTTGTGGCTCCTTTGCTCGGGTGGGGTCGTGGAGCTGCGAGGGCCTGCAACCCGGAGAGTTCTGTCCGGCAGGCACGCGCGCGATCAGGACGCTGGGGTTGCTGAGCCCTCAGTGCCTGCTTCCATGTTGATCGTGCCGTCCGGCTGGAGGACGTACCAGGCATCCTTCACGCCCTGTCCGTTGACCTGTCCCGGTTCGGTGTCCTTCGCGAACCGGTACACCGGCCAGCCGTCGACGGTCAGCTGGGTTGTCCCGTCCGTGCGGGTGAGGGAACCGATCTTGCCCGTGATGCCGTCTGGGGAGGACGTGTCGGAGGCTTCGACTGCCGGCCAGGTCATGGCGCATTCGTCGTAGCAGTTGCTGGTGCCCGAGTCCTGCTCGTCCATCTTGAACGTGTAGATCGTGTACCCGGCGTCGTCGGTGATGATTTCGCCCAAGGGAGACGTTGCGGTGCCGAGGACTGCCGCTGCCGCGGTGGTCTCGGCGGGGGCCGGCTCGGTGGAGTCGGTCGTCGTGGATGATTCGGCAGATGTGGCGCACCCGGAGAGAGCGGCCGCGGCCAAGACGGCCGTCGTGAGCGTGATGGTCATTCGCTTGTGCATATTTCCTCCTGCTGGTACGCCGGCCCAGGTAGCCCGCTTACTACGAACACGACGCAGCTCATCCAGGAGTTCATCCGCGGCCGAAAAAGGCCGAAAAAGATCGGCGGTCGCAGGCAGCCGTCCTCACTCCCGGCGAAACGGGTGGCAGACGCGGGTGACGACCCTGTACCAAGGGCACCGCTGTCACACATCCGTCGTTCTTGGGATCGGCTAGTGAATGTCCCTCTGGCACGGCACGGTCGCGCGATGCCTACCCTGTGCTGATCGATCGGCTGGCCGCCCGAGACAGCGCATACCCCCAGGGGGTACAGTTCGATTCGGTCGACCTCGCAACGGAACGTGCTTCCGCTGCAGCCCGACGATCCCCCACCCCTCGTCCTGATCGAAGAATCGATGCTCGCCACCACCGCCTCCCCGCGTCGCCGGCTGCTGTTGCAGGTCACGGCGACGCTGGCGTTGCTGCTGCTGGTCGGGTTCACGGTCCTGATGCACACGATGGCCGGCCACACCGACGGCCACGAGCACCCGATGGCAGCTCCCGCCGCCACCACCGAGCACGTCCATGCCGTCGGAAACCGCCACGGGGAGCATGCCGCTCCCGCGGCCGCGGTGCTGACGGTCCTCACCGACGCCGGCTGCGACAGCGGCCTGTGCGCGCTGATGTGCTCGCTGATGGGGATGGCGTGCGCGCTGACGATCGCCCTGTTCGCATGGGCGCTACTGCGCGCACGGACCGGCGGTGTCATCGCGCTGCTGTCGCGACTGCTTGCGCTGGCTGACCGGCTGCCGCGCCACATCGCAGCACCGAAACCACCGTCACTGACGGCACTGCAGATCATCCGCATCTGATCCGCCCCCTGCGGGACCACACCGCCGCAGGGCGGCTCCCGCATGCCCAGAACCGGGAGGCATCCGCCTGCCCGGACCAGCTGACGCATCCACGGGAATGGACCTTCCATGCACACCACCACGACCACGCGCACCCTCGCGATCGCCGCCTCGCTCACCCTCGGCCTGACCCTCGCGAGCTGCTCCACGAACGACAGCAGCTCCGACGCGGGCTCGTCCGCCTCGTCGAGCTCGGCCGCGTCGGCGCACGACGACCAGGACGTGATGTTCGCGCAGATGATGCTGCCGCACCACGAGCAGGCCGTCGAGATGAGCGACGCGCTCCTCGCCAAGGGCGACGGTGTCGACCCCGACGTCGCCACCCTGGCGGAGCAGATCAAGGCCGAGCAGGGTCCGGAGATCATTCAGCTCGCCAGCTGGCTGCAGGGCTGGGGTGAGCCCACGGAGTCGGGGCACTCCATGTCCGGGATGATGTCCGATTCCGACATGACCGACCTCGACCAGGCATCCGCAAGGGACGCCGGAAAGCTGTTCCTGCAGCAGATGGTCCAGCACCACGAGGGCGCCGTCGACATGGCCAGGAGCGAAGTCGACAAGGGCATGAACACCGACGCGGTCGCGATGGCGAAGTCGATCGTGTCGAGCCAGACCGAGCAGATCACGCAGATGAAGGACATGCTCGCGTCCACGTGACACCAGTCGAGGGTCGAGGCGGGCAACGCAGTCCGCCTCGGCCCGAGACCGGTTCTTCCCCCCTTTGTGACCACCCTGTCGCTGCAGAACATGCCCGCGACGTGAAGAAGCAGGTGTACGTGTTCGTGATCAACGCAGTCGGTGACGCCCTGGTAGCAGCCGGCTCGATGGGGTGGGAGATCCTCTGGCCCCTCATCCTCGGCTTCACTCTCTCCGGCGTCATCCAAGCCGTCGTCCGCACCGACCAGATCACCAAGCTCATGCGCGACGACTCCCCCCGAGCGATCAGCGTCGCAACCGGCCTGGGCGCACTGTCCTCGTCCTGCTCCTACGCCGCCGTCGCCCTCGCACGGACGCTCTTCCGCAAGGGCGCGAGCCTGTCGTCGGCCATGGCGTTCGAGGTCGCCTCCACGAACCTCGTCGTCGAGCTCGGCTTGATCCTCGCGTTCGTCATGGGCTGGCAGTTCACCGCAGCGGAGTTCGTCGGTGGACCACTGATGATCATCCTCATCGCCCTCGGGTTCCGGCTCTGGATGCGCGGGAAGATCGTCGACGCCGCCCGCGAACAGGCCGACAAGGGACTCGCCGGCGCGATGGAGGGCCATGCAGCCATGGACATGTCCGTGCAGGGCGACCAGGGCTTCTGGCGGCGACTGTTCTCGAGGCCCGGGCTCACGAGCGTGTCGCAGTACTTCGTCATGGACTGGGCATCCGTCATCCGCGACATCGTCATCGGGCTACTCATCGCCGGCGCCTTCGACGCCTGGGTCCCGAAGGCGTGGCTGCAAGCACTGTTCCTCGATGGACACCCGACGCTCGCGTTCCTGATCGACCCGCTCATCGGGCCGATCCTGGCGATGGTGAGCTTCGTCTGCTCCGTCGGCAACGTCCCCCTCGCAGCGGTCCTCTGGAACGGTGGGATCAGCTTCGGCGGTGTGATCAGCTTCATCTTCGCCGACCTGATCATCATCCCGATCATCATCATCTACCGGAAGTACTACGGCTGGAGAGCAGCCCTCCGCATCACCGGGATCTTCTACGGCGCCATGGTCCTCGCCGGCTACGCCGTCGAACTGCTCTTCACCCCGCTGCACCTCGTCCCCACGAACCGGCACCTCACCATCGTGACGACCTCGATCAGCTGGAACTACACCACCTGGCTCAACATCGTGTTCCTGCTCGTCGCGGCGTTCCTGCTCGTCGTCTTCACCCGCAGCGGCTCATGGCCCATGCTCCGCATGATGGGTGACCACCCCGATGCCCACGACCAGGCACACGCCGAGCACGGCAAGCCCTGACCCGACCGGCCACGCCGACAGGGCGAGCTAGGCCACACAGCATCGTCGGAATCACGCCACACAGCGTTCCCAGCCACAACGTGTCGACGCTCACTCCTGCGGTGCTCGCCGGCGCCAGGACCCCGTTCCCCGTCGCGACGACGGGGTCAGGTGCGGCCGATCGGCCGCTGCGACCTGCAGGAGGCGCGGTGCGCGGAATCCGGCACCGCGCCTCCTCGGGGTGGTCGCGTCAGGGGACGATGACGGCCCGGCCGCGGACGGTGCCGGCGGCGAGGGCCTCGTAGGCCTTCGGGCCGTCGTCGAGCGAGTAGCGCTGCGTGGCGACCTCGACCTGGCCGGCCCGGGCGAGGTCGAGGACCTCGATCAGTTCGCTGCGGCTGCCCCAGTAGGGGATGCGCACGGCGACGTCGTAGGCGATCGCGCCGAAGCCGAGCTCGACGGTGCCGCCACCGATGCCGACGATGGTCACGTCGGCGTCCGCCGCGGCGACCGCGACGGCCGTGGCCATCGTCGGCCCCGCCCCGACGAAGTCGAAGACGGCCTGGACGCCGAGGCCCCCGGTGATCTCGCGGATGGCGTCCGCGGCGTGCTCGTCGCTGATCACCGTGTGGTGCGCACCGACGTGCTTCGCCAGCTCGAGCTTCTCGTCGCTCACGTCGAGCGCGATGATCTGCGCACCCGAGAGCGCCCGCAGGATCTGGATTCCGACGTGCCCGAGGCCTCCGGTGCCGATGACGACGGCGTAGGTGCCGGCGCCGAGCTTCGGCAGCGAGGTCTTGATCGCGTGGTACGGCGTGAGGCCGGCGTCGGTGAGCGACACGTTCTCGACCGGGTCGAGGTCGCCGAGCGGCACCAGGTGGCGGGGGTCGTCGACGATCATGTACTCGGCCATCGACCCGGGAGCGCCGAGCCCGGGAGGCTTGATGCCCTCGGCGGCGGCGTTGACGCAGTAGTTCTCCTTGCCCTGGGCGCACTGGTGGCACCGACCACAACCCCACGGGCCGTAGACGGCGACCGCGTCACCGACCTGCAGGTGCTCGACGCCCTCGCCGAGCTCGGCCACGATGCCGGCGCCCTCGTGCCCGAGCGTGAGCGGCAGCGGGTAGCCCTGCGCGGTGTAGTCCTCTTCACCGAGGCTCATGACGTACTCGTCGGAGTGGCAGACACCGGCCGCCGTGACCTTCAGCAGCACCTGCCCGGGGCCGGGTGACGGCTTCTCGATCTCGACGACTTCGGGGTGCTGACCGACCTGGGTGTACTGGAGTGCCTTCATGGGCCGCAGGCTACGCCCGACCGCTGGAGAACGCACGACAGGTGTCGCGTTACCGGAGGGGTCGGGGCGCGGTCGGGGCGCGGTCGGGGTCGTGCCGCCGGCGGTGTCGGGGCGTGGTGGTGGCGGTGACCGACGGTGACGGTGGTCGGCCCTACGATCGACGGCATGGCACACCTGCACCGGGCCGGCATGAGCCCCTCCAAGATCGACCTGCTCGACGCCTGGGTGCCGACCCAGCCGTGGTTCGAGGGCCCACCCCGGTCCGAGGGCACGGCCGACGAGGGCCTGCGCAGCGTCGCGGCCTTCCGCTTCGACGACCCGGCGGGCGAGGTCGGCGTCGAGACGATCATCGTCGCCACGCCCGACGGCGTGCAGTTGCAGGTGCCCCTCACGTATCGCGACGCTCCCCTGGCCGGTGCCGACGACCACCTCGTCGGGACGACCGAGCACTCGGTTCTCGGCACGCGGTGGGTCTACGACGGCACGGCCGACCCGGTCTGGGCCGCGGCCCTCGCGACGGCCGTGCTGACCGGCGGCACCCAGGCCGAGGCCTGGTTCGAGGTCGACGGCGAGCGACAGCTCCGCGAACCGAACTCGACCGTCGTCGGCTAGCGCCACCCCGGGCACCCCCGTGCCCGACGTCGACCGCCTCACCGTCGACCAGGTCGAGGGCCGGACGGTCGTCACCGGCGCGGCGGTCCGCATCGTCGTCGCCCGCGTCCTCGGTCGACACGACGCCGGCGCCCTCGCCTCGACCGGCGGCCACAGCGGCGACCACGGGGTCGAGGTCCTCACCGGCACGTGGACCGGGCACGACCAGCCCGAGACGCTCGCCGTCGTGCTCACGGCATAGCCACCTGCAGGAGGCGCGGTGTTCGGTCGTCGCGCACGGCGCCTCCTCGACGTCCGGGCAGGAGGCGCGGGTGGCGTCCTCGACGAACTGCCCCGCGCCTCCTCGTCTCGTCCCCAGACGGTCGCCGGGTGACGGGACGGTGAACGATCGTGCACGGGGCTTCGTCGGGAGGCACGCTGCCGCTACGGTGGCCCGATGACGGCGATCGACACCTCCCCGACGACCGCGGCCCCCGCGCCCGGCACGCCCCTCACGGGCACGACCCCGACGACCAGCGACCACCTTCGGTCGCCCCTGTCGGGTACCAGCTCCTCGGGTACGGATTTCTCGGGTTCGCCCCTCTCGGGCACCGTGCTCGCGACGCCGCCCACGGCCGAGCTGCACCTGCACGTCGAGGGCACGCTCGAACCCGAGCTCGTCTTCGCCCTCGCCGACCGCAACGACGTCGACCTGCCCTTCGCCTCGGTCGACGAGCTGCGCGCGGCGTACTCCTTCGGCTCGCTGCAGGAGTTCCTCGACCTCTACTACGCGTGCACGGCCGTGCTGCAGACCGCACAGGACTTCCGCGACCTCGCCTGGGCCTACCTGGAACGCGCCCACGCCCAAGGGCTCCGTCACGTCGAGATGTTCTTCGACCCCCAGGCGCACACCTCTCGCGACGTCGACGTCGACGAGGTCATCGACGGGCTGACCCGGGCGCTCGGCGAGGCGCGCGAGCGGTTCGGCATCACGGGCGGGCTCATCCTCTGCTTCCTGCGGCACCTGCCGGTGGGCGACGCGGCCGCGACCCTCGAGTCCGTCGCGCACCGCGCCTCCGACCTGATCGGGGTGGGGCTCGACTCCTCCGAGGTGGGGTTCCCGCCCGCCGCGTTCGCCCGCGTCTTCGACCGTGCCCGCGCGCTCGGGCTGCACGTCGTCGCCCACGCCGGTGAAGAAGGCCCGCCGTCGTACGTCACGGACGCCCTCGACCTGCTGCACGTCGAACGCGTCGACCACGGGGTGCGCAGCCTCGAGGACGACGCCCTCGTCGCCCGCCTCGTCGCCGACCGGGTGCCGCTCACCGTCTGCCCACTGTCGAACCTGCGGCTCGCGGTGGTGTCCGACCTGGCCGAGCACCCGCTGCCCCGCATGCTCGAGGCCGGACTGCTCGTCACGGTCAACAGCGACGACCCCGCCTACTTCGGCGGCTACGTGGGCGACAACTACGAGGCGCTGCGCGACGTGCTCGGGCTGGACGACGACATGCTCGCCCTGCTGGCGACGAACTCGGTCGAGGCGTCGTTCGCCGACGCCGGCCGCAAGGCCGAACTCACCGCCGAGGTGCAGGCCTGGCGCGAGGCGCGTCGCGCGGCCTGAGGCTCGCTGCGTGAAGCGCGGGGCCTGAGGCGCGGGGGTGGGCGCCGACGCACGCGAGGGCGGGCGAGTTCGTGAAGGACGGGCCGTTCCGATGGACCAGTGTCGACGAACTGGACGGACGGAGGTACCGTGCGTTCCGGTCGGTCAGGCGTCGCTGTTGGCTAGAGCGTGCGGCCGGCGTTGGCCTCGAGCCAGGCCTTGGGGTCGACCTGCGTCGTGCCACCCAGCAGCACCTCGAAGTGCAGGTGCTCGCCGGTCGCGACACCACTGCGGCCGACCTTGCCGACCAGCTCGCCCACCTGGACCGTCTGCCCGGCGACGAGCGGGCTCGAACCGATCTGCATGTGCGCGTACAGGGTGCTGACGCGCTGACCGTCGATCACGTGGTCGATCACGGCGTACTGACCGAACTGGCCGTGCATGCCAGACGTGCGCACCACGCCCGCGGCCGCGGCACCGATGGGGGTGCCGCCGCCGGGCGTCATGTCGAGGCCCATGTGCATGCTCGAGCACGCCGCACACGGAGCCGCACGGGGACCGAAGCCCGAGCTGAGGACGACCGAGCCCGGGAACGGCCAGCGGATGTCACCGATGCCCGAGTTGACGATGGTGCCGGCCCCCGAGGAGGCGCGGTACGAATTCGTCGACCCCGCGACGTTCTTCGAGGTGACGACGGGCTCGGGCTCGGGTGGCGGAGGCGGCGGCGGCGGCGGTGCGTCGGTCACCCCGAAGGCGTCGCGGTCGGACACGGTCAGCACCACGAGCGACGCCGCGAGGGTCTGGGTCGGCATCGGCGCGGCACCGGCGGTCGGGATGTTCGACCCACCCAGGTCGCTCGCCGAGGCGGGGGTGAGGTTCGACGTGAAGAAGAGCATGACGGCGCAGACGCCGAGCACGGGCAAGGTCGCCGCACGGACGCGCGACGAGACGGCCCGAAGCCGCGAACGGCCGGGGGTCGCCCGAGGGCTCGGGTTCGGGCGGCCGGCCTCTCGGGTCCGACGGAGCACGGCCGGCACGGAGGGGCGCGGGCGGCGCGCGACACGGGTCGCGGGTGCCGCCTCGGTGGCCGTCGCACCCACTTCCGAACCATGCACCCGGTTGCTCGTGGGTGCATCGTTCGACACCGGGTTCATCGCCGGGCTGGTCGCAGGAGCAGCGGAGGACGGTGCGGAGACGGGCGCAGCAGGAGCGGCGGCAGCGACCGGAGCAGTCGGAGGCGCAGCGGACGACGGGGCGGAGACGGGCGCAGCGGACGACGGGGCAAAGGCAGAACCAGCGTCGGCAGCGGCGGCAGCGGCGCGCTCGAGGGCGCGGGCCTCGCGGCGGGTCAGCGGCACGGCGGCACCGGGCGTCTGCTCGACGGGCGAGGTCGGCTCGGCCGGCACCACGGTCTCGCGGGTGTTCGAGGGGTCGGTCATGAGCGCTTCCTGGGACGGACGGCGCGTCGACTCACGGTTCTCCTCGATGGGGCGGACCGACCCACCTTACGATCAGAGCCGCCCGCTGACCAGGGGTGGAGGCGAATTTTCAGGAGCTGCACCCTTCGTGGTCGACCGGCACCGCACCTCCTGACCGGGGTCGCTCGCCGTGATGCGGGTGACGCTACCGACCGTCCGGAGGGCCCGTCACACCCAGAACGCGGCACAGGCGGGGGCGCGGTCACCCCTCCTCGCGGGGCTTCCGCCGGGCAGGCGGCACCCCCTACCCTCGGGCCGTGACCTTCGTGCTGGCTGCCCTGCCCCTCCTGCTGATCGTGGGGGCGCTCGTCGACATCGTCACGCGTCCTGAAGGCGACGTGCGACACCTGCCCAAGGGCCTGTGGATCATGATCGTGCTGTTCCTGCCGCTGATCGGCAGCATCGTCTGGTTCGCCGCGGGCCGCGAGTACGGCAGCCGCGTCGAGCAGATCGGGCCCCGCGACCAGAGCCGGTACCACGAGGCTGCGGCCCGCACGCTCGACCACCGCGTCCGCAGCACCGAGCAACAGCTCGCCGACCTCGACCGCGAGGCCGAGCACTACGAGCGACTCGCCCGCCTGGCGAAGCTCGAGGCCGAGGTCGAGCAGCGCCGCTCCGCGGCCGGCGACGACGTCCCTGCCTGACCGGCCCCGCGCCTCCCGGCCGGCGGCGGCCGACGTCAGCCGCGCAGCCAGGCCGACGTCAGCCGCTCAGCCAGGCCGCCGTCAGCCGCGCAGCCAGGCCGCCGTCTCGCCCGGCAGCTGCCCGGCATCCGTCAGCGGCCCGCTCGCGACGAGCACCTCGCCCGAGCCCAGCCCGAGCGCTGCCAGGTCGACGGGCTCGGTGCCGAACACGCACACCACGTGCCATCCGCCGGGGCGGACGAGGTGCAACACGTCGTCGCGGCCGTCGACGGGCAGCCAGTCGAGCGTCTCGTCGGTCTGCAGGTCGCGCCGCGCCGCGAGGGCCGCCCGGTAGAGCGCGAGCGTCGACGTCGCGTCGGCTTCCTCGGCCTCGACCGAGTACTCGCCGAACCACGAGGGCTGCGGCAGGTGCGCCTCGCCCGCGCCGAAGCCGAACGACGGCCCCGACCGGGTCCAGGGCAGCGGCACGCGGCAGCCGTCCCGACCGATGTCGACGCCGGGATTGCGGAAGAAGGACGGGTCCTGGCGCTCGTCGGCGGGGATGTCGGCGACCTCGGGCAGCCCGAGTTCCTCACCCTGGTAGACGTAGGCGGAACCGGGCAGGCCGAGCATGAACAGCGACGCGGCACGGGCCCGACGCAGGCCGGTCTCGACGTCGACCTCGGGCGAGGTGCCGCCCGAGAGCAGCCACTCGGCGCCCTGCTTGACGTCGCGACCGTCGAGGGCGGGCAGGCCGTACCGGGTCGCGTGACGGACGACGTCGTGGTTCGAGAACACCCAGGTCGTCGACGAGCCCGAGGCCTCGGCGGCGTCGAGGTTGTACGTGATGATGTCGTGGAACTGCGTGGCGTCGAAGTCGGCCTCGAGCAGGTCGAAGTTGAACGCCTGGCCCAGGCCCTCGGCGCTGGCGTAGCGGGCACGGCGCGACGGCTCGACCCAGGCCTCGGCCACGGCGATGCGCGGCGGGTCGTACTCGTCGAAGACCTCACGCCACGTGGCGTAGATCTCGTGCACCTCGTCGCGGTCCCACAGCGGGTGGTCGCCGTCGGCCTTGGGCAGCGCCTCGAGCTCGGCCGTGGACGGCAGCACCTCGGGCAGGCTCTTCGCCAGCCCGTGCGCCACGTCGACCCGGAAGCCGTCGACCCCGCGGTCCGACCAGAACCGCAGCGTGGTCAGGAAGTCCTCGCGCACCTCCGGGTTGTCCCAGTCCCAGTCGGGCTGCTCGCTCGCGAACGAGTGCAGGTACCACTGGCCGTCGGCGACGCGGGTCCAGGCCGGGCCGCCGAAGATCGACGTCCAGTCCGAGGGCGGCAGCTCGCCGGTCTCGCCGAGACCGTCGCGGAAGATGTAGCGCGCCCGGGCGGGCGATCCGGCGGGAGCGGCCAGCGCCTCCTGGAACCAGACGTGCCGGTCGGACGAGTGGTTCGGCACGAGGTCGGCGATCACCCGGATGCCGACCGCGTGCAGCGCGTCGATCATCTCGTCGAACTGCGCGAGCGTGCCGATCTTGGGGTCGACGTCGCGGTAGTCGTCGACGTCGTACCCGCCGTCGGCGAGGGCCGACGGATAGAACGGACTGAGCCAGACCGCGTCGACGCCCAGCCGCTGCAGGTAGGGCACCGCCGCCGTGATGCCGGGCAGGTCGCCGATGCCGTCGCCGTTCGAGTCGGCGAAGCTGCGGGGATAGATCTGGTAGACCGCCGCCTGGCGCCACCAGGTCGGGTCGTCGGTCAGCAGCTCGGTCGAGGGTGCGGTGCGGAGCGTGTCGGTCATCGTGGAGCGAGGTCCTCTCGGGGGTGGTGGGTTGCCTGGGGGTCAGGAGGCGCGGGCCGCGCCCCCGACGGACGCCTACTTGATCGCGCCCTGCGTCACGCCCGCCATCACCCAGCGCTGGGTGAAGAGGTAGACGACGATTGCCGGGGCCATCGCCATGAGGTACGAGGCGAAGGCGACGTTGTAGTCGTTGCTGAACTGCGTCTGGAAGATCTGTTGCAGCACGGGCAGGGTCTGCAGCGACGGGTCGGCGGTGATCAGCGACGGCATCGCGAAGTCGTTCCACGAGGCCAGGAAGGCGAAGATGCCGACCGTGGCGCTCATCGGGGCGAGCAGCGGGAAGACCAGGCGCCAGAAGACCTGCCAGGTGGTGGCGCCGTCGAGCCGCGCGCTCTCCTCCAGCTCTTCGGGCAACGACCGCAGGAACGCCGTGAACAGCAGGATCGAGAACGACAGCTGGAACATGACGTGCAGCAGCGCGACGCCGGCGGGGTTGTCGAGGCCGACGATGCCGGTCAACTTGATCTGCGACAGCGCGACGACCGGGAACGGCAGGAACATCGCGGCCAGCAGGTAGAAGAACGAGAAGCGGAACAGCTTGCGGTCCCAGTTGCGCGAGATCGCGTACGACGCCATCGAGGCGAGCACGACCGTGCCGATGACGGTCGCGGCCGTGACGAGGGTCGAGATGCCGAACGCCCGCGGGAAGTCGGTCAGCTGCCAGGCGGTCGCGAAGTTCGAGAAGTCGATCGGTGCCGGCAGGCTGAACGCGTTGCCGTCGACGGCCTGCGCCGACGTCTTGAGCGACATCGTGACGGTGACGTAGATCGGGATCAGCACGGTGATCGTGCCGAGCACCAGCAGCACGGTGACGAGGCGGTTCGGGCGCTCCCGCCCGACGCGACCGCGTCGACGACGGGTGACGGCGTCGGCGTCGCGACCCGCGCCTCCTGGGGTGGGGGCCGCCGAGGCGGCGGGGGTGACGAGTGCGGTGTTCGCCATCAGACGGCCGCCTTTCCGCGGGTGATCCGGAGTTGGACGAGCGCGATCGCGACGGCGATCACGAAGAAGATGGTCGCGTTGGCCATCTGGTAGGCGTAGTCGCCGCCGGTGAAGCCCGTGAAGATCGTCATCGCGATGCTGCGGGTCGACGTGCCGGGGCCGCCGTTCGTCAGACCGACGATGATGTCGTACGAGTTCAGGAAGTTCTTGAAGCCGATGATCGTGTTGATCAGGACGTAGCCCGCCACGAGCGGCAGCGTGATCGACCGCAGCTGCTTCCAGCCCGAGGCGCCGTCGAGGCTGCTCGCCTCGTACACCTCGCCGGGGATCGCGAGCAGGCCCGCGATGTAGATCAGCAGCGTGCTCGGGATCGCCTGCCATGCGGTCACGACGACGATGCCGATCCAGGCGGTGTCGGCGTTCGCGAGGATGCTGTCCTGCAGCCCGGGGATGCCGAGCGAGGCGCCGAGGGCCGGCAACGAGTTCGAGAAGAGGAACTGGAAGACGAACGCGATGATGATGCCCGAGATGACCATCGGGATCACGAAGACGGCCCGCAGCGCGGTCTTCGCCTTGATCTGCGAGGTCAGGCCGATCGCCAACAGCAGGGCGATCACGTTGACGGCGATCACCGTGACCAGTGCGAAGCCCATCGTGAAGCCGTACGAGCCGAGGATCGCCGGGTCGGTCGCCATCGCGAGGTAGTTCGTGACGCCGACCATGTCGAACTCGCCGAAGCCGATCGAGTTCGTGAAGCTGTAGAACACGCCCATCACGGCCGGCAGGGTGATCGCCAGCGAGAAGAGGACGAGCGTCGGCACGAGGAAGAAGTAGAAGACCGGGTCGACGCGCCTGCCGCGGCGCCGCGGGTTGCCGGTCGTGCTGCCGCTCAACGAGGTGCGGGCGCCTCGCGCGGCCGTGGGGGTGGTGGTGGCCATCGGGTCTCCTTCGACTCGGGCGGTGGTCGGGGTGGCCGGGGCCGTGGTGCGGCCCGCGCCGTCGATCGCGCTCATGCGCGGAGTGCCAGGCGGCGCCAGTCGGCGTCCATGGTGCGCAGGGTGCCCTCGACGCTGGCGCCCGTGACGATGCCCTGCACGTAGTTCTCGGCGGGGATCGTCAGCGGGATCGCCTTGGACGCCCCCTGGTAGAACCGCGCGTCGTCGTAGTAGCCCTGCATGCCGACGATGCGCTCGTCGGTCACGGCGGGGGCCGACCTCGTGGTGCCGAACGCCAGGAAGTCGCGGTTTGTAGGCGTCCTGGATCTCGGGCTGCATCAGGTAGGTCAGGAACTCGCGGGCGGCGTCCTGCTTGCGCGACTGCTCGGGCACCCACAGGGCCAGGTCGAGGTTGACCCGCACCTTGCGGTCGGCGGGGTCGTCGGTCATCGGCAAGGGGAACGTGCCGACCCTCGCCTCGGGGTTCGCCTTGGTGATCTCACCGAGTGCCCACGGCCCCTGCATGAGCATCGCCGCCTCGCCCTGCGCCATGGCGAGGTTGCCGTCGCCGTACCCGCGGCTGTTGCGGTTGGCGTTCGACAGCCGTCCGAGCTGCACCATGCGCTCGACGGGTTCGCGGAAGTCCTTCTCGAACGAGACCGAGCCGCCCTGTCCGACGCTCGTGCCCTCGGCGTTCATCTTCTCGTAGAAGGCCGCGACGTCGAGCGACCCGCCGGTCGTGTAGTCGAACAGGCCCTGGGCGACGGTCCACGGTTCGCGGAAGGTGCTGTAGATCGGCGTGACGCCGGCCGCCGTGAAGGTGTCGCACGCCGCGAGGAACTCGTCCCACGTGGTCGGCACCTCGACGCCCAGGTCGGCGAAGACCTGCTGGTTGTAGATCACCGACGCGGCGGTGATCGAGTACGGCAGCACGCTCGTCCGGCCGGGGTACGTCGCGTACTGGTCGACCAGCTCCTGCACCTCGGGGCGGATCGTGCGCGCCTCGGGCAGGTCGCCCAGGTCGCTCAGCGCCCCGCGCTCCATGAAGCGGGCCATCTCGAGGTTGTACGTGAAGGCCGCGACGTCGGGCGGGTTGCCCCGGACGAAGCCGGCCGAGATGCCCGAGGTCGAGTCGTGGATCACCCGGACCGCCGACTGCGACTCGTTGAAGCGCGAGACGAGGTCGGAGAAGTAGGGGATCGCCTCGGGCTTGGTCGCGTAGAAGGTGATCTCGGTGCGCCCGCGGCCGGAGCCGGACGGGGCGCAGCCGGCGAGGAGGAGCGCCGCCCCTGCGGCACCGATCCCGCCGAGGAGGGTGCGTCGGCTGAGGCCGGCACCGGAGGGCAGTGGGGGTGTGGGCACGTCGTCGTCTCCCGGGTCGCGACCCCGACGACAGCGTCGGGACCGAGTTGATCTGGTGTGTAGATTTAGACCCTAGATCAATTCGCGGCGTGGCACCATGGGTCGTCGTCGAAAAGATCCGCCGTGTCGCGAGGCACCGGCCACAGCACGAGGAGGCGCGGGTGGCGCTGAGCACCGGGGTGTCGTCGCCGAGCCTGCTCCGCCGCATGAACGCGGCCGAGGTGCTGCGGCACGCGTGGTCCGCGGACGCGGTCACGGCGAGCGACCTGATCGCCCTCACCGGACTCACCCGGTCCACCGTGCTCGGGGTCTGCGACGACCTCATCGACCACGGCTGGATGGTGTCGCTCGCCGACGCCCGCTCGACCGGCGAGTACCGCAAGGGCCGCCCCGCGCGCCGCTACGCCCTGGCCCGTTCCGCCGGGCACGTCGTCGGCGTCGACGCCGGACGCCACCACCTGACCGCCGTCGTGGCCGACCTGCGCGGCGACGTCGTGGCCCGCGTCGCACGGCGCATCGACCCCGACGGGACGGCGGACGACCGCCGCCGGACGGTCTCACGGCTGGTCGACGACGTCCTCGGCGAGGCCTCACTGGGCGACGCCGACGTGCTCGCCGTGGCACTCGGAGTGCCCGCGCCGACCGACTCCGAGGGCCGGTCGCCGATCGAGGTCGGCGCCGACTTCTGGGTGCTGATGAACCCCGACTACACCGGGCTCTTCGCCGAGCGCGGCTGGGCCGTCGTCGTCGAGAACGACGCCAACCTGGCCGCCGTGGCCGAGGCGGCGGCCGCATCCCGTGCCGACCGCGAGGTCGGTGGTGGTGCCGGCGCCGCCACGTCGTTCGTGACCCTGCTGGCGGGCGAGCGGTTCGGCGCTGGGTTCGTGCTCGACGGAGCCCTCGTGCGGGGCAGCCGCGGTGCCGCGGGCGAGATGCGCCTCCTCGACCTGGTCGAGGGCGTCGGATCGGCCGACGGCCTCGGAGCCCTGCTGCGCGACTGGGCCCGGGCCGCGCGCGAGCTCGGCACCGTGCCGGCCTCGTCGCCGCTGCGGGCGATCCCGCTCGACGAGCTCGAGGCCCCCGCCGTGCTGGCCGCGGCGGACGCCGGCGACCCGACCGCCCTGCGCCTGGTCGAGAAGGCCGCCGAACGGTTCGGACGCGTCTGCGCCATGCTCAGCGGCATGCTCGACGTCGACCGCATCGTCGTCGCCGGGGCCGTGGCGCCCTCCCTCGGACTGCTGCTCGACCGGACGACACCGTGGCTCAGCCGGTTCACGCACCGGGCCGCGCCCGAGGTCGTCGCCTCGACGTTGGGCGACGCGGTCGTGACCACGGGCGCCGTCGAGCGGGCCCTGGCGCACGTGCGCGGCCACGCACTCGAGCTGACGCTGCCGGGTGCGGCGGACGCGACCCGCGCCTCCTGAGGCCTGCTCGGCGTGCGATCGGACGGCGATGCACCCGGCCTCGAACCCCGTTCACGAAGTCGAACCCCGACAGAACGGGGTTCGACTTCGCAAACGGGGTTCGCGGCCCCTGGCCGGCGGGGCGGGGCGGGAGGCGCGGGGCGGCCCGGCGCACGCCGCTAGGCTCGCGGGATGGTCACCGTCGTGCTCCCCTGGCGTCCGCAACCCAGTCGCGTCGCGGCGTTCGAGGTCGTCCGCGACTGGTACGCCGACGCCCTGCCCGAGGCCGAGATCCGCACGATCGACTCCCCCGACCCGGTGTTCAACCTGGCCCAGTGCCGCAACCTGGGGGTCGCCGGCCTGGCCGACGACGAGGTCGCCGTGATCGGCGACGCCGACACCCTGCCGCAACGCGAGCCCCTGCTCGCGGCGATCGAGGCGGCCCGCACGAGCGGCCGGGTGCACCTGCCCTACACCGAGTACCACTGGCTGGGACGCGACGGCACCGCGCAGGCGGCCGCGGGCACCCCCTCGAGCGGTGCGACTTCGAGCTCGTGCGCGGGGCCTCTCGGGGGTCTACGTGACCCGCGCCTCCTCGTGGCGCAGCCACGGCGGGCAGGACGAACGCTTCCGGGGCTGGGGCTTCGAGGACGCCGCCTGGTACCTCGCCCACACCACCCTGCTCGGCGAGGCCCCGCGACGGCACGAGGGCATGGTCTTCGCCCTGCACCACCAGGCCGAGGTGCGCGAGGGGCCGCAGTACGACGCCAACGCCGCGCTGATGCAGCGGTACCGCGACGCGGCGGTCGGCGAGGACGCGATGCGCGCGGTCGTCTTCGGCGCCTAGAGCTAGAGAGCGACAGAGCCGAAGGGCGACAGAGCCGGAGAGCGACAGCGCAGGAGGCGCGGGGCACGTCCGGCGGACGACCCGCGTCAGTCGCGGCGGACGGTGTGCAACGGGCCGAGCGCGTGGTCGAGTGCGGCCTCGAGCGGCCAGCCCGCCCGCTCCGACTGGCTGAGCAGCAGTCCCCCCTGGATCGCGGCGATGATCGCGGTGGCGACGCGCACCGGATCGGCCGAGGCGTCGACCGAGCCCGAGGCCTGCAGCCGCCGGATGCCCGCCGCCAGCTGCTCGCGCCAGGCGTCCCAGCTCGCCTTGACGCTGCGCTCGACCTCGGCGTCCGTGGCGGCGACCTGGGCGGCGAGCGTGCCGATCGGGCACGCCCAGCGGCCGAGGCTGATGTAGTACTCGACCAGGGCGGCGCGCCAGCGCTCCCACGACTCCCAGGTGCCGAGGTCGTGGATCTCGGGCTCCTGCGCCTCGAGCAGCTGGCGCCCCTCCCACCGGGCGACCTCGTGGATCAGCTCGGTCTTGCCGCCGGGGAAGTAGTGGAACAGCTGGCTCTTGCTGGTCAGCGTCGCGGCCCGCACCGTGTCGAGCGTCGTCCCGCCGATGCCCGCGGCGAGGATCTGCCGACCGGTCTCGTCGATGATCCTCTGGCGGGTGAGCCGCCCGCGCTCGGTGATCTTCGTCTCGTCCACGGAGAGATCCTACGTCGATTGGACCATTCGGTCCACGAACACTGGACTCGATGGTCCAGTCCGTGCTAGCAATGGACCATGCAGTCCAATGAAGAAGTCCTCGACTCCCTGCCCACCGACGACCGCCTGGCTGGTCGCACCGCCCTCGTGACCGGCTCGACCAGCGGCATCGGCGAGGCGATCGCCCGCGTGCTCGCCGCCTCCGGTGCCACCGTCGTCGTCAGCGGCCGCGACGACGCCCGGGCCCGACGGGTGGTCGACGCGATCACCACCCGGGGCGGCTCGGCCCACGCCGTGCCCGCCGACCTCGCCGGCCCGTATGCCGACCTCCGCGCCTTCGCCGCCCGGGCCACCGAGGTGCTCGGCGGTCGCGTCGACATCCTGGTCAACAACGCCGGCGTCTACCCGACCATGCCGACCGACGCCCTCGACGACGCCGACCTCGACGCCATCCTGGCGACGAACGTCCGGGCGCCGCACGTGCTCGTCGGTGCCCTCGCGCCGGCGATGGCCGACCGTGGAGACGGCTCGATCGTCAACATCGGCTCGTGGATGACCCGGGTCGGGGTGCCGTTCGGCGCCATGTACACCGCGTCGAAGGCCGCCGTCGAGCAGATGACCCGCACCTGGGCGGCCGAGTTCGGCCCCCGCGGCGTCCGCGTCAACAGCGTCGCACCCGGTGCGACGTCGACTCCGGGCAACGCCGGGTCGGCGGCCGTCCTCGACACCCTGACCGCGGCCACCCCGGCCGGTCGACCCGTGCGTCCCGTCGACATCGCCCACGCGGTGCGGTACCTGGCGTCGGACGAGGCGGCCTTCGTGCACGGGGCCCTGCTCGACGTCGACGGCGGCATCCTCCACACCCGGACGGTGTAGGCCGACCCGCGCCTCCTGCCGGTCGGCCCTCGGCCGGACGGACCAGACGCCACGACGTGCCGCTCGCCTGCGAAGGCGAGCGGCACGTCGTGACAGCTCGAGAGGCGGGGCGAGCCGAGGAGGCCCGGGACGGCTCGGTCAGCCGCGCCCGGTCAGCGCCGCGTGGGCTCGTGCCCGTCCGGGCGTCTCGCGCAGGGACGCCGCCAGCCCGGCCAGGCGCCCGGCCGCACCGGGGTCGCGCGTCGGCAGGTCGAGCACGTGCCGCAGCGCCTCCGCCAGTTCGTCGACCGTCGCCGTGTTCGGGGCGAGCGCCACGCCCACCCCGGTGCGCTCGAGGGCGGCGGCCCCGGCGAACTGGTCGGTCGAGAACGGCAGGACGACGACGGGCACGCCCGCGGTCATCGCCTCGGTCACGCTGTTGTTGCCGCCGTGCGTGACGGCCGCGGTCGCCGCGTCGAGCAGCGTCACCTGCGGCAGGAACTCGCGGACGAGCCAGTCGCTCGGCACCTCGCCGAGGTCGGCCCGGTCGCCCGAGCCGAGCGCGATCGCGGCCCGCACCCCGACCCGACGCAGGGCCTCGGCCACGCGCCCGAGCACGTCCGACCGCACCGAGAGGAAGCTGCCGAAGCTGACGTAGACGAACGGCGCGGGCGCGGGGTCGGGGTCGGACGTGGGGTCGAGGTCGGGCTCGGACGTGGGGTCGAGGTCGGGCGTGGGGTCGGGGTCGGCGCCGCCGGCCAGCCAGGCGGCGACCTCGGCGTCCACCGGCTCGGCACGCACGGCGGATCCGAGCCAGACGTGCGGGGGCAGCAGGGCCTCGCGCTCGGGGTCGGCCAGCTCGCCCGGGTAGTTGTAGAGCAGCAGGTCGCCGTGCTCGCCGAAGGCGCTCGTCGACGGCGGCAGGTGCGGAGCGAGCTCGGCCAGCGCGGCGTTCCACTCGGCGGTGAACGAGGCGTCGACCCGCTCGCACAACTCGCGCAGCCCGGCGACGCCCTCGGGCGCGGCGCCGGCGTCGGCCCGCGCCACCGACGCATCTCCGGCAGCTCGCACCACGCTCGCGTCGTCGAACCACGTTCCGGGGTGGTTCGACGACTCGACGGTGGTGCGGCCTCCGGCCAGCGCCGGGTCGGCACCAGCGCCGGCACCGCCGAACGCCGCGGGCCACTCGGGCGGGCAGCCGTAGACCTCGTCGCCCACGGGCAGCGCGGTCGGGTGCCCCAACACGACGTCGGCGAACGGCACGCCGCCGGCCACGAGCGCGAGCCGGGCGCTGAACGCGAGGTGGTCCACGACGATCTGGTCGGGCCGGACGGCGGCGACCACGTCGAGCACGGCCCGGGCCGTGGCGACCGGTTGCCACATGAGGTCGGTGAGGCGTTCGCGCGCCTGGTACGAGAGCGTCTCGACCATGCCGAGCCGGGTGGCGTCGAAGAAGCCGCGCAGCGACGCGTCCTCCTCGGCCACCTGTTCCTCGGCACGGATCACCCCGGGGTTCGAGCCGCGCCCAAGCTGCAGGTGCACGCGCTCGAAGCCGAACGACTCGACGATGGCCGCGGTGGCCGGGCCGGTCGCGACGACGACGCGCTCGCCCCGGTCGCGCCACTCGGTGGCCAGGGTCGCGAGCGGCAGCAGGTGCGACGCGTAGTCGGGGCTGACGACGAGCAGGGTCATCGTGCGCTCACGCTCCACTCGCGCTGTTCGAGCTCGTCGTGGTGCACCGTGTCGTAGACGCCCGACAGCGACCGCGCCATGGCCTGGATCGTGAAGGACCGCTCGACGGTGTCGCGTGACCGGGCCGCGCGCGCCTCCGTCGTCTCGACCGAGGCTGCGGTGAGCGCCTCGCCCATGGCGAGGCGCAGGGCGTCGACGTCCCAGGTACGGGTGAGCCAGCCGGTGTCGCCCTGACGCACGTAGGTCGAGGGCCCGCCGCCCTGCGGCGCGACGACGAGCAGACCGGAGCCCATCGCCTCGAGCAGGGCGATGCCGAACTCTTCTTTCAGGCTGCCGCAGACGTAGACGCCGCGGGGCGCCGCGAGCCCGGGCAGGCCGAAGCGGGCCGCGGCGACCCACCGGGCGACCGTGTCGTTCGGCCGGTGGCCGGGCAACAGGAGTCCGGAGGCTCGGTGCCGGTTCGCGGGGACGATCGCGTCGATCAGGTCGAGCTGTTCGCGCTCGTCGGCGCTCGGGTGCTCGAGGTCGCCGCCGATCAGGAGGAGGTTCGCGCGGTCCCGCAGGGGTCCGTCGGCCCAGGCCTCGACGATCGTCGCCATGCCCTTGACCCGGTGCAGTCGTCCGACGCTGACCAGCAGCGGCAGGCCGCGACGTTCGGGCGGCAGGGTCTCGAGCAGCGCGCCCAGCTCGGCGAGCGGCGGGGTCGCGGGCAGGCCCGCGGCGTGTTCGGCGGCCTCGGCGACCGACCGGTCGACCACGCCGAGGTCGATGCCCTCGGGCACGATCGTGTGGCGCTCGGGGTGCGAGGTGACGTCGATGCCGACGAGCTCGCGCATGTCCCGCTCGAGCTCGGGCCGGGGGAACAGCACGGTGTGCGACGCGTTCGACGCGAGCTGCTGGACGAGCCGGGTGCGGAACCAGAAGTGCTCGACCTCGTCGACGTCGCCGAAGGTCTCGCGGGTCAGCGCGCCCGACAGGTCGAGCGACTGGATGACGGCGTGCGGGTCCGGCGCGACCGTGAAGACGACGGGGATGTCGAGCTCGCGCGCGACGTCGGCCGCCGCGAGGCTGCCCACGTCGGCCATCCGCAGGTGCAGCAGGTCGACGCCGCCCGCGGCGCGCAGCACCCGCCGGATGCCGCGCCGGGCCGCCACCCGCAGCGGCCACGCGGTCGCCGACGAGACGGGGTCGCTGAGCAGCGGCACGCGTCCGTAGACGTGTCCGGAGGCGCGGGTCGCCAGGTCGTGGACGCTCTCGACCGCCGCGTCCGCCGACCCGCGCGAGAGGGTGACCACCCGCTCGACGCGACGGTCGCCGAGGGCCGGCACCGCGCCTCCTGCGGGGAGCACGGCTCCGGCGGGGAGCACGTCGCCCGCGGCGAGTGCGTCGCCGAGCCGCACGAGCAGCGTCGCGATGCCGCCGTTGTCGCCGCTGCCGGCGTGGGTGAGGCCGGCGTCGATGTCGGCGTGCAGGAAGAGCTGCGCGATGGTGAGGCCGTCGCGCCCGGCGGGGTGGTCGCCGTCTGGTCCGTCCTCGACTCCGCGGTCGTGCACCCGGTGGCCGTCGGGCACCTCGTCCGGGGCGGAGAGGTCGATCGCGGACAGGCGCGCGACGTCGCCGAGGTAGCCGTCGTGGCGGGCGAGCTCGTGGACGACGGCGGCGACCGCCTGGTCGCCACGACGCTGGCCGAGGGCCGAGACGGCGGCGACGCGGACGTGCTCGTCCTCGCCCCGGTCGCGGGCGATCGTCAGCAGCGGGCGGGAGGTGATGCGGGCGCGCACGAGGCCCAGCGTCTCGACCAGGCGGTACCGGGCGTCGGGCTCGTGCACGCCGATCAGGGCGCCCTCGAGGGCGACGCCGACCACGGCGGGGGCGGCCGACGACCACTGCTCGAGCGTGCGCTGGGCGACCATGCCGGTGAAGCCCCCGGCGACGACGAGCCCGATCAGCCGACCGACCGTGTCGTAGCGGGGCAGCCGCTGGCTGAGCGCCGACGCGGCGTGCTCGCGGAGGAAGGTGCGGTCGCTCGACAGCAGATCGCTCAGCACGACGTCGGCCTGCTCGTCGAAGACCTGCGCGAGGGCGTTCGTCGCCGCGATGGCGACGAGCTGGTCGGGGCTGCCGAGCGCGCCGCGCAGCACGCGGATCGTCCGGGCCCCGCCGGTGCGCGCGGCGTCGAGCGCGAGGTCGTCGGCGAGGCGCATCGAGTCGACCAGGCGGTCGGCCTCGTGGATCGCGTCGAGCGAGGTCTGGATGCCCATGGCGGTGCCTCTCGGGTGCGGCGGGGTGGTGGTGCGGTGCCCGGCCCGGGGAGCCCGGGACCTGGTGGAGCCTATCGCCGCCCGGTGGCCGCCCGGTGGCGGGCCGGTGCGCTCGGCGCCGCGGGGGTCCGGTACCGTCGTGGGCGGCATCGATCCCGCTGCCGAGTCCCGCAGCGAGAGGTCCCACCCGTGCGAATCGTCACCATCGGAGACGTCGGCGTGCTCGACGGCATGGTCCACATCGGCGACGAGGCGATGTTCCACGAGGCGACCGTGCAGCTGCGCGCCCGCGGTGCCACGATCACCGCCGTCTCGTCGAACCCGGCCGAGACCGCCGAGCGGTACGGCATCGACGCCGTGCCCGCGATCGGCTTCCACCCCGCGACGACCGGCGGCCGGCTCGGCCAGCGCGAGCGACGCGCCCGCGTGCTGTCGGCGATCGACGGAGGCGCGGGTCACCTCCCGCAGGACGACCCGGCCTGGCAGGTGGTCGAGGCCGTCCGCGAGGCCGACGGCGTGCTCGTCGCCGGCGGCGGCAACATGGCCTCGCTCTGGCCGATGCACGTCTACGAGCGGAACACGCTCGGGCTCATCGCCCGACGCTTCGACAAGCCGCTGGTCGTCAGCGGGCAGACCATCGGGCCGGTGCTCGAGGGCGAGGACCGCGAGCTCGTCACCGAGCTGCTCGACGCCGCCGCACTCGTGGGCCTGCGCGAGGGCGCGTCTCTCGAGCTCGTGCGGTCGCTCGGCGTCGACCCGACGACGACCGTGGGGACGGTGGACGACGCGAGCTTCCTCGGGTTCGAGGCCGCGCCTCCTGCCGGGGGTGCGGCGGGCGCGGCAGGTGCAGCGGGTGCGGCGGGCGCGGCGTCCGTGGCGGGTGCGGCGGCGCCGTACCTCGCCGTCAGCCTGTCCGCGCACGTGGGCGACGCCGACCGGGGAGCCTTCGCCACGGCCGTCGCCCGACTGCTCGACCGGGTGGCCGGTGAGGCGGGGCTCGAGGTCGTGTTCCTCGCGCACTGGGGCTCGCTCGTCCCGACCGAGGAGCGCGGCGACTCGCTGCTGCACCGGGCCGTGCTCGACCAGCTGACCGTGCCGGCGCGGGTCGAACCGACGACAGACTCTCCCGCGGCGGCCCGCTTCGCCCGCGGGGCGGCCCTCCACCTGACGAGCCGCTACCACCCGGCCGTGTTCGCCGTCGCGGGCGGCGTGCCGACGGTCGGGCTCGCGGTCGACGACTACACGACGATCAAGCTGACCGGGGCGCTCGGCAACTTCGGGCAGACGAGCGTCGTCTCGGCCGCGCAGCTGCTCGCGGGCGAGGCCGACGTGGTCGCGCTGGCGGCCTGGGCCGGGCGCGATGCGGTTCGCTCGGCGTGGGCCGACCGCCTCGACGGGACCCGCGCGGCGTCGGCCGCCTGGTGGGACCGGGTCGCCGCCGCGCTGCGCGGCTGACGCGACCCGCCTCGCGCACCATCGGGCGCGACCCGCGGTCCGCGACCCGCGCGCCGTCGGGCGCGACCCGCGTCGGGTGGCGACCCGCGCCTCCAGGGGGCTGCCCCGCGTCGCGCGCACGCCGCCGGGTGACGGGCACCGCGCCAGGAGGTGGTCAAGGCGCCAGGACGTGGTCACGGCGCCAGGTTTTCCCGTGGCGCGGTGACCACCTCCTGGCGTGGTGGCTGGCGGGCTGGTCGCGCCACACCCCATCCCGCCATGAAGTAAACAGTCCGCCACACAAAGACGTGGCGGACTGTTTACATCGTGGCGGCGTGCCCACTCGAGGAGGCGCGGCGCGGCCTGCTCGCGCCGGCGCGGCTGACGGCGCGGGCTCAGCGCTGCAGCGTCGCGCTGGGGTACTCGCCGAAGCGTCCGACGTACGACGCCGTGAAGCGGCTCAGGTGGGTGAAGCCCCAGCGCTGGGCGACGGCGCCGACGGTGGCCTCGCCCGGGGCGAGCTCGATCAGCTCGGCCCGTACGTGGTCGAGGCGGATGGTGCGCAGGTACTCGGTGGGCGTCACGCCGAGCTGTCGGCTGAAGGCCTGCTGCAGCCCTCGCGGCGTCAGGTGCACGGACTCGGCCAGCTGGGTCATGTTGACCGGCAGGTGCGAGTGCGTGTGCAGGTACTCGACCGCCTCGCGCAGCCGGGCGTTGCGCGGCACGAGCAGGGCGGGCGGCAGGTCGATCGACCGGTGCGAGAACGTGTCGAGCAGGGCGAACGCCGACTCGCGCTTGAGCTCGGAGCGCAGCAGCTCGGTCGACTCGCCGCCGAGGATGGTCTTCGCGGCGTTGGTGATGGTGGCCTGCCAGCGACGCAGGTTCGCCAGGTCGGGCACGGCCGTGTGGTCGAACTGCAACGGTCCGGCGAGAGCCCCTTCGTGCTCGGCGGCCATGCGCTCGAGGTAGGCGGCGTCGAAGTGCACCAGGTTCTGGCGGTACTCGCGCACCTCGAACTCGAAGGCCTTGCCGGTCGGGAACATCAGCGGGCGGCCGATCTCGAACGCGGCCTCTTCGGCGCCCACGTCGACCCGGCCCTCGCCCGCGGTGATCCAGGCGACGACGTACTCGCGCTCGGGCTGGATGGCCCCGCGGATGTCCCCGAGGAACATCGCCGACCGCAGGGTCATGTCCTCGTCGCCCGCCGTCGTGTAGCGGTAGGCGAACGTCTCCTGCCGGGTGTCGGTGCGGAACCCGGCGCCGTTGTAGGTGTCCTCGAACAGGGCGCGCGCCTGGTCCATGTCGCGGCCGCCCATCTCGGAACGCACCGGGGGCAGGGTCTGTTCGGGTTCCATCACAGTGATCCTGCCATGACCGGGCTCCTGAAAGAACGCCCTGACCGGGCGGAAGCCCCGAAGCGGGGGCGGAGGTGCGTGGGGCTCACGCGCCGGTCGGGCTCGTCGCCGGGCCGAAGGCCTTCGTGAACGCCGCCTTGAGCACGGCCTTGAAGCCCGTCGGCAGCCGCGTGCGGTGCAGCACGTCGGCCTCGACGACCAGCGCGAAGAACGTCTCGCCCTCGACCAGCCACCAGGCCCGCACCGTCTCGGTCGAGAACACGGCCTCGCCGTCGGGCTCGTCGGGGCTCTCGACGATGACGCGGTCCTCGTAGAGGGCCACCGCACCGTGTTCGCCGTTCATGGACGCCGAGCACTCGAAGACCAGGTCGGGGTCGAGCGGGGGCGCGAAGTCGCCGAAGAAGAGGTCGGCCGCCGCCGTGCGGGTCGCGTCGCCGATCTCGCCGAAGTCGCTGGCGACGTTGAAGTCGCCGAACGCCGCGTCGGAGGCGCCGGGAGCGTCGACCTCGGGGGCGCGGCGCGACATGTCGCTCTCTGCGTCCACTGGTTTCTCGACTCTCGTCCCGATCCGGTGCGTACCTTCTCACCGCCGTGCATCTTCTGCACCGGTCCCATTAGAGCGCCTAGCTACTGTGAGTCGCATCCGGGGGCGACCACAGTTCGGTTTGTGGCCATGTCGAGCGGAACCGCAGGAGGCGCGGCCGGCGACGGTCAGGAGGCGCGCGTGATGCGGTCCACGGCCTCGCGGGTCAGCGCACGACTCGGCGGGGACGGGTCGAGGGCACGGTGGATCGAGAGCCCCTCGATCAGGGCGTCGACCTGGCGGGCGGTGTCCGGGTCGAAGTGGCGCTCGAGCTCGACCCGGCTGCGGCGCATCCACTCGCGGGTGATCTCGCGGAACCTCGGCTCCCGCGCGGCCAGCGTGTAGAGCTCGTAGCTGAGCACCTGGTCGCGGACCGCGGCAGGGCCGGTCAGGTCGTCGTGGACCAACGCGACCACCGCCTCCTTGGCATCGTCGCGAGTGGTCGCGGCACCGAGCCGGCTCTCGAACCGCACGATGATCGTCTCGGCGAAGCGCGAGAACGCCTCGTACAGCAGCTCGTCCATGCCGTCGAAGTGGTACGTCATCGAGCCGAGGGGCACGTCGGCGCGCGCCGCGATCTTGCGGTGCGAGGCGCCGGCGACGCCGACCTCGGCCACGACGTCGAGCGCCACGTCGATGAGGCGGTCACGACGGTCGGGCTCGGTACGGCGAACGGCGCCCACGACTAGATGCTCCTCAGCACGCGGGCCGGATTGCCGACCGCGACCACGTTCGCCGGGACGTCCTTCGTCACCACCGCCCCGGCGCCGATCACGCTGTTCTCGCCGATCGTCACCCCGGGCAGCACGATCACGCCGCCGCCGAGCCAGACGTTGTCGCCGATCGTGATCGGCTTCGCGGCCTCGAGCTTGTCGCGACGGGGCTGCGGCTCGACCGGGTGCGTCGGGGTCAGCAGCTGGACGTTCGGGCCGATCTGGCAGTCGGCCCCGATCGTGATCGGGGCCACGTCGAGCGCGGTCAGGCCGTAGTTGACGAACGTGCCGGCCCCGATGGTGATCGAGCTGCCGTAGTCGACGTACACGGGCGGCCGGACGTGGGCCGTCTCGTGCATGCTGCCGAACAGCTCGCGCGCGACTGCCTGCGCGGCGTCGACGTCGTCGGCGAAGACCGCGGCGAAGCGCGCCTGCAAGGTGATCGCCCGCTGCTGCTGGGCCGCGATCTCGGGGTCGTCCGCGATGTAGAGGTCGCCCGCGAGCATCCGCTCGTGGTTCGTGCGCGGGTCGCCGGCGAAGTGGTCGGTGGTGGTCATGCACGACACCCTAGACGACGAGCGTACGAACGTACACACTGGACCCATGACCAACCGACCGCCGTTCAGCCCCGAGCTCGCCCGACGCCGGGCGGCGGTGTTCGTCTTCATGGCGGTCGTCGGCGTCTCGCTCGCCTCGTGGGTCGTGCGGACCCCGGCCATCCGCGACCTGCTGCAGGCGTCGACGGGCGAGATGGGCCTCGTCATCTTCGGCCTGTCCGTCGGGTCGATGGGCGGCATCCTGTCGTCCGCCCCGATCGTCCGGCGGCACGGAGCCCATCGCGCCGTGGCCATCGGAGGCAGCTCGTTGGTCGCCGGCGTGGCCCTGGTCGGCGTGGCCGCCTCGCTCTCGATCACCCCCGGCGTCTTCGTCGGCCTCGCCCTGGTCGGGGCAGGGGTCGGCCTGGCCGAGATCGCCGTCAACATCGAGGGCGCCGCCATCGAGACCGCCTCCGGCCGGTCGGTGCTGCCCGTGCTGCACGGCTGCTTCAGCCTCGGCACGGTCGCGGGGGCCGGCCTCGGCATCCTGCTGACGGCGACGCACGTCCCCGTCCAGTGGCACCTGCTCGGGGTCGCGCTCGCGGGTGGCGCCGCACTGGCCTGGGCGGTACCGATCGTGCCGCGCTCGACCGGACGCTCCGACGAGCGGGCCGAGCGCGCCTCCGGGGTGCGGGCCCGGCTCGCCGGGTCGCTCGCGGTCTGGCGCGACCGCCGGCTCGTGCTGCTCGGCCTGATCGTGCTCGCGCTCGCCCTGGCCGAGGGGTCGGCCAACGACTGGCTGCCGCTGCTCTTCGTCGACGGGCACGGGGTCTCGGCGACCGCCGGCACGGTCGTCTTCACGGCGTTCGCGGCAGCGATGACGGTCGGCCGCTTCCTCGGCGAACCGCTGCTCGCCCGCTTCGGGCACGCCACCGTGCTGCGCTCCAGCACACTGGTCTCGGCGGTCGGGATCGCCCTCGTCGTCTTCTCGGACTCGGTCGTCGTCGCGGGCGTCGCCGTCGTGCTGTGGGGACTGGGCGCTGCCCTGGGCTTCCCGGTGACCGTCTCGGCCGCGGCCGACGGCGACGACCCGACGACGGCGGTCGGAGCCGTCGCGACGATGGCCTACGTGGCGTTCCTCGTCGGGCCGCCGCTGCTCGGCTTCGTCGGCGAGCACGTGGGCCTGCGCAGCGCGATGATCGTCGTGCTGGTGGTGGTCGCGGGCGCCTCGCTGATCACCTCGGCGGCGCGTCCCCGCGAGCGGTCCGCGGCCGCCCGGCCTTAGTGTACGTTCGTACACCATGACGTCACCGACGACCTCTCCCGCGGCGCCGGCCCGCACCGTGCCGACGCGCGAGGACCGCCGCGCCCGACTCGGCGTCGCCCTGCTCTTCTTCACCAACGGCGCCCTGATCGCGAACCTCCTCCCGCGCTACCCCGCCATCAAGGACGGCCTCGAGCTGTCCAACGCCGACTTCGGCCTGGCGGTCGCGGCGATGCCCGTCGGCGCGCTCGTCGCGGGGCTCGGTGCCGGATGGCTGATCCGCCGCCTCCGGTCGTCACGGGTGGCCGTGGTCGGCACGGTCGTCACCGGGGTCGCCGTCCTGCTGGCCGGCATCGCCCCGGTCGGTGGGCTGCTCGCCGCGGGCTTCCTGCTCGCCGGTGCCCTCGACGCCATCGTGGACGTCTCGCAGAACTCGCACGGACTGCGCGTGCAGTACCGCTACCGCCGGTCGATCCTCAACTCGTTCCACGCCGTGTGGAGCATCGGGGCCGTCCTCGGCGGGCTGATGGGCGGGGCGGCGGCGGGACTCGGCATCCCGATCGTCTGGCACCTCGGGGCCTCGGCGCTGATCTTCGCCGTCGTGGCGCTCGTCGCCTACCCGCTGCTGCTCGCCGGGCCCGAACCGGCCGAGGGCGCGGCCGGGGGCCCGTCCGAGGGTCCGTCCGAGACGGCCGACGCGGCGGTCCTGCCCGGCGACGACGTGACCGCGGGTGCCGGGGCGGCGGCCGCACCCGTGGCGACGGACGCCCCCGACGGCGGAGCGCAGGAGGCGCGGGCCGGCTCGGCGACCGGGGCGGGCTCCGACGACGACGCGACCCGCACCTCCTCGGCTCGTGACCGTCGCCGCGTCTCGCCCGGGTTCGTCGCGAAGTGGGGCGTGCTGCTGGCCCTCGTCGTCATCGCGTCGTCGGGCGCCGTCGTCGAGGACGCCGGCAGCACGTGGGCCGCGCTCTACCTGGGCTCGCTCGGGGCCGGCGTGACCGTCGCCGCCCTCGGGTTCGTCTCGCTGCAGGGGGCCCAGTTCGTCGGACGACTGCTGGGCGACGGCATGGTGGACCGCTTCGGCCAGAAGGCCGTCGCCCGGGCCGGGGGCGTCTTCGTCGCGGTGGGCATGGGCATCGCCCTGGCGTTCCCGTCGGTGATCGGCACGATCCTCGGCTTCGCGGCGGCGGGGTTCGGCGTCGCGACCCTGATCCCGGCGGCGATGCACGCGGCGGACAACCTGCCCGGGTTCCGGGCCGGCACGGGGCTGACGCTGGTGAGCTGGCTGCTGCGACTGGGGTTCCTGGCGTCGCCGCCCGTCGTCGGGTTCGTCGCGGACTCGGCCGGGCTGCGGTACGGACTGCTGCTCGTGCCCGTGGTGGGCGTGGCCGTGGTGCTGCTCGCCGGGGTGCTCGAGGGACGTCGGGCCCGGGGGCGGCACCGCGCGGCAGCTGATCCGGTCCGTGCCGGATCGGGTCGGGTCGGGTCGGGTCGGGTCGGGTCGGGTCGCACCACCGTCGCGTCGTCGAACCGTGTTCCGAGGTGGTTCGACGACGCGAGCGTGGTGCGGCCTCGGGGCACACGCCGATGACGGTGCGAGCCCGGGTCGGCGGTGCGACGGCGACGCGGCGCGATCGGTCAGGGCAGGCCGAGTGGTTCGGGCTCGAGGGGCGGCGGCACGGTTCCAGCGGAGGGCGGACGATGCCCCGGGCCGAGTGAGGTCGCACCACCGATGCGTCGTCGAGCCACGCACGAGGGTGGTTCGACGACACGTCGGTGGTGCGAACTGGTCGGGCGGGGACGTGGCCGGGACGCGGCGGGGACGTAGGGGCCGGGGTCGGACCTGTCAGCGCCCAGAAGTGGGGAGTGCGGCGGGGCGGGACGCCGTGCAGAATCGGCTCAGCCCTGAGCCCGAGGAGGCCCACCCGTGCTGTCCACCGTGTACGTCAGTCGATCGTCGTACCCCTTCACCGACGACGACCTGGCCAACCTGCTGATGACCAGTCGCTCGAACAACGCCCGCCTGGGCATCACCGGCATGCTGCTGCACCGCGAGGGCCGCTTCATCCAGGTGCTCGAGGGGCCCGAGGAGGCGGTCCGCGAGCGCCTCGCCGTGATCGCGCGCGACCCCCGGCACACAGCCGTGCACACCATCGTCGACGAACTCGTCGAGGACCGGCTGTTCCCCGCCTGGACCATGGGCTACCGGGCCGTCACGGACGACCTGGCGACGGTCCTCCCGGGCTACGCCGACGTCTTCGACTCCGGCACCGGCACCGGCACCGGCACCGGCTCCGGTACGGGCTCCGCCTCCGTCGCGCGTGCCGCCGTCCGCGACGACTTCAGCAACCTGTCCCCGTCGTCGTCGCACAAGGTCCGCACCCTGCTGCGCTGGTTCCGTGACCAGCCGACCGACGTGACCGACGGGCTGTTCTCGCCCCGCGCCTCCTGATCGGGGCCCGCTGACCGGGGCCTCCTGACCCACGGTCCGACCCCGCCGGGGTTGTGACCCCCGCTCGGCGTCGGAGATACTTTTCGGACGAAAGTATCTGCCGCCGTCTGGAGCACCCGTGTCGCACCCCACCCCGTCGCCCACCGTCGTCGCGCCGTCCCGAGCACCCGACGCGTTCGTCCACCTGAGCAGCGCCGGCGTCAGCCTGCTGCTCGACGTCACCGACGCGCGCCTGCCGGCGGTCCTGCACTGGGGCGCCGCCCTCGGCCGGCCGACGCTCGAGGACGTGCGGTCCCTCGCCGCCGCGGCGGTGCCGCCGTACGTCAACAACCTGATGGACGAGCCGGTGCGCCTGGCGATCCTGCCCGAGCACCACGCGGGCTGGTCGGGCAAGCCCGGCGTCGGCGGCCACCGCTCGGACGGCGCCGACTGGTCGCCGCGGTTCACGGTCGACGCGCTCGACGTGACGGGCGAGGCGGAGGCGACCCGCGCCTCCTCGGGTCCCGAGCTGGTCGACGCCGGTGCCGCCGTCGTCACGGTCGAGGCGCACGACGACGTCGCCGGGCTCGCCGTCGTGCTCGAGATCGAGCTGACGGCGAGCGGGCTCGTCCGCACCCGGGCCGAGCTGACGAACGGCGCCGGGCGACGCCGAGGCGGTCGGTCGACCCCCGGTGACGACCACACGGCGAGCACCGCGGCCGGCGCCGCGAGCACGGCGGCGGACGTGTACACGCTGACCGACCTGCACCTGGCCCTGCCGGTGCCACCGCGAGCCCGCGAGATCCTCGACTTCGCGGGCCGCTGGGGCAAGGAGCGCACGCCCCAGCGCCGCGAGCTCGTCGTCGGCGTGCACGAACGCGAGGGACGCAAGGGCCGCACCGGCCCGGACGCCGCGACCGTGCTGAGCGTCGGCGTGCCCGGGTTCGGCTTCGGCGCCGGCTCGGGAGAGGTCTGGGGGCTGCACGTCGGGTTCAGCGGCGGCCACCGGCACTACGCCGAACGCCTGTCGACCGGGGCGCAGGTGCTGGGCGGCGGGGAGTTGCTGCTGCCGGGCGAGCTGCGGCTCGAGGTGGGCGAGTCGTACCGCAGCCCGTGGGTCTTCGGCTCGTACGGCGACGGCCTCGACGACCAGGCCCGGCGGTTCCACCGGTGGTTGCGCTCCCGCGAGCAGCACCCGACCCGCCCGCGCCCGATGACGATCAACGTCTGGGAGGCCGTCTACTTCGACCACGACCTCGCCCGCCTGCGCGACCTGGCCGACCGGGCCGCCGCCCTCGGCGTCGAGCGGTACGTGCTCGACGACGGGTGGTTCCGGGGGCGACGCGACGACCACGCCGGCCTCGGCGACTGGGTGGTCGACGGCGACGTCTGGCCCGACGGCCTGTCACCGCTGATCGACCACGTCACGGGCCTCGGCATGGAGTTCGGCCTCTGGTTCGAACCCGAGATGGTCAACGAGGACAGCGACCTCGCCCGCGAGCACCCCGAGTGGATCCTGCAGACCGGCGACCGCCTGCCCCCGCGGTCGCGCGACCAGCAGGTGCTGAACCTCGGCATCGCCGGGGCGTTCGAGCACGTGCTCGGCCAGATGACGACGATCCTCACCGAGTACGACATCGCCTACCTGAAGTGGGACCACAACCGCGACCTCGTCGACGCCGGCACCTGGCCGACCGGCGCCGCGGGCGTCCACGAGCAGACCCTCGCGGCGTACCGGCTGATGGACGAGCTCAAGGCGAGGTTCCCCGGTCTCGAGATCGAGTCGTGCTCGTCCGGCGGCGCCCGCGTCGACCTCGGCGTGCTCGAACGCACCGACCGCGTCTGGGTCAGCGACTGCATCGACCCGCTCGACCGGCAGCAGATGAACCGCTGGACCATGCAGCTCCTGCCGCCCGAGCTGCTCGGCTCGCACATCGCCTCGGGCGTCAGCCACTCGACCGGCCGCTGGCACGAGCTGTCGTTCCGGGCGGGCACCGCCCTGTTCGGCCACCTCGGCATCGAGTGGGACCTCGCCCGGGCCACCGACGCCGAGAACCGCGACCTCGCCGGGTGGATCGCCCTCTACAAGGAGCACCGCCAGCTGATGCACACGGGCGACCTCGTGCGGGTCGACGAGGCCGACCCGTCGCTGCTGGTCTACGGCTCGGTCGCCGCCGACGCGAGCGAGGCCCTGTTCTTCCTCGCCTACGTGGGGCGGTCGGACGTCGCACCGCTCGGCCGCGTGCTGCTACCCGGGCTCGACCCCGAGCGCCGGTACCGGGTCGCCCCCGTCACCGTCGGCTCGCCCGACCACGGCCTGACGCCCCCGCCGTGGTGGGGCACGGCGGACGAGGGCGGCGCGTACCCCGGGGTGGTGCTCGACGGGCGCGCCCTGGCGGTCGCCGGGCTGCAGGCGCCGTCGTCGTTCCCCGAGCGGGTCGTGCTGCTGCGGGTCACCGCCGCGGGGTGAGGTGGGGGCGGCTGCCCGGCTCGCTGCCCGATGAACCCCGTTCACGACGATGAACCCCGATGAATCGGGGTTCGTCTTCGCATTCGGGGTTCATCGGCAAACGGTCGGGTAGGAGGCGCGGGTCGGGCAGGAGGCGCGGGTCGCGTCCCGAGGGGTACTCGCGGCCTCAGCGACGGGGCGCGCGCGGCGTCAGCGACCGAGCACGCGCGGCGTCAGCGAGCGAGCGCGCGCGGTGTCAGCGACCGAGTGCGTGCATCTGGATGGCGACGGCGGCGGCGCCGCGGGCCCACTCGTCGAACCGGAACTCCTGGACGAGCAGGCGGGGCGGCGGGACCGCCCGGTGGGCGTCGCGTGCGATCGCCGCGTCCACCGCGGCCCCGCCGACGGTCGCGAGCCGCACGCCCTCGCCCGACAAGAGGACCACCTCGGGGTCGAGCACGTTCAGCACGCCCGCGATCAGCTGGCCCAGGACGTCGGCGGCGGTGTCGACGACGACCCGCGCCTCCTGGTGTCCGTCGGCGGCGAGGACGAGCAGGTCGTCGTAGGCGACCGGGCGGCCGAGGGCCCGGGCGGCGGCGGCCTCGACCGCGGCGACCGTGAGGAACGCGCTCGCGCAGTCGTGGTGGCCGAGGTCGCAGGTGGGGGCCGGCACGTCGGCGCGGGCCGCAGCGGCGGCCGACGCGGGCACGGGCGCGGGCGCGGGCACTTGCACCGGCGCGGGCAACGGCACGGGCCCCGGCACGGGCACGGGCACGGGCACCGGCGCGGGCGTCGGCACCGGCGCGGCCACGCCCTCGGGCACCACGATCCGCTGGTGTCCGACGCTGCCCGCCGAGGAGTGCGCCCCGCCGAGCACCTCGCCCGCGGCGACGAGGCCGAGCCCCACGCCGGCGCCGATCGTGACGAGGGCGAACGAGCGCAGCCCGCGTCCCTCGCCGAACCAGAGCTCGGCCTGGGTCAGCGCACGGACGTCGTTCTCGACCCAGGTCGGCAGGCCGGTCGTGGCGGTCAGCAGCTCGGCGAGGGGCACGTCGTCCCAGCCGAGGAACGGCGCGTGCCGCACGTGGGCACGGTCGACGACCTGTCCGCCGACGGTGACGCCGACCGCACGGATGCGGTCGTCCCGGCCGCGGGCCGAGGTCACGACCGCCGCGACCTGGGCCACGACGGCGGCGGGCGACGGGTCGGGCAGGTCGTCGTCGTGCCCGTCCAGCACCCGGCCCCGCTGGTCGGCCACGACGACGAAGAGGCGGTCACGGGTCAGCTTGACGCCGACGAAGTGGTGGGCGTCCGGGTCGAGGTCGAGCGGGACCGAGGGGCGACCCGAGCCGGACGGCGCGAGGGACGCGCGTTCGACCAGCAGCCCGCTCTCGAGCAGGGGTCTGGTGATGCGCGTGAGGCTCGGGCCCGACAGGCCGAGCCGGGCGGCGAGCTCGGTCCGGGGGCGGGCGCCGTGCACGAGGATGTCCAGCACCACGGCCTGCGCGCTGCCGGCCAACGGGGACCAGCCGCCGTCGGCGTGGCCGAGGGAACCGTGAGCGGGAGCGGCGTGCCCGGGAGCATGGGAGTCCGTCACGCGACGATCCTAGGTGGCCGACCCGCGCCTCCTCGTCCCGACGTCGGGCCCCGCCCGGGCCGAGCCATCGCCGCTTCGGGTCCCCCCGACGCGCGTCGCTGCGTACCCCGCCACCCGAAGTGGGGGACAACCTCGGGGCCCCTCGTGGCCGAACATGAGTCGTGGTGATCCTCATGGACGAAACGCGCGAACTCCCCCTCTGCACGCTGTGCGCGTCGCCGACCCGTCTCGAGCCCAACCCGTTCTACGGCACGGCCCTCTCGGTGCACCGTCACGTGCTCGTCTGCACCTCGTGCGCGACCGTCGGCTTCGCCCCGGCCGTCGCCGACGCCCCCGAGGAGGCGCGGCGCCGGTCCCGCCCCGTCGGCCTGCGTGCCCGCGTGGCCGGCTGGTACCGCGCGCTGCCCTGACGCCACGGCCGCGCCTCCCTGGGCGTCCCGTGCCGCCGAGCGGTCGGTCAGCCCTGCGACCGGCCGCCGCGGGAGGCCGCGGCGTGTTCGGCGTCGGCCTGGAACCGTCCGGCCGCCTCGGCGTCGAGCTCGGTGCCCGCGCCGCAGTAGGCGCAGGTGTAGACGTGCTTCGTCGAGTACGGGATCACCGGGATGAAGAACAGCGTGAACCACCGACGGTGCTTGACCAGGCGCTGCGCGGCCTCGTTGCCGCAGACCCGGCAGACGAAGAAGAGGACGCCGAGCAGGGCGCTCGTGCCCTTGGTGCCGAAGATGATCATGCGCTCACCCTAGGCGGCGTCGGAGCAGCCGGGCGGGGAGCGGGTCCCGGGGCCTGGTGGCCCCGGGACCCTGTTCCTAGCCCTTGCGCACCAGGTCGACCGCGAACCGGGCGACGGTCACGACGAGAGTCGCGATCTGCCACCACGGCACGGTCTTCCTGGGCGGGCGGCGGTCGTCGTCGGACATCCGCTCCCTCCTCTCGGTGTTCGCGCCGGCGAACACCGCGAGAGAGCCAGGGACCCACCCCGTGGGATCGACGTTTGCACGTCGATCGTCATGGGATTACACTTCCGATCAGATGAAGCGGGATCTCTGTTGGGTCCCTGGTTCTCTTCACGGAGAGCACATCGAAGCCCGAGATCGGTTGCACGGTCTCGGGCTTCGCCATGCCCGGGGGTCGTTCCGGCGGTGCGACTCGAGCGGGCACGCGGGCACGCGGAGCCCGCCCCGCCTCACCCGGCGCGGAACCGCCGCAGGCGCAGGCTGTTCGTCACGACGAACACGGACGACGCCGCCATCGCCGCGCCGGCCAGCACGGGGTTGAGCAGCCCGAGCATCGCGACCGGGATCGCCGCGACGTTGTAGGCGAAGGCCCAGAACAGGTTGCCCTTGATGGTGCCGAGCGTGGCCCGTGACAGGCGGATGGCGTCGGCCACCCCGGCGAGCTCGCCGCTGACGACGGTCAGGTCGCCGGCCGCGATGGCCGCGTCCGTGCCGGTCCCGAGGGCGATGCCCAGGTCGGCCGTGGCGAGGGCGGCCGCGTCGTTGACGCCGTCGCCGACCATGGCGACGACGCGACCCTCGGCCTGCAACCGGGCCACCGCCTCCACCTTCTGCTGCGGGGTCGCCTGCGCCACGACGTCCGCCGCGGCGATGCCGACCTGCGCCGCGACGTGCCGTGCCGCGCCCGCGTTGTCGCCGGTCAGCAGCACGGGCGTCAGGCCCAGGCCGCGGAACCGCTCGACGGCCTCCCGCGCACCGGGCTTCACGGTGTCCGCGATGGTGACGACACCACGCACCCGACCGTCCCAGGCGACGGCGACGGGGGTCGCACCGGTCGCCTCGGCGGCGGCGAACGCCCTCTCGAGCCCGGGAGGCGCGGTGACCGACCACTCGTCGGCCAGCCACCCGGGGCGGCCGACCAGCACGAGCGTCCCGTCGACGAGGGCCTGCACGCCGGCCCCGGCGTGGGCGGTGAACTGCTCCGCAGCCGGGACGACGACCCCGCGCCGGGCGGCCTCGGCCTCGACCGCGCGGGCGACCGGGTGCTCCGAGCCGGACTCCACGGCGGCGGCCCGGGCCAGGACGTCGTCGACCCCGGTGGCCGCGGCGTCGTCGAGGACGACCTCGCGCACGCTCATCCGCCCGGTCGTGACCGTCCCGGTCTTGTCGAGGACGATCGTGTCGACCGTGCGGGTGCGCTCGAGCACCTGCGGCCCCCGGATCACGATGCCGAGCTGCGAGCCGCGGCCCGTGCCGACCAGCAGCGCGGTGGGCGTCGCGAGCCCGAGCGCGCACGGGCAGGCGATGATCAGGGTGGCGACGGCGGCGGTGAACGCGGTCTGCAGCGACCCGGCGAAGAAGCCACCGCCCCCGGCACCCTCGACGAAGCCGCCGAACGCGAGCCAGCCGACGAAGGTCAGCACGGCCAGCCCGATGACGACCGGCACGAACACGGCCGAGACCCGGTCGGCCAGTCGTTGCACCTCGGCCTTGCCGCTCTGCGCCTCCTCGACGAGGCGACCGAGCCGGGCGAGCTCGGTGTCGGCCCCGACGCGGGTGATCTCGACGAGCAGGCGTCCGCCCACGTTGAGGGTCGCTCCGACGACGCGGTCGCCCGGGCCCACCTCGACCGGCACCGACTCGCCGGTCAGCATGCTCAGGTCGACCGCCGAGGTGCCCTCACGCACGAGGGCGTCGCTGGCGATCGCCTCGCCCGGACGGACGACCACGAGGTCGCCGGGCACCAGACCCGCGGTGGCGACCCGCGCCTCCTGACCGTCGCGCAGCACGGTGGCCTCCTTCGCGCCGAGTTCGAGCAGGGCGCGCAGGGCCTCGCCCGAGCGGCGCTTGGCGCGGGCCTCGAGCCAGCGGCCGAGCAGGATGAACACGGTCACGGCCGACGCGACCTCGAGGTAGAGCTCGGTCGGACCGCCGTGGGTGGCGACCAGGCTGAACGACATGTGCATGCCCGGCCGGCCGGCGTCGCCGAAGAACAGGGCCCAGAGCGACCAGGCGAAGGCGGCGACCACGCCGACGCTGACGAGGGTGTCCATGCTCGCGGCACCGTGGCGGAGGTTGACGGCGGCGGCACGGTGGAAGGGCCAGGCACCCCACACGGCGACGGGTGCCGCGAGGGTCAGCGCGAGCCACTGCCAGTTGGTGAACTGCAGGGCCGGGACCATCGAGAGCACCACGACGGGCAGGGCGAGGGCGGTGCTGACGAGGGTGCGTCGGCGGAGGGCGTCGACCTCGGTGGCCCGGGCGTCCGGGGCGGCGTCGGACGAGCCGTCGGCCGCCCCGGTCGGGGACGCAGGAGGCGCGGGCACGGTCGCCCCGTACCCCGCGGCGGCCACCGTGGCGATGAGCGCGTCGACGTCGGGCACCCCGGGGTCGCCCTCGCGTGCGTCGTCGACGGCACCGGCCACGACCCGCACGTGCGCCTTCTCGGTCGCGTAGTTCACCGAGGCCTCGACGCCGGGCAGCTTGTTGAGCTTGCGCTCGATGCGGTTGGCGCAGGAGGCGCAGGTCATGCCGGTGATGTCCAACTGCACCGCGTCGGGTGGCAGGGTGCTCCCGGTGACGCCCTCGCCCGGCCGACCCGCGCCTCCGGCGGTGGTCATCGTGCGGAGAGCTGGTAGCCGGCCTCTTCGACGGCGGCGCGCAGCTGGTCGTGCTCGACGGTGGCGTCGGCCTGGACCGAGACGGTGGACGCGCCTCCGGGGTTGAGGTCGACCTCGACCGAGTCGACGCCGACGACCTCGGAGAGCTCTTCGGTGACGCTCGCGACGCAGTGCTCGCAGGTCATGCCGTCGACCTGCAGGGTGGTGATGGTGGTGTCGGTCATGCGCTGTCCTCTCGATCGGGCCTCAGCTTATACCCCCTAGGGGTATCCCTGCCAGGCCTGCCCGCCGGTTGTCCCCCACCTCCGAGATGCCTCCGAGACGGCCCGGCCCCCAGGGAGGCCGACTACTAACGGAGGGGTACCCGCCAGGACGGCGGGAGAGAGAAGGCACCCGACCATGACCGAGATCACCGCACACCACGGCCTCTTCAAGGACACGAACCTGCACGTCGACGACACCGGCGGCACGGGTCGCACCGTCGTCCTGATCCACGGCTGGCCCCTGTCGGGTGAGTCCTGGAGCAAGCAGGTCCCCGCGTTCGTCGAGGCCGGCTACCGCGTCGTCACGTACGACCGCCGCGGCTTCGGACGCAGCGACAAGCCCAAGACGGGCTACGACTACGACCACCTGACCGAGGACCTGCACACCGTCCTCACCGAGCTCGACCTCGACGACGTCACGCTCGTCGGCTTCTCGATGGGCGGCGGCGAGGTCGCGCGCTACTTCAGCACGTACGGCACCGAGCGCCTGCACAGCGTCGTCTTCGCCTCGGCCGTGCCCCCGTACCTGCTCAAGACCGACGACAACCCCGACGGCCCCCTCACCAAGGAGGCCGCCGCCGAGATGACGGCCGGCCTGACCAAGGACGAGGACTCGTTCTACGACGACTTCACGACCGGCTTCTTCTCGGTCGACGGCGTGCTCAAGGTGTCCGAGGCCGACCGCCAGGACGCCCTGCGCCTCGCGAAGCAGGCGGACAAGGCCGCCGCGCTCGAGGCCATGGCCTCGTTCGCGAACACCGACTTCCGTGACGACCTGACCAAGGTCACCGTGCCGACGCTGGTCATCCACGGTGACGGCGACGCGACCGTGCCGTACGAGGGCTCGGGCGCCCGGACGCACGCGGCGATCGCCGGGTCCGAGCTGCACGTGATCGCCGGCGCACCGCACGGCGCGAACGTCAGCGACGCCGACGAGTTCAACCGCGTCGTGCTCGAGTTCCTCAAGAAGTAGAGCGGAACTCGACGCGACCGCAGGAGGCGCGGTGCCGGTCCTCGAGACCGACACCGCGCCTCCTGCGCACCGGCTTCGACCGCTCGGACACGACCACCCCTCGTTCGGGGGTGAAGGTCACGGGCGGGTAACGAAGATGATGCGTTCCAATCCTTTTCGGGGCCGGTGGCGAACCCAGTACATCCCCACCGGGACCAACTGACAAGGAGCTTCACCATGAACGCCTTCACTCGCAAGCGCATCACGAAAGCCGCCTTCGGCATCGCCGCCTCCGGCGCCCTGATCTTCTCGCTCGCCGCCTGCTCGTCCAACTCGGGCACCGCGACCGACACCTCCTCGACGTCGTCGTCCTCCTCGTCCGAGCCCTCGGCCGCGTCGACGCCCGCTGCGTCGATCGCCGACCTCAGCAACGGCGTCGACACCCAGGTCGCCGTCGACCAGTCCTTCGTCGACGCGATCACCTCGCTCGGTCTGACCCCCGGCGTCGTCGGCACCGCGACCTTCACCGACGGCACCTTCGCCTTCCCGATCACGGGCGGCAACGTCGACTACTACGGCCCCGACAGCGACGTGCGACCCTACGTCCAGGGTGAGATCGACCACGACGGCTCCGGCCTGTCGCTGACCTCGGCCGACGGCACCGTCGTCGAACTGACCGACTTCCGCATCGACCCGGGTGAGTCGAAGCTCTACGGCACCGTGACCGCCAACGGCACCGTCGCCGCCGAAGACGCCTACCTCTTCAACCTCTGGGGTGGCACGCTGAAGCCGATCCAGATGGAGGGCTCGAACGCCGTCCTCGAGGGCACCACGGTGCACATCAGCCCCGACGCCGCGTCACTGCTGAACCAGACCTTCAAGACCGACGCCGTCCAGGACGAGATGCTCGTCGGCGTCGCGAAGATCACCGCCGCCACGGAGTAGTACCTGTCTGGCCGCACCCCGCCTCGCGAGGTGCGGCCTGGAAACCGGGTCGTCTCCGTGACGACGCACCGGCCCCGCCCTGCTCGACGGGGTCGGCGATCCCGGTGGACCCCGCCTCGTGCTCACGCACGGGGCGGGGTTTTTCCGTTGCCGCCCGGGGCCGGCCCGGGGTCAGGGGGTGCGGCGGCGACCGGCGGAAGGCTCGGGAGGCGCGGCGGGCGGCCACGGGTCGGGCTCGGCTGCACTGCGGGCGATGAGCGCGCGGACGTCGGCGTCGTGCTGCAGCGTCCACGCCACGGCCGAGTTCAGCGACGACGCCGTGTGCAACCACGGGCGCCGCCCGCCCTCGTCACGACAGTGGGCGTAGACGTCGAACGCGAAGCCGCCCGTGACCGGCCGCTGGCGCACGTAACCGAGCGGAGCCGCCTCGCCCTGCCGGATCAGCCACAGCCCCTGCCCGCCCGGGATCGGCGGGATCGCGCACGGATGCTCGGCCGGCGGCTTGCGCAGTGCCGCCCGCGCGTTCTCGAACTTCGTCTGCACGCCCATGTCGGCGACCGTAGGCGCGACCACCGACGTCCGGCGTACGACGAAAGTCGTACGGCAGGTCCCGACTCCTGCACCCGGTGCCGCGGCGGCGCAGCCGCGAGCGTAGAGGCATGATCACGACACCGACCCGAGAAGCCCCTTCGTCCCGGCGGCGCCAGCCGCGCCTCCTCGTCCGCACGACCCGCACGACCCGTCTCGCCGCCGCCGCAGCCGTCGTCGCCCTGGGCGTCACGCTCGCCGGGTGCGCGTCCGGGGCGACGGGCGCGACCGCCGACCCCGCGCCTCCTGCACCGCCTCAGCACCAGCCCGGCGGTCACTCGCTCACCAAGGACGACGTCGACACGTGGCTCGACGGCGCCGTCGGATCGGCCTTGCAGACGACCGGCATCCCGGGGGCGACCGTCTCGGTCGTCGCCGACGGGAAGGTGCTGACCGCCCGCGGCTACGGCATGGCCGACACCGGCACCGGCGAGACGCCCGCCGAGGCGGTCGACCCCGAGCGCACGCTGTTCCGCGTCGGCTCGGTGTCGAAGGTGGTCTCGGCCACCGCGATCATGCAGCTCGTCGAGAAGGGTGACCTCGACCTCGACGCCGACGTGCAGCAGTACCTCGACTTCGACCTCGACACCCCGAAGGGCGCCGTCACCCTGCGGCACCTGCTCACCCACACGGCCGGCTTCGAGGAGGTCATCGCGGGGCTGATCGGCACGCCCGGCAGCGAGAAGACGCTGCGCGAGGCCGTCTCGGAGGCGCCTCCCGCCCAGGTGTTCACGCCCGGCACCACCCCGGCGTACTCCAACTACGGAGCCACCCTGGCCGGGTACGTCGGCGAGCGCGTCAGCGGCGTCCCGTTCGCCGACCTGCTGCAGCAGGACGTCTTCGACCGTGCCGGCATGACCTCGTCGTCGTTCGCCCAGCCGCTGCCCGCCGACCTCGACGCCCGCCTGGCGCACGGCTACCCGGACGACTCGAAGCCCGCCGTCGCCACCGAGGTCGTCAACGCGGCCCCGGCCGGTGCGATGTCGGCCACCGCGACCGACATGGCCCGCTTCATGCTCGCCCAGCTGGGCGACCTGCCGGACGACCAGGCGCTGCTGCAGCCCGACACGCTCGCCGAGATGCACCGTCCCGCCCTGGACGCCGACGACCTCGGCACGCTCGTGGCCGGCCAGCGCATGGACCTCGCGTTCTTCGACGACAGCACGCCCGGCCTGGCCGCCTTCGGTCACGACGGCGACACACAGGTCTTCCACTCGGCGATGCGGATGTTCCCCGAGCACGACACCGGCATCTTCCTCAGCATGAACGGCAGCGGACGATCGGCCACGGCCTCCCTCGACCTGCGCACCACGGTGCTGCAGGGGTTCGCCGACCGGTACCTGCGTGACGCGGCGACCGTCGGCTCGGCCGACACGGCCGACACGGCCAGCCGAGGAGGCGCGGGCACGGTCGACGGCGACGCCTCCGACGGTCCCGTGGCCGCCGACCTGGCCGGCACGTACCTCTCGTCGCGCTCCCCCGTCACCAACCCCGGCGCCCTGCTCGCCCTGAGCGGTCAGACCACGATCGTCCCCCGCTCCGACGGCACGGTCGCCGTCACGCCGAAACCCCTCGGCATGACCACCGGCGTCTACGAGAAGGTCGGGACCGACCTGTGGCGCGAGGTCGGCGGGGACGCCCTGCTCGCGACGCGGACCACCGACACCGAGGGGGACGCGACCGTCGAGGCGATCTCGTGGGGCGCCTCCTTCACCATGCTGCGGGCGCAGCCCTGGCAGGCCGCGTCGGCCGTGCTGCCGAGCGTGGTCCTGGCCGTCGTGGTGCTGCTCGCCTCGATGATCGTCTGGCCCTCCACCGCCCTCGCCGGTGTGGGACGCCGACGTCGGGACCTCCGGGCCGGCCTGTCGACCGGGTCGGCGACCACCACTCCGCGTCGCCGCGACCGCACCCTGTTGCTGTCGCGTCTGGGACAGGCGTCGACGCTGCTGGCCCTCGTCGGCTGGGCGGTCGTCGCGGTGCAGGCCATGTCGTTCGCCGAGGTGTCGGCCGTCACCCTGCGGGTCCTCCAGGGGCTGCAGCTGCTCGGCGTCGTCGCGATCGTGCCGGCCGCCCTGGTCGCCTGGCGGGCCGTGCGCGACCGTCGCGGCTGGGCCGTGGTGACCGGACGCGTGCTCGTCCTCGCGTCGCTCGTCGTGCTCGCCGGCTTCGCCTTCGGCTTCCGCCTCATCGCCCCGAGCGTGAGCTTCTGATGACCCGCTCCCAGCGCGACACCCGGGCCGACGGTGCACAGCCGTCGTCGGCCCGGGGCCGGGAGGCCCGCGGCACCTGGCATGCTCGGACGGTGACCACGACCCCCGACACCTCGCCCGCTCCGGGCGGTCCGCGCGGCCAAGCCGGTTCGGCCGGGCAGGCCGGCCAAGCCGGTTCGGCCGGGCAGGCCGGGCAGGCCGGGCAGGCCGGGCAGGCCGGGCAGGCCGGTTCGGCCGGGCCCGGGATGGCGACGGTGCGCCGCGTCCTCGACCGGCTGGGCGTGCACACGGTGCTCGGCCGCGACGTCGCCCTCGCCGCCGTCTGGGCGCTCGTCACGATCGCCTTCCTCGCCACGCTGCTGGCCGCGGGCGAGTTCTACGGCGCGAACCGCAGCATCCCGACCGCCCAGATCGTCGCCGTGATCGTGCTGGCGCTCGTCCAGCACGTGCCCCTGGCACTCCAGCGCGTCCGCCCCGTCACGGCCCTGCTCGCGGTCGCCGTCCTGCAGGCCGCCCTGCTCACCGTGCTGCCGACCGGCCTCGCCCTGTGGACGGCCGCCCCCGTCGTCACGGCCTACACGGTCGCCACCCTGCGGCCGACCCGGGACGTCGTCGGGGCGGTGCTCGCCGCCGTGGGCATCGAGGCCGTCGGTGCCGCCGTCGGGGCGTCGGCGATCGTCAAGGACCAGCTGGGCGCCCCCGCCGGGCTCGGCGAGGTCGGCGTCGTGGTCGAGGCGCTCGCCCTCGTGGCCAGCGCCGTGCTGATCAACGGCGTGAGCGCCGCCGTCGGCTCGTGGGTGGCCCTGCGCCGCGCCCACGACCGCGACGCGCGGGCCCGCGCGGCCGAGAGCGTCGAGCACCAGGCGACGCTCACCCGGGCCGCGGTCGCCGCCGAGCGCACCCGCATGGCCCGTGAGTTGCACGACGTCGCCGCGCACCACCTCACCGGGCTCGTGGTGCAGGCCGGTGCCGCCGAACGCCTCGTCGACGGCGACCCCGAGCGCGCCAAGGAGTCCCTCCGCAGCGTCCGGGCCCAGGGCCGCGAGACCCTCGACGCGCTGCGGTCGATCGTGGGCATCCTCCGCGAGACCGGCGACGGACCGAGCGGCACCGTGCCGGTCCCCGGTCTCGGCGACGTGGCCGACCTCGTCGACCAGGCCCGCGCCTCCGGGGCCGTCGTCGCGTCGCACGTCGACGGGACGCTGCCCTCGCTGGCCCCGCTCGCCGACGTCACGGCCTACCGCACCGTGCAAGAGGCGCTCGTCAACGCCCGTCGGCACGCGCCGGGGGCGACGGTCGAGCTGCACCTGACCGCGACGGCCGGGTCCCTCGTGATCGTCGTCGAGAACGACCTGCCCGTGGCTCGCGACACGTCGGGGGGCGGCGGCTTCGGACTGGTCGGCATGCGTGAGCGGGCCGACCTGGTCGGTGGGCGGCTCGACACCGGAGCGACCGCCGAGGGGCAATGGCGGGTGCGGCTCGAGCTGCCGGTCGAGGCAGACGCCTCGGCGGCCGGGCCGTCGGCACCCGCTGCGGCGCCGTCTGCGACCACCGCGGCGACGCCCGGGCCCGGTGCGGGGCTCGCCGGCGGGGGTGCCGAGTGATCCGGGTCGTGCTGGTCGACGACCAGGCGATCGTGCGCACCGGCTTCCGGGTCGTGCTCGAGACGGCGGGTGGCATCGAGGTCGTCGGCGAGGCGTCCGGCGGGCGCGAGGCGGTCGAGGTCGTGCGACGCACCCGCCCCGACGTCGTCGTGATGGACGTGCGCATGCCCGGCGGCGACGGCATCGAGGCGACGCGGGCGATCGTCGACGCCCGGGTAGGGCCCGGTGCCGCCGGAACGGCCGCTGCCGGCGGCCTCGGCTCGTCAGCGCCCCTCGGCGGCGGTCCGGCTCTCGGCGGCGGTCCGGCTCCCGGCGGCGATGCGACCCTGGGCGGCGATGCCGTCGACAGGCAGGAGGCGCGGGTCGGGTCGGCGAGCACCCCCGCGGTCCTCGTCGCCACGACCTTCGACCTCGACGAGTACGTGTTCGGTGCCCTCGAGGCGGGCGCGAGCGGGTTCGTGCTCAAGGACGTCGAGCCCGACGAGTTCGTCGGTGCCGTCCGCGCCCTGGCCTCGGGCCGCGCGGCGATCGACGGCGCCACCACGCGGCGGGTGATCGCCGAGTTCACCCGACGCCGGCGGGCATCGGCGGTCGAGCCGTCGCCCGACGTCCTGACGGAGCGCGAGCGCGAGCTCGTCCGTCTGCTCGGCGAGGGGCTCTCGAACGACGAGATCGGCGAGCGCCTGGTGGTCGAGACGAGCACGGTCAAGTCACACCTCACCCGCATCACGACCAAGCTCGGCACCCGAGACCGCCTGCAGACCGTCGTCTGGGCCTACCGCTCGGGCCTGCTGCCCTGAGCCCGGGGCCGAGGCCGATCGGCCTCCCGTCATCGGCCCGGGTCGCACCACGAACCGGACGTCGCACCGCCGATCTCGACGGTGCGACGTCCGGTCCGCGGTGCGACGCGCGGGCCCGAGCAGCATCACGACCCGCTGGTAGCCTCGGGGCGTCGCGGGACCACGGGGGTGCCCGGACGGAGGGGACGACATGTCGATCAGGACCACGCTGCCCGTCGGGGCCGCCACTCTCGTGTTGCTGTTGACCGGGTGCTCAGGGGGTGCCGGCGACGAGCCGACCACGACGCCGAGCGCCACCACCACGGCGAGTCCGTCGGCCACGGCGACTGCCGACGCCTCGTCGGCCGCCCTCTCGGACGCCGAACTGGCGTCCGTCTTCACGGGCATCCAGTTCGTGCCCGACGAGTTCGACACGACCGACCAGCTGCTCGACTCGGTCTACCCGGGGCTGACCGCGAGCGACCCGAGCTGCCTCGCCCCGTTCGGCGTCGGCTGGGACGACGCCGCCCCCGACGGCGCGCTCGAGTTCGGCACGAGCAACGACCGCTCGATGACCACCGTCGTCGCGAGCACGGGTGACGACGACGCGGCTTCGGCCCTGGTCGCCGAGGCGTCCGACGCCCTGACCCGCTGCGCGGACGGAACCGCCCTCTTCACGATGCAGGGCCAGCCCGTGCAGACCACGGTCGAGACCACCGAGCCGACCCTCACGGGCACCGACGAGTCGCTCGGCTGGCGCGTCACGGGCACCGTCGGCGGCGGCAGCTTCACCCTGGTCGGCCTGACCGCCCGCGTCAGCGGGGAGGCCGTCGCGGTCGTCGGCTGGGACCCGTCGTCGAACGCCACGAACGTGCCGCTCGCGACCCAGATGTTCGTCGACGCCCTCTAGTCGGGCCTGCCCGGAGCCGTCACCGCACCGACGTCGGCCGTGCTGACGAGGCACCGCCGAGTGGACAGGACGCCGCGGCGTTCGGCGGTGTCCTGTCCACTCGGCGGTGTCGCAGGGGCGGGGCGGTCAGGCGACGGGCTCGACGAGCGTGACGTGCTGCGTCGCCACCCGCACGGGCTGGCCGGCGAACGCCGCGGCCCGCGCCTCGGACTGCAGGTAGGCGGCCTCGACCTCGGCGAACCGTGCAGCGTCGCCGGGGGTGCTGACGGCCCAGACGAACTGGTTGGCGTCACGGTCCGCGTAGGCGAACTCGATCGCGAAGCCCTCGGACAGCCGGGCGGGGATCAGCGTCGAGGTGAACCAGGCGACGAAGTCGTCGAGCACCCCCTCGACGAGCTCGTAGCGGCGCAACTGGACGGTCTTCGACGAGTCGGTCATGCCGCCACCCTACTGACGCCGCCCCTCTGCCCTGCCCCAGCCCCAGCCCCAGCCCCAGCCCCCACAGCACCACGAGATGGCCACCGCACCACGACTAGTCCTGGCGCTGTGGCCATCTCCTGGCGCCATGCCGACCCGGCCCGGCACGCCCGGCACAGCCCGGCACGGCGCAGCCCGGCCCGGCACGCCGGGTAGCGTGGCGGCGTGACCCCGCTGACGCTCGCCCTCGCCGCCGCGGCCATCGTGGTCGGCGCCCTCACGCAGCGCATGGCGGGCATCGGCTTCGCGCTCACCGCCGCACCCCTCCTCGTGGTGGTGCTCGGCCCCGAGGCCGGCGTCTCGGTCGGCAACGCCCTCGCCGCCGTGCTCGCGCTGGTCGTGCTGGCGAGCACCTGGCGCACGGTGCGGTGGCGGACGGCGGCCCTCCTCGTCCTGCCCGCCCTCGTGACGATCCCGATCGGCGCGTGGGTCGTGCAGACCGCCCCGACCGGTCCGCTGACCATCGCGGTGGGCGCCCTGGCCCTGGTCGGGGTGCTCGTGATGGCGTTCTCGAGCCGCGCGCGCCTCCTGCCCGGCCGCGTCGGCGCCGTGGCCGCGGGCGCCCTCGGCGGCTTCATGAACGTCACGGCCGGCGTCGGCGGTCCGGCGCTGACGGTGCACGCCACCAGCGACCGCTGGCCCCGGGAGGTCTTCGTCGGCACCGGCCAGGTGTTCCTGCTGGCGATCAACCTGACCTCGGTGCTGACGAAGGGCATCCCGTCCGAGCCGGTCCCCGTCTGGGCGGGAGCCCTCGGCCTGCTGTTCGTCGGCGCCTTCGTCGGACACCACCTCAGCAAGGTCGTCCCGGCCCGGGTCGGCCGCATCCTCGTCCTGACGCTCGCGGCCGTCGGCAGCGCCCTCGCCCTCGTGCGCGGCATCACCCAGCTCTGACCCGGCCGCACCCAGCCGAGGAGGCGCGGGTCGCCACCCCACGCCCCTCGCCTAGACTCGGCCCGCCATGCAGTGCGACTACTTCGACGCGGGGCTGTGCCGTTCGTGCACGCTCCTCGACCGCCCCTACCCGGTCCAGGTCGCCGAGAAGGAGGCGCGCGTCCGCGACCTCCTCGGCGAGAGCCATGCGCCCTCGGCCTGGCTGCCGACGCTGACCGGCCCCGAGTCGGGGTTCCGCAACAAGGCGAAGATGGTCGTCGGCGGCACGATCGACGAGCCGACGCTCGGCATCCTCGACGGCCGCGGGCAGGGCGTCGACCTGCGCGGCTGCGGGCTGCACACGTCAGGAATCCAGGAGGCGCTGCCGACGCTGGCGGCGTTCGTGACCCGGGCGCGCCTCCTGCCCTACGACGTCCCGCGACGCCGCGGCGAGGCGAAGTACGTGCACGTCACCGAGTCGCCCTCGGGCGAGCTGATGGTGCGCTTCGTGCTGCGCAGCGAGCAGGCCCTGCCCCGGCTGCGGTCCGAACTGCCCTGGCTGCTCGAGGCCCTGCCCCGGGTCGCGGTCGTGTCGGTCAACCTGCTGCCCGAGCACAAGGCCGTGCTCGAGGGCACCGACGAGATCGTGCTGACCGACCGCGAGACGCTCACCATGCACCTCGGCGGGGTCGACCTCGAGCTGCGCCCCCAGAGCTTCTTCCAGACGAACACGGCGATCGCGGCCGGGCTGTACGCGCAGGCCGCCGAATGGGTCGACGCGATCGACCCGGCCACCGTGTGGGACCTCTACTGCGGCGTCGGAGGCTTCGCCCTGCACGTCGCGCGCCCGGGCGCCGGCCGCTCGAGTCGACACGCGTACCGCGAGGTCGTCGGCATCGAGACCAGCGAGGAGGCGGTGGCCAGCGCCCGGGGCAGCGCCCGTCGCGCAGGCCTCGAGCACGTGCGCTTCGCGGCGGACGACGCGACCCGGTTCGCGACGGGCGCGTCCGCGGGGGCGGGGCCCTCGGGTACCGGCACCGCGCCTCCGGAGCTCGTGATCGTCAACCCGCCGCGACGCGGCATCGGGGCGACGCTGGCCGGCTGGCTCGAGGGGTCGGACGTCGAGCACGTCGTCTACTCGAGCTGCAACCCCGTCACCCTGGCGAGCGATCTCGACGCGATGCCGTCGTTCGACGTGGTCGCCGCGCGCGTGTTCGACATGTTCCCGCAGACGCCGCACCTCGAGGCGATGGCCCTGCTGCGCCGCCGCTGAGCGCTCCCCGCCTCCCGACGACGAACCCCGTTCACGAAGATGAACCCTGCTTGAACCGGGTTCGTCTTCGTGAACGGGGTTCGCGGCGGACGCCCTGCCGGGCCGGGGCTCAGAGCACGACGGTGCTGCTGCGCCAGCCGAGCGAGTCGTCGCCCGTCTGCCACACGACGGTGAGGCCGCGGCCGGCCCCGCTCGACTCGCCGATCTCGGTCGTGAAGCGCTTGCCCGATCCGGCCGACACGGCCTCGATCGACGGCAGCTGCTGACCGTCGAGGAAGGCCCAGAGCGTGTCGGGGTAGCCGACGACGCTCGGCTCGGTCTGGTCCTGGCTCAACGGGCTGGCGAACGAGATCGACGCGGGGGCCGTGGTGTCGTACACCGCGCCTCCTGCGCTCTGGTCCTCGGCCCCGACGGCCGGGTTGTCCCACTCGTAGACCGAGTCGCCGGTCGGCGGCACGCCGGCGTCGTCGACGCGCAGGCCGTCGGCCGTCTCGCGCACGATCCAGGCGTCGGCGAGGTCGTCGGTCGTGGCGCTCACCAGCGTGAACGCGCCCTCGGGCCCCTCGGCCACGGCCAGGTCGGCGTCGACCAGGACCGAGGCCTCGTCGGGCGTCACCGTGCCGTCCACCGGCGAGTACTCGGCGAAGGTCCGCTCGGCGCCGTAGAACTGCTGCGCCTCGGGGGTCAGCAGGGCCCAGGCCGCCGCCGTGTCGCCGCCCGAGATCGCGTCGAGGTAGCGGACGACGAGCGCCTGCTCGGCCGAGTCCTGTTCGGAACCGGCGGGGGTCGCGCTCGTCGCGGGGGCGCTCGGCACGCCGGTCGCCGCGGCGGTCGGGGCCGTCACGGCGGGGTCGGAGGTGCATCCGGTGGCGGCGACCAGCGCACCGACGGCGAGGGTCGAGGTCATGAGTAGCTCTCGTGTCTTAGCCATGCGTGGCACGGTAGCGACGGCCCGCCCGGGTTCGTCGCGACTCCCAGGGGATGCCCACGAGCGTCGGAGGGACCCCGGAGGCGCGGGCCGGGTCAGGCGCGCGCGACGACCGCCCAGCCGTGCGGCCCCACCGACAGGACGTCGCCGTCGAGGCCCGCGTCCCGACCGGCCACCCACTCGCCCGGGGCCGGGTCGGCCACGCGCAGCTCGTCGTCGCCGAGGTTCAGCGCGACGACGAGCGACCGGCCCGCCCCGGCGCCCGTGACCTCGAGCACGAGCGACTCGTTCGCGACCGACACGGTGCGGCTGCGGGCGGTGTGCAGCCACGGGTGCCGACGTCGCACGCCGATCAGCTCCTGGTGCAAGGCGAGGACCTCGGGGAGGGCGTCCGGGACGCCGGCACCCGGAGCCTCGGCCGGCGCCGAGGGGAACGCCGGACGCACCGCGTCGTCGCCGCCGACCCGCGCCTCCTTGACGGCCCGCAGGCCGAACTCGTCCCCGTAGTAGACCGAGGGCGTACCGCCGAGGGTGAGGAGCAGCACGATCGCGTGGGCGTGGTGGCGGTCGTCGTCGATCTGGCTGGCGATGCGCGTGACGTCGTGGTTGCCGACGAAGGTCAGCGGCACGAAGTCGTCGAGGAACCCGTCGTGGCGCTGCAGCGCCCACTCGAGCTCGAACAGGTTGACCTCGGCCAGGGCGTGCCAGACGCCCTGCCACAGTTCGTACTGGGTCACCGAGTCGAGGCCTCCGTCACGGACGGCCGCCGCGTAGTCGCCGTGCAGCACCTCGCCCACGACGTACACGTCGGGGTGCCGTTCGCGGAGCGGCGGCAGCACGGTCGCCCAGAACGACGACGGCACCGAGTAGGCGGCGTCGAGCCGCCAGGCGTCGGCACCACGGTCGGCCCAGTACGTCAGGACGTCCGTGACCGTGCGGGCGACCTCGGGCGACGAGTGGTCGAGGGCGATGAGCCCGCCGTGCCCCTCGAAGGTGCCCAGGCTGCCGTCGTCCTCGCGCCGGAACAGGGAGGCCGCGCTCGAGTCGGGGTCGCGACGTGCCTCGACCAGCGCGGGGAACTCGGGGCCGACGTGGTTGAAGACGCCGTCGAGCATGACCTTGACGCCCTTCGCGTGGGCGGCCTCGATCAGGGTGACGAGGTCGGCCTCGGTGCCGAGGCGCGGGTCGACCGCGAACCAGTCGATGGTGTCGTAACCGTGGGTAGACGACGCGAAGACCGGCCCGAGGGCCAGGCCGTTGGCGCCGAGGGCCACCAGGTGGTCGAGCCACGGCACGAGATCGAGGAGGCGCGGTGCCGGCGAGCGGTCCGCTCCCGTCGTGTCCGCCCCGACGAACCCGAGGGGGTACACGTGCCACCACACGACGTGCTCGGTCCAGGAGGGGCCCGGCAGGGCGGTGGCCGTCGTCGGGGACTCGTGTTCGCTCATTCGCGCCACCCTAGTGACGGGCGGTCGTGAGGTGTCCCCCGCTCAACTCGCGAGGCTCAGCTCGCGGGGCGTCGGCGTCAGCTCGCGGGGCCGAGGAGGACGGCGAGCAGGGCGGCCGCGCCGCCGACGATGAAGAGCATCGTGCCGGCCTGCATCGTGCGGGTCTTGTTGCGGTCGGCCGTGGGGACGTCGACCTCGAGGATCGGGCAGCCCGACCACCCGATGAGCCCGACGCTCAGGGCGACCAACGCGGCACCGACCCAGAACAACGTCGCGAGCCCGGCCGAGAGGAGGGCGGGACGCCAGCCGGTCGCGAGCAGCAGCCCCATGGCCACCGCCACGCTGCCGACCGCGGCGACGAACCAGATCGTGCCGGTCCACATGATGCGTTGGACGTTCTTCTCGGGGGTCATCAGGTCGTGCAGCTCGTGGGTCACCAGAACATCTTTCACCCTCTGCAGCGATTCGGCCCGCACGGGTGCGGCGACTACTCCGTGGCGCCCTCGAGCAGCGGCACCAGCTGGTCGAGCGCGTACTGGCGCGAGAGCGCCGAACCGAGCGAGTACGCCGCGGCGACGTCGCCGTCGATGACGACGGCGTGGCCGTCCTGCACCGCCGACAGGGCCTTCCACTGCGGGTCGTCCGTGATCTCGGTGGTGTCGATGTAGATCGGGAAGGCCACGATGACGTCCGCGTCGATCTGGTCGAGCTGCTCGCTCGAGATCGACACCGAGAAGCCACCGGCGTTCGGGGACAGCGCCGAGATGGCGGGGTTCTGCTCGAAGCCGAGCTCCTCGAGCTGCTCGACCCGCTCGCTGTCCTCGACGTAGGCACCCCAGCCCTCGCTGGTCTTCGTGGCGGCGGTGATCGTCTTGCCCTTCCACTCGGGGTGGGCGTCGGCGACGGCCTCGACGGCCTTCTCGTTCTCGTCGACGAGCTGCTCACCCTTGGCCTCTTCACCGAGAGCCTTCGAGACGAGCTCCATCTGGTCCTCGAAGTCGGTCAGGTAGCTGTCGCCTCCCTCGGGCACGCCCACGGTCGGGGCGATGCTCGACAGACGGTCGTAGCGCTCCTGGTCGCCCGAGCTCTTCGTGTCGAGGATGACGTCGGGCTCGAGGGCCGCGATGGCCTCGTAGGAGGGCTCGAGGGTGCCGATGATCTCGGGGGCCTGGTCGTAGAGACCCTGTGCCCAGGGGCCGACGCCGTCGGCCTCGTCACCGAAGGCGAGCCAGTCCGAGGCCCCCACGGGTTGCACGCCCAGCGCGAGCGCCGTCTCGGCGTCGCCCCAGCCGAGCGCGACGACGCGCGTCGGCTTCTGGTCGATGGTGACCTCGCCGAACTTCGTGTCGATCGAGACGGGGAACGCGCCCGATCCGCCCGAGGCTCCGCCGCCGGCGGCGTCGTCCGGGTCGGCGTCGGCCGAGCAGCCGGCCAGGGCGAGGGTGGCTACCGCGACGGCGGCGGCGATCGAGAGTGACTTGCGCATGTGTTCCTCAGGGCTGTGACGTCGGTGCTGTGACGTGGTGTCGGGCGGAAGGTCGGGTGCGGGGGCGGGCCTGGACGGCGACGTGCGCCACTCGGCCGGACTCCAAGTGAGGGTAGCCTAAGCTAATCGTCATGGCGATGCCCCGAGCGCTCACGGTCGGCCGTGCCCCGCGACCGACGCGGGGCTCCCGGCGCACCCGCACGCGCCTCCTCGCCCTCGTGGCCGCCCTGGCCCTGTTGGCCCTCGCCGTCGTGTTGGGCCTCGCCGTCGGCGCGCGGCCGGTCGCGTTCGACGAGGTGCTGCGCATCCTCACCGGCGCCGCGAGCCGCGACACCGCCGACGCGACCGCCGTGCTCGACCTCCGCCTGCCGCGGACGGTCGCCGCGATCGTGGCCGGGGCCGGGCTCGGGGTCGCCGGGGCCGTCGTGCAGGCCGTGACGCGCAACCCGCTGGCCGACCCGGGCATCCTCGGCGTCACCTCGGGCAGCGCCTTCGCCGTCGCCCTCGCGGTCGGCTTCGCCGGGGTCACCTCGGCGAGCGGCTGGGTCTGGTTCTCGTTCGTCGGTGCGGGCCTCGCGACGGTCGCCGTCGCCCTGATCGGCGGCGCCGGACGAGGAGGCGGTGGTCCCGCCCGCCTGACCCTCGCCGGCCTCGCGCTCGGGTCGGTGCTCGCGGGCATCACCTCGTCGATCGTGCTGGCCGATCCCCGCCGCTTCGACGCCGTCCGCGCGTGGGAGGTCGGCTCGCTCGCCGACCGCGGCTGGGAGCCCGTGCTCACGGTGCTGCCCTTCGTCGCGGCCGGGGTCGTCGTCGCCCTGATCGCCTCGCGCCCGCTCGACGCCGTCGCGCTCGGCGACGAACACGCCGCGTCGGTCGGCGTCTCGGTGCCGGCCGTGCGCGTCGTCTCGTTGGTCGTCGTCACCCTGCTGGCCGGAGGCGCGACCGCGGTGGTCGGGCCCATCGCGTTCGTGGGGCTCATGGTCGCGCACGCCGCCCGCGGCGTCGTCGGGCCCAGCCAGCCGTGGATCACCGCCCTCTCGGCCGTGCTCGGGCCGGTGCTGCTGCTGCTCGCGGACGTCCTCGGCCGCGTGGTCGCTCCCCCGGGCGAGCTGGCCGCTGGCCTCGTCACGGCCGCCGTCGGCGCCCCCGTGCTCATCGCGATCGCCCGACGCCGACGGGTGGGTGGCGCGTGACCGGGGGCACGGGGCCGGACACGCGCCCGACCCGGGGCACGGGCACGTCGTCGGGTACGCGGACGACGTCGGCCTCCCCGGGTGTCGGCCCGCGCCTCCTGCGCTCGTGGCGCTCGACCGGCGGGCGGCGACGCACGGCGACGCTGACGCTGGTCGTGGTGGCCGTCGTCGTCGCGATCGTCGCCCTCGGCATCGGCGACTACCCGCTCAGCCCGCCCCAGGTCGTGCGGGCGCTGTTCGGCGGCGACGGGTTCGCCTCGACCATCGTGCTGAACTGGCGGCTGCCGCGCGTCCTCGCGGCCCTCGTCTTCGGCGCCGCACTCGGCGTCTCGGGCGCCGTCTTCCAGTCCCTGACCCGCAACCCGCTGGGCTCGCCCGACGTGATCGGCTTCTCGACCGGCGCCTACACCGGGGCGATCGTCGTCATCGTGTCGGGTGCGGCCTCGACGATCGGCACGGCGGCCGGCGCCCTGATCGGCGGGCTCGTCACCGCGCTGGTCGTCTACCTGCTGGCCTACCGTCGCGGCGTGCACGGGCTGCGGCTGATCATCGTGGGCATCGGCGTCACGGCCCTGCTGCACTCGGTCAACAGCTGGTTGCTGCTGCGCGCGCAGAACGAGGTCGCCCTGACCGCGTCGTTCTGGGGGGCGGGCTCGCTCGCGCTGGTCGGCTGGAAGCAGCTCGTCCCGGCGCTGGTGCTGCTCGTCGTGCTGACCCCGCTGGTCATGGCGTTGTCGCGTCCCCTCCGGCAGCTCGAGCTCGGCGACGACGCCGCCCGGTCGCACGGCCTCGGCGCCGAGCGGTCGCGCCTGGCGCTCGTCGTCGTCGGCGTCGCGCTGACCGCCGTGGTGACCGCCAGCACCGGGCCGATCGCGTTCGTGGCCCTGGCCGCGCCGCAGCTGGCCCGACGCCTGGTGCGGTCGGCCGGGGTGCCGCTCGTCGCCGGCGGACTCGTCGGCGGGGTGCTCCTGCTCGTCGCCGACCTCGTCGCCCAGCACGTGGCCGCCAACCCGGTGCCGGTCGGCCTCGTCACCCTCGTGATCGGCGGGGTCTACCTGATCACCCTGCTCGTCTCTGAATCCCGGAGGTCCGCGTGAACGCCGACGACACCCGCCCCTCCCGCCTCGTCGCCCGCGGCGCGCACCTCGCCTACGACCGGCGAACGGTGAGCGAGGCCGTCGACGCCGACGTGCGCGACGGCTCGTTCACGGTCATCGTCGGGCCGAACGCCTGCGGGAAGTCGACCTTGCTGAGGGCCTTCGCGCGCCTCCTGAAGCCCCGGTCGGGGTCGGTCCTGCTCGACGGACGCGAGCTCGCGGGCGTGCCGGCGAAAGAGGTGGCGCGCATCGTCGGGTTGCTGCCCCAGACCTCGACCGCGCCCGACGGCATCACCGTCGCCGAACTCGTCGCCCGGGGCCGCTACCCGCACCAGGGGCTCTTCCGGCAGTGGACCGGCACCGACCGCGAGGCCGTCGACGCGGCCCTGGCCGAGACCGACCTCACCGAGCTGGTCGACGTGCCCGTCGACGAGCTGTCGGGCGGCCAGCGCCAGCGAGTGTGGGTCGCGATGGCGCTCGCGCAGCAGACCCCGGTGCTGCTGCTCGACGAGCCGACGACCTACCTCGACATCGCGCACCAGTACGACCTGCTCGACCTCTTCGCCCGGCTGCACGGGCAGGGCACGACCGTGGTCGCGGTGCTGCACGACCTCAACCAGGCCGCGCGGTACGCGACCGACCTGATCGTGATGGCCGACGGCGACGTGGTGGCGACGGGAACCCCGGCCGAGGTGCTGACCGAGCAGCTGGTGACCGACGTGTTCGACCTGCCCTGCGTCGTCGTGCCGGACCCCGTGACCGGGTCGCCGATGGTCGTGCCGCGCCGCCGCTGAGGTCGGGTGGGCCCCCGGGGCTCCTGCGAGCAGGATGGACCCATGAAGATCGAACTCGACGGCACCACCGCACTCGTCACCGGCTCGACCCAGGGCATCGGCTTCGCGATCGCCCGGGGGCTCGCCGCCGCCGGGGCCTGCGTCATCGTGAACGGACGCTCGACGGACACCACGGGGGCGGCCCGGGCGCGCCTCCTCGACTCGCTGGCCGGCGACGCCGCCTTCGCGGCCCTCGACGCCGGGACCCGGGAGGCGCGGGTCGTCACGCTCGCGGCCGACCTGGCCACCGAGGCGGGCGCGCAGGCGGCGGTCGAGGCCTTCCCCGAGGTCGACGTGCTGGTGAACAACCTCGGCGTCTTCGGCTCGGCCGACGCGTTGAGCATCGACGACGACGAGTGGCGCCGCTACTTCGAGACGAACGTGCTGTCGGCCGTGCGCCTGACGCGGGCCTACCTGCCCGGCATGATGGAGCGCGGCTGGGGCCGGGTGCAGTACATCGCGAGCGACTCGGCGATCGTGACGCCGGTCGAGATGATCCACTACGGGGTGTCGAAGACGGCCCTGCTCGGGGTGTCGCGGGGGTTCGCGAAGGCGGCCGCGGGTTCGGTCGTGACGGTCAACAGCGTCATCGCCGGGCCGACGCACACGGGCGGCGTCGAGGAGTTCGTGCGCGAGCTGGTCGGCGACGACCTGCCCTGGGACGAGGCCCAGCACGAGTTCATGCTGAAGCACCGACCGCAGTCGCTCATCCAGCGACTGATCGAGCCGGAGGAGATCGCCAACATGGTGGTCTACCTCAGCTCGCGCTTCGCCTCGGCGACGACGGGCGGGGCGCTGCGGGTCGACGGCGGCTACGTCGACGCGATCGTCCCGTAGGGCGGGAGGCGATGTCGAACCACCGACGTGGTGTCGAACCACGCACATCGGCGGTTCGACACCACCTCGGTGGTGCGACCCGGGGGCACAGGCGTATGCAGGCGGGTCAGGCCTGGGCTTCGGCGATGACCTCGGCGCTCCAGCCGTCGTACCGACCGCCGGATCGCTGCACGACGTCGAACACCTCTCGGGTGAAGGTCACGGCGCGGTCGTCGTCGAGCGCGTCCTCCCGGCTGGCCCGGAGATCTGCCCCCAGCAGACCGTGCCGGGTGACCGTCGCGTCGTAGCCCGCCGTGCGGAGTTCGTCGGCCGCGCGTTCGGCAGCCGATCGGCGCGAGAAGTCGGCCGCGTGCGTGACGGTCCGTGCGAGGTCGAACCGATCACGGAGCTCGTTGCGGGTGACCAGCTGGGCGGCGCACCGCTGGAGGTGGACGACGAGTCCCTCGTCCATCGTCGTACCCCGGGCCCCGACTAGCGGGTGCGGGCGGCGGGACGTCCGCCGCGGCCCCGGCGGTCGGCACGGGGCGCACGGGTGGGCAACACCGCCGCGACCAGGAAGAAGACGATGCCGAAGATGACGACGATCGACCCGATGACCATGAGGGCGATGATGACGGTTTCCATCCGCCCATCCTCCCGGGCGGGCGGGGCGGGCACAAGGCGCGACTCCTGAGCATCCGCCGCCCGCGCCTCCTCGGGGTACGCCTCCCAGCGTCGGGACCACCCGCGGTGGGCAATCAGTCGTACCACCGGCACGGTCCGCACGCCCTCATTCGGCCCGATGACGGTGGCGCGCCGTAGCGTCGAGTCCGCCGGGACGACGGGGGTCGTCGCCCGGCCCCACGTCTTCTCCGAGGAGTCCGAGTGACCAGCGACACCACCACACGCCCCACCCTGTTCTGCCTGCACGCGCTCGGCATGAGCCGGCTCGAGTACGGTCCCGTCACCGAGGCGCTCGGCGACGACGTCGAGGTGGTCGCCCTCGACCTGCCCGGCTTCGGCGACGCCACCACGGCCGACGGGGTGACCGTCGACGACATGGTCCGTCAGGTCACCCGGCAGATCCGCCGGCACGGCGCCACCCGCTGGCTGCTCGTCGGTCACAGCATGGGTGGCAAGATCGCGTCGATCGTCGCCGCGCGCACGCTCGCCGGGCAGGGCGGGCTCTTCGGCCTCGCCGGGGTCGTGCTGCTCGCGGCGTCCCCGCCGTCACCCGAGCCCATGAGCGAGTCGAACCGCGAGCAGATGATCGCCGCGGCCGCCGACGGCCCGCTCGACGCCGACACGGCCCGCAGCTTCGTCGACGACAACGTCGGCGCTCCCCTGGCCACGCCGCTCGACGACCAGGCCCTCGCCGACCTGCACCGCACCTCCCCCGAGGCGTGGACCGCATGGTTCGACCGCGGCAGCCGCGAGGACTGGTCGGCCGAGGTCGGCACCCTCGACGTGCCCGCCCTGATCGTCGCCGGGGGCGCCGACGGGCCGTTGGGCGAGGACGCCCAGCGTCGCCTGAACGGCGCCGTCTACCCGCGTGCCACGCACCTCACCCTGGACGGCGCGGGGCACCTCTTGCCGCTCGAGCGCCCGACCGAGGTCGCTTCGGCCATCCTCGACTTCTGGCGCGACGACGCGGGGCGGGCGCCGGTCATGTCGGACGACTTCGCCCGCGTCATCGCCTCGAGCCGCACCGCCTCGAACACCCGCGGCATCCTCGCCCGGCGCGCCGTCGCCGACGACCCGCGCTACGTCCCACAGGTGCTGACCGAGGCGCAGCTGACCACGTTGCGTGCCGTGGCCTCCCGCGTCGTGCCGCAGGACGACCCCGACCACTCGGTCGACCTCGCCGCGCGGGTCGACGCCCAGCTCGCCGCCGGCTACGGCGACGGCTGGCGCAACGCCGACCTGCCGAGCGACCCCGAGGCCTACGCGCTGGGCCTCGACGCCCTCGCCGACTTCACCGGCCTGACCTACGAGCAGCAGGACGAGCGGCTCGCCGCGATCGTCGCGGGCGATCCCGACGACGCCCTCGGCACCGTCGGCGACAGCGGTGGCGGCGACTCGCACCACGGCGGCGACCAGGACGACGCCGGGATGACCGGCGGCACCCCCGGGCGCACGGGGCAACCCAGCCCCGACGAGGCACACCCCTTCTCGGTCGAGCAGCTCACCGCGTGGTTCGAGGACTGCCGCGTCGACTTGGTCAAGCTCTGGCTCGCCCACCCCGCGACGATGGAACGCATCGGCTTCGACGGTTTCGCGAACGGCCGTGCCGGTCGCGCCCTGCAAGGATTCAGCCGGCTCGGTGCCGGCCAACGAGAGGGCTGGGAACCAGCCATGGAGGTCACCCGATGAAGCTCGACGGACAACGCACCTACGACGAGTCCGAGGTCGTCGACGCGGTCGTGATCGGAACCGGCGCCGGTGGCGCCCCGATCCTGGCGAAGCTCGCCCTGCAGGGCCTCTCGGTCGTCGCGCTCGAGGCCGGCCGCAACTTCGAGCCCGACGAGTACACGCAGGACGAGATCGAGGCCGTCAAGATCAACTGGATGGACGAGCGCCTCAGCGGCGGCGAGACCCCGACCGCGTTCGGCCAGAACAACAGCGGCAAGGGCGTGGGCGGTTCGACCCTGCACTGGGGCGCCTTCACCCCCCGTCCCGACGAGCGCGACCTCAAGCTCAAGTCCCTCACGGGCAAGGGCGAGGACTGGCCGGTCGACCACGCCGAGCTGATCGGGTACATCGAAGAGGTCGAGCACTTCGTCGGCGTCTCCGGCCCGACCGACTACCCGTGGGACCCGTCGCGGTCGTACCTGATGCCGCCGCCCGCCCGCAACGCGTCGAGCGACATGATGATCCGCGGGTGTGAGGCGCTGGGCATCCGCGCGACGGACGCCCCGGCGGCCCTGGTCAGCCGTGACTGGCGCCAGGAGCACGTCGGCACCCGCCCGGCGTGCGTCGGCTGCGGCAGCTGCCACCAGGGGTGCCGCAGCGGCGCCAAGGTCAGCATGGACACCAGCTACCTGCCGATGGCCGTCGCGAACGGGGCCGAGATCCGCCCCGAGTCGATGGTCACGGGGATCGAGCTCGACGAGGCCGGCGAGGTGTCGGCCGTGGTCTACGTCCGCGACGGCGTCGAGCACCGCCAGCGCACCGCCGCGCTCTTCCTCTGCGCGGGCGGCGTCGAGACCCCGCGCCTGCTGCTGCACGCCGGCATCGCCAACAGCAGCGACCAGGTCGGTCGCAACTTCATGGCCCACGGCGCGACGCAGGTCTGGGGCACCTTCGACACCGAGATGCGCGGCTACCGCGGGTACCCGTCGTCGATCATCACCGAAGACACGATGCGGCCCGAGGGCGTCGACTTCGTCGGCGGCTACCTGATCCAGAGCCTCGGCGCCATGCCGTTGACGCTGGCGACGACCCTGGCTCGCGGTGCCGGCCTCTGGGGCCCCGAACTCGTGAAGGCGCTCGACGACTACCGCTTCATGGCCGGCGTCGGCATCAACGCCGAGTGCCTGCCGAGCGAACAGAACCGCCTGACGCTGTCCGACGAGGTCGACGAGTTCGGCATGCCCAAGGTCGTCGTCACCTTCACGCCCGGCGACAACGAGAAGGCGATCGACGACCACGCCGTCGAGACGATGACCGCGATCGTCGAGGCGGCCGGGGGCCGCGACATCCGCGTCCTGGCCCGCACGGCGCACACGATCGGCACCTGCCGCATGGGCACCGACCCGGCGACGGCCGTGGTCGACCCCGACGGGCGCAGCTTCGACGTGCCGAACCTCTGGGTCGCCGACAACTCGGTCTTCCCGAGTGCCGTCGTCGCGAACCCCGCCCTGACGATCATGGCCCTCGGCCTGCGCACCGCCGACCGCTTCCTGGCGAGCGCCGGGCTGACGGGCACCGTCGCCGGCGAGCGCGTCGGCGCGGACGTCTCGCGCGTCGTCGACGCGGCCTGACCTGCAGCACGCGACCCGCGCCTCCTGAGCTCCACCGCCCAGGAGGCGCGGGTCGCGTCGGCGAGGAACGCCCCCGTGGCGCCGTCGTTCGGCTGGTCGGGGTCGTCCTCCCGGCGCGCGGCGTGGTCCCCGAGACGGACGCGACCCGGCTCGCCCGTTCGTAGGCTCGAGAGATGGCCTCTCCCACGCTGCACCGGGCGATCGCGGCATCGGTGGCGACCGTCGTCGTCGCGTGCGGCCTCACGTCGTGCTTCTTCGCCGAACCACCGCCCGAGGGGTCCGAGCAGTCCCTGGCCGAGCTCGCCGATCGGATCGCAGCCGTCGACGGTGTCGCCTCGGTCGAGACCCGCCTGCAGCAGCGTGACGCGAAGGACGACCCCTTCACCTGGGACGCCTACGTCGAGGTCACCGCGGACGGCCCCGACCTGGCGGTCGCCGCCCTCGTCGACGGCGTGGTGGGCGACGGCGTCACGGGTACCACCCTCGACATCGACCTCGACGTCCCCGGCGGCCCGGGCCTCGCCCCGGTCACCGTCGATCCGACGTCGGAGGTCCAGGTCGGACTGGCGGGCGACCTGCGCGGCGAGAGCACCCTGGCCTCCGTCGACACCACCCGCTACGCCTACTCGGCGGTCGTCGCACCCGGGAACTCGTTCGCGGACGCTGCGGCGGCGGTCCAGCCGCACCTCGGCACGGCTGGCCCGACCTTCTCCCTCCACCTCGGCCAGGCGACGACCACGACGTCCGTCCCTTCGTCGGTGGCCCTGAGCCCCACCTCGCCGGCACCGACGATGCTCGCGACGATCGACGCGGTGCTCGCGCTCGACGGCGTCACCGGACTGGCCTTCACCCCTGGTGACGTCACCGCGAGCAGTCGACCTTCGCTCGACGTCTCGACCTACGAGCCCGATCCGGTGCTCGCCGTCCTGCGGGGTGCGGCCGACGAGCAGGCCGATGCCGGGGTCGCCCGCCGCACCGAGTTCTGGGTGCGGAAGCCTCGGGCGACCACCCCGGAGACCGGCTGGATCGGCCTGCCGCTGGGCGCACCCGAGCCCGACGACGGTCCGGAGCCCCAGCCGGGCGACATCGGTGAGAGCCCGTTCGTCAACGAGGGCCCGCTCGCCGAACTGCCCGAGCAGGAGGCCGCCGTGCGCGCCTACGTCGAGGCATCCGTGGCGGCGACGGGCGTGCCGGCCGAGGTCGAGACCAGGCGCGAACTGTGCGAGACCGAGTACGGCACCCGGGTGGTCGGCTCGGTGGTCGTGCCGGTGTTCACCGTCCACGACGACGCCCAGGGCCCGTTCGACGCCGTCGTCGACGGTTGGTCGGCCGACGGGTTCCACCAGGCCGGTCGCGCCATGGGCCGGGACTACTGGTCCGCGCCTCCCGGCCGTCCAGACGGCATCGAGTCGGCGAGCATCCGCGGCACGGCCGACGGCCTGTCGTTCGGCGTCCAGACCGGGTGCCTCTCGTGACGCCGCCCGTCGAGTGGTCGCGAAGCGTCCCTCCCGCTGTGCGGAAGGACGATTCGGGACCACTCGACCCGCGGGCCGCAGATCCGGGGGATGCTCGACGACTGCGGATGCGGCTGCGGCTGCGGCTGCTGACGGCGGTCGCGGCGGCGGCGACCGTCGCCCTCGGCGTCGTCGCGGAGCTCGCCGTCCCCGGGCTGACGGGCGACCTGCTCGGCTCGGCGCTCTACACCGTGCTGCTCGCCCTGCTGCTCGCCCTCGTCGCCCCGCGCCTCGTCGCCCCGCGCCTGGCCGCCCCCGTCGCGGCCGGGGCCGCCACCGCGGCGTCGGTCGGCATCGAGCTGCTCCAACTGACCGGGCTGCCCGCCGCCGCCGCCGACGCGTTCCCGCCCGTCGCGTGGGTGCTCGGCTCCACCTTCGTGGCGACCGACCTGCTCGGGTACCTGGCGGGGGGCGTCGCGGGGCTGGTGCTGCTCCGGGTGCTGCGCCGCGCCTCCTGACGTCCCGACCCCGGGAGGCGCGGGTGGAGTGGGCAGAAAACGTCCTTCGTCGAGGCGGGAAGGACACCTTCTGCCCACTCGACCGGCCAGGGCGTCGGGGCCCCAGGGCGCCGGGCGTCAGGGCGCCGAGGCGTCAGCTCGCGGAGGCCCGCCCGCGCCAGAGCAGCCAGACGAAGTACGGCGTGCCGATCACGGCGGTCAGCAGGCCGGCGCCGAGCTGTGCCGGGGCGATCAGCGTGCGGCCGAGCACGTCGGCGGCGCAGACCAGCACCGCGCCGAGCAGCACGGCCACGGGCAGCACCCGCGCGTGCCGCCGTCCGACCAGCGACCGGGCGGCGTGCGGGGCGACGAGTCCGACGAATCCGACCACGCCCACGGCGGCCACGGCCGTCGCCGTGAGCAGCACCGCGAGCGACAGGAAGACCAGGCGCGACCGCGAGAGCGAGACCCCGAGGAGGCGCGGGGTGTCGTCGTCCACCCCGAGCAGGTCGAGGCGACGGCGCAGCAGCACGACCACGACGAGCGCGGCCACGAGCACCAGCGACACCGGCAGCGCATCGTCCAGCGTGCGGCCGTAGGTCGAACCCGACAGCCAGGTCAGCGCCTTCGCGCCGTTGAACGGGTCGGTCAGGACGATCAGCAGGCTGATCGCGGCCGCCGTCGCCGTCGAGACGCCGATGCCGATCAGCACGAGCCGGTTCTGCGGGAAGCCACCGCGGGAGGCGAGGCCGAACACGACGACGGCCGCCACGACGGCTCCGGCGAACGCCGCGCCGGCCATGCCCCAGCCGGTCGCGAGCGGCACGGTGGTGACGAGCAGCACGGCCCCGAGGCCGGCTCCGCCCGTCACGCCGAGGATGCCCGGCTCGGCGAGCGGGTTGCGCGTGACGGCCTGCACGAGCGTGCCGGCGAGCGCCAGCGCCGCCCCCGCGGCGAGGGCGGCCACGACCCGGGGGACGCGGGTGTCGAGCACGTAGGTGACGACGCGGCCGGACCGACCGGCCACCCAGTTGGCGACGTCGCCGAGCAGCAGCTTGGCGTCGCCGAGCAGCACCGAGCCGAGGACGACGGCGACGAGGGCGGCGAGCACGACCACGACGACGACCACGAACCGCAGGCGGGAGACCACGGGGTGCCGGTCGGTCGGGGTGACGCCTCCGTGGTCGCGGGCACGGAAGGCCAGCACGACGAGGACGACCGCCCCGAGCAGCGAGGTCACGACGCCGGTCGGCACCTGGACCGACGTCTCGGCACCGACCAGGGCGCGCAGCAGCACGTCGGCGCCGAGCACGAGGGCGGCGCCCGCCAGGGCCGCGAGGGGCAGGAAGACGACGAAGCGGCGGACGGAGGGCACGGCCCGACGCAGCAGGCGGACGAGGGCGGGGGCGCAGAGGCCGACGAAACCGATCGGCCCCGCGAGGGTGACGGCGGCGGCCGAGAGCAGCACGGCGGCGAGGACGGTGACCACGCGGGTCGTGCGGACGTCGACGCCGACGCTGCGGGCGGCGTCGTCCCCGAGCGCGAGGGCGTCCACGCGGACGTTCATCGCGACGAGCACGAGCAGCCCCACGACGATCACCGGGGCGAGCTGGACGACGCCGTCGAAGCCGTTCTGCGAGATGCTGCCCTGGCCCCAGGCGTAGAGCCCGGCGGTCTGCTGCGGGAAGAGCAGCAGCAGGGCGCTCGTCACCGAGGCCAGGCCGAGGCCGAGGGCGCTGCCGGCGAGCACGAGCCGCACGGTGCCGGCGCCCAGCCCGGACACCGCGAGCACGAGGCCCGCGGCGAGCAGCCCGCCGACGAACGCGACGCCGGACGAGGCGAGCAGGGGCAGGCTGAGCCCCGTGACGGCCGCGAGCGCGAGCGCCGCGTAGGCGCCGGCGTTGACGGCGAGGGTGTCGGGCGAGGCGAGCACGTTGCGGCTCATCTGTTGCAGGGCCGCCCCGGCGGCTCCGAGGGCGACGCCGACCAGCAGGCCGGCGACCATCCGGGGGAGGCGCGAGGCCACGACCACGGACGCGTCGCCTGCCGTCGCGGTGCCGGTCAGCGCCTGCCAGACCTGCCGGGCGCCGACGTCGGCGGTGCCCTGCGTGACGTCCACGAGGGCGAGCACCACGACCACGGCGACCAGCGGGACCGTCACGCCCACCGACCCGAGCGTGACCCGGCGGGGGGCGGCGAGCCGCGCCTCCTGGGCTCGCGCCGCGCGGAGCGCCCGCTCGTCGGGCACGGCGGCGGGCTCGCCGAGCCGGGGCGGCGCGGGGTCGGTGGGGGTGACGGTCGTGCTCACGGTGCCGGTTACTTCGTCAGGGTCGACACCAGCGAGTCGACGTAGGCGGTCATCGCGGCGGGGCCGCCGAACATCCAGATGCCGTCGTCGAGACGGTGCACGTCACCGGACTGCACGAAGGGCAGCGACGTCCAGACGGCGTTCGAGGCGAGCGACACCGCGAACGGGTCGTCGGCACCGGCGGCGGTGTTGTCGATGTAGAGGAACTGCACGTCGGCCGGCAGCTGCGTGAGGCCCTCGACGTCGGTCGTGGCGAGGCCGTACGCCTCGTCGCCCTCGACGGTCCAGGCGTTCGTCAGGCCGAGCTCCTCGGTGACGTCGGACACGAGCGAGCCCTTGGCGTAGGGCCGGATGCTGACCTGGCCGGCGTCGACGTAGGCGTCGGCGAAGGCGAAGGGCTGACCTGCGAGACCGGCGTCGGCGAGGGCCTGCTTGCCCGCCTCGACGGCGTCGGTGAACTCCTTCTTCACCTCGGCCGCCTTCTCCTCGGTGCCGGTCGCCTTGGCGATGAGGTCGAGGTTGTCCATGCTGTGCTCGATCTGGCGCGAGGCGTCGGCCGAGGTGATCTGCAGCACGGGAGCGATCTCCTTCAGCTGCTCGACGGCGTCGGCGCTCAGGCCGTCGGTCGCGACGATCAGGTCGGGTGCGAGCGACGCGACGGTGTCGAGGCTCGGCTCGCCGCGGGTGCCGATGTCGGTCGGCTCGTTGGTGAGCGGCACGGCGGCGTCCCACTCGTTGTACCCCTTCACGTCGGCGACGCCCACGGGTTCGACGCCGAGGGCGACGAGGTCCTCGACGACGTTCCACTCGGTGCCGACGACCTTCGTCGCGGGACCGTCGAGGGTGATCTCGGCCCCCGTGCCGTCGGTCAGGGTGATCTGCTCGCCGCTGCCCGAGGTCGAGCCGGCGTCGGCCGACTCGGTGGTGCCGCAGCCGGCGAGGGTCAGGGCCGCGGCCGCGGCGACGGCGGTGACCGTCAGCAGTCGGCGGGCGGGGCGGCGGGCGGGGCCGCCGGTGGTCGGGGTGTGGCGGGGCGTCGTCATCAGGCGCTGGGTCACGGGTGGTGTCTCTCTCATCGGACGGGCGTCTCGGCCCGGGTGTGGTGTTGGCCGATCGCGCGGGTGCGCAGGTGGCCGGTGGTGGGGTCGGTGTCGACGTCGATGCGGATGCCCCAGACGTCGGTCAGGAGGCGCGGTGTCAGCACGTCCCCGGGGTCGCCCTCGGCGACGATGCGGCCTTCGCTCAGCACGACGATGCGGTCGGCGAGCGCGGCGGCCTGGTCGAGGTCGTGCAGCACGACTCCGACCGCGATGCGGCCCGAGTCGGCCAGGTCGCGCACGAGGTCGAGCAGCTCGACCTGGTAGCGCAGGTCGAGGTAGGTGGTGGGCTCGTCGAGCAGCAGCACCCCGGTGTCCTGCGCGAGGCAGCTGGCCAACCAGACGCGCTGCAGCTGACCGCCCGAGAGCTGGTCGACGCCGCGGTCGGCGAGGTCGGCCACGCCGGTGAGCCCGAGCGCCCGGTCGACGGCGGCGGGGCCGTCGGGGTCGGAGCGCCCCCAGCGGCCGCGGTGCGGGTAGCGGCCGAACTCGACGACGTCGCGCACGCTGAGGCCACCGGGGGTCGGGCGCCCCTGCGTCAGCAGCGCCACGCGCCGCGCGAACTGCCGCAGCGACAGCTCGAACCCGTCGACCGTCTCGTCACCCGGGCCCGCGTCCTCGCTCGCGCTCGGGCGGTCGAGTGGTCGCGAATCGTCCTTCCCCGGGGCGCGAACGACGTTCTCGGACCACTCGACCCCCGCAGGAGGCGCGGCGAGGGTCAGCGAGCCCGTGCGCGGCTTCTGCAGCCGGGCGAGGGTGCGCAGCAACGTCGACTTGCCGCTGCCGTTCGGGCCGACGAGGGCGGTGACGCAGCCGGGGCGCAGCTCGAGGCGGGCTCCGCGGACGACGTCGACGCCGTCGTAGGCGACCGAGACGTCGTCGGCACGGAGGGTGGCCGAGGCGGGTGCGGTGGCCGCGAGGGGCAGGTCGGTGGTCACGCGCTTAGGTTAGCCTAACCTCACCCCGGTGCCGCAACCCGACCTCTCGACGTCGAGCCGACCCGCGCCTCCGGGGCGTCGGCGAGACTGGACCGATGACCTCCCGGACGACGAAGACGACGACCCTCCTGACGGCCACCGCGCTGGGCCTGGGCCTGGCGCTGACCGCCTGCTCGACGCCCGGGGCGTCGGCACCCGCCCCGAGCCCGACCGCGACCCCGGTCCCCCTGCCCAGCCCGATCGCCGCGCCCGACCTCGCGACCCCCGAGGTCGAGGCCGCGCTGACCGACCTCGAGACGCGGTACGACGCGCGCGTCGGCCTCTCCGTGCTCGACAGCGGCTCGGGCGCGACCCTCGACCACCGGGCCGACGAACGCTTCGGGTACGCGTCGAGCCTCAAGGCGTTCGCCGTGGCGGCCCTGCTCGACGCGACCGACGACGCCGACCTCGACCGCGTCGCCACCTGGACCCAGGCCGAGGTCGACGCCGCGGGGTACTCGCCGCTGACCAGCGAGCACGTCGCCGACGGGCTCCCGCTGCGCCAGCTCGCCGAGGCGGCCGTCCGGCAGAGCGACAACACGGCGCTGAACCTCGTGCTGACCGAGCTCGGCGGCCCGGCCGGGCTCGACGCCGCCCTCGCGGCGCAGGGCGACGACGTGACCGACGTCGTCCACGGCGAGCCCGAGCTCAACCGGCTCACCCCGGGCAGCACGGCCGACACGACCACGCCCGCCGCCTTCACCGCCACCCTCGCCCGCATCACCGACGGCGACTGGCTCGCCGCCGACGACCGCGCCACCCTGCTCGAGTGGATGTCGGGCAACGCGACCGGCGACACCCTGATCCGGGCCGGCGCTCCCGACGGCTGGCAGGTCGCCGACAAGTCAGGAGGCGCGGGCGGCATCCGCAACGACGTCGCGATCGTGGTCCCCCCGTCGGGCGACCCCGTGGTGATCTCGGTGCCCACCACGCGCAACGACCCGGCCGCGACCTACGACGACGCCCTCGTCGCCGCCGTGGCCGAGGTCGCCCTCTCGGCCGTCGCCGCCGCCCGCTGACCCGGCCGACCCCGCCCGCCCCCTCGACCCCCGCCCCCGTCGGCACGCCCACCCCGCCACCACCTGTTCGCCCCTCGTTCACGCGGCCTCCCCCGGGACGTCGTCGCGCCTCCTTAGCGTGCCCAGCGGGCCGTCCGGTCCCCCGTCGCCGTCCCCGGCGAACCCCGGCCCCGCACCCGAAGGACTCCACCGCATGATCGACAAGCGCCTGCTCGTCTCGGCCGCCACCCTCGGCATCGCCGCCCTCGCCCTGACCGGCTGCTCGGCGAGCGCCGACGCCGACAGCTCGGGAGGCGCGGCGAACGGCACCGACGCCGCCACCGCCACCAGCGCAGAGGACTTCGGCGGCATGGACGCCCTGGTCGAGGCCGCACAGGCCGAGGGCGAGCTCAACGTGATCGCCCTGCCCGACACCTGGGCGAACTACGGCAAGATCATCGACGGGTTCGAGGAGAAGTACGACATCACCGTCAACTCGGACAGCCCCGACGTCTCGAGCGCCGAGGAGATCACCGCCGCCCAGAACCTGAAGGGGCAGGACACCGCCCCCGACGTGTTCGACCTCGGCTCGGCCGTGACGCTCGCCAACCTCGACCAGTTCGCGCCGTACGAGGTGTCGACCTGGGACGACATCGCCGACGACCACAAGGACGCCGACGGCAGATGGGTCTACGACTACACCGGCCTGATGTCGGTCGGTTACGACGCCGACGCCGTGCCGGCCCCCGAGAGCCTCGACGACCTGCTCGGCTCGGACTACGAGGGCAAGGTCGCGATCAACGGCGACCCGACCCAGGCCGGTGCCGCCGCCGCGGCCGTCGAGTGGGCCGCGCTGCAGTCCGGCGGCAGCGCCGACGACGTCAGCACGGGCGTCGACTGGTTCTCGAAGCTCGCCGACGCCGGCAACTTCCTGCCCACCGACCCCACCCCGGCGACGATCGCCTCGGGCGAGACCCCGGTCGTCTTCGACTGGAGCTACAACAACCTGGCCGCCGCGGCCGACGCCGGCGGACGCGACTGGAAGACGGCCGTGCTGCCCGGAACCGCCCTCGGCAGTTACTACAACCAGGCGATCAACGTCGACGCACCGCACCCCGCCGCGGCCCGCCTGTGGCAGGAGTACGTCATGGGCGACGACGCGCAGAACCTGTACCTCGCGGCCGGCGCCTACCCCGTGCGCCTCGCGGCGATGACCGAGGCCGGCACCGTCGACCAGGACGCCCTCGAGAAGGTCGGCGAGCAGCCCTCCGACACCGTCCAGTTCACGGCGGAGCAGACCGAGGCCGCCTCGAAGGTCCTGGCCGACACCTGGGCCACGGCGATCGGCTGATGGTGACGACGTCGACCCGCGCGGCGGACACGACCGCCGACGTGCGGTCGGCGCACGAGGGGGACGGCGGCGGCCTGCCGACCCGCGCCTCCTCGTCCTCCGACGGCGTCGGCCCCTCACGGGGTCGGCGCCGTCCGGCGGCCTGGTGGGGGCTGACCCCGTTCGCCGTCTGGGTGCTCGCCTTCTTGATCGTGCCGTGCCTGCTCGCGCTCGGGACGGGCTTCGTCGACGGCGACGGCGCCCTCACCCTCGACAACCTCGCCGCGCTCGGCGACCCGCTGATCGTCCGGGCCTTCGCCAGTTCGGCCGCCGTCTCGGCCGTCACCGCCGTGGCCGGAGCCGTCGTCGGCGCCGTCGTCTGCTGGGGCCTCACCTCGCTGCGCCCCGACGGAGCCGTCCGCAACGCGATCGACGCCGCGTCGAGCGTGCTCGCCCAGTTCGGCGGCGTCATGCTGGCGTTCGCCTTCATCGCGACGATCGGCATCCAGGGCGTCGTCACGCGGCTGCTGATCGACGTCGCCGGCGTCGACCTCTACGCGGACGGGGTCTGGTTCTACCAGGTGCCCGGGCTGCTGCTGCCCTACCTGTACTTCCAGGTGCCCCTCATGGTGATCACCTTCATGCCCGCCGTCAGCGGCCTCCGCCCGCAGTGGAGCGAGGCCGTGGCCACGCTCGGCGGCACCCGGTGGCAGCACCTCGTCCGCGTGGTCGTCCCGGTGCTCGCCCCGGCGTTCGTCGGCAGCCTGCTGCTGCTCTTCGCCAACGCCTTCTCGTCGTACGCGACCGCGGCCGCCCTGATCAGCCAGGGCGCCCAGATCGTGCCGCTGCAGATCCGCGCCGCACTGATCAGCGAGACGGTGCTCGGCCGCGAGAACGTCGCCGGCGCGCTCGCGCTCGGCATGGTCGTCGTCATGGCCGTGCTGATGACGGGTTACTCGCTGCTGCAGCGCCGCACCGAGCGGTGGCAGCGATGAGCGCCCGGACGACGAGCGCTCCGCGGTCGACGGGCGCTCCGCGGTCGACGGGCGCTCCGCGGTCGACGAGCGCAGGAGGCGCGGGCACGGTGGCGCGCCGCACCGCCCTGGCCGTCGTGGGGGCCCTCTTCGCGGTGCCGATCGCGGCGATGGTCGCGTTCTCGCTGCGCAGCGCCGACGGCACGGGTCACGACCTGAACCACTGGCTGGCGATCGTCGACCCCGAGAACGAGCGGATGTACCGCAACCTCGTCGAGGGGGTCACGAACTCGCTGCTGCTCGCCGTCGTCTCGGCGCTGCTCGTGCTCGTGCTGCTGGTGCCGGCGATGGTGCTCGTGCACCTGCGCCACCCGCGCCTCGTCCGGCCGCTCGAGTTCGTCTGCCTCGTGCCGATCACGGTGCCCGCGATCGTGCTCGTGGTCGGGCTGGCACCGGTCTACTCGGTCGTCTCGCGGGTGGCCGGTTCGGGCGCCTGGACGCTCGCGCTCGCGTACGGCGTCACGGTGCTGCCCTACGCCTACCGAGCGGTGCAGTCCGACCTCGCGGCCACCGACCTCCGCACGCTGACCGAGGCCGCGCGCACGCTCGGCTCGAGCTGGCCGCGCACGATGGCCCTCGTCGTCGTGCCGAGCCTCCGCCGGGGACTGCTCGCGGCGGCGTTCATCACCGTGGCCGTGGTGCTGGGCGAGTTCACCATCGCCTCGCTGCTCAACCGCGTGAACCTGCAGACCGCCCTGGTGCAGGTGTCCCGTTCCGACCCCTACGCGGCCGTCGTCCTCGCCCTGATCTCGTTGGCCTTCGCCTTCGTGCTGCTGCTCGTGATCGGGCGGGTCGGAGCCCTCGGGGCCGCCCGCCCGATCCCCACCCGGAAGGCCCTCTCGTGACCGCCACGCTCCCCCGCCCCTCCGTCACGAGTCCGACCGCCGCCGGTGCGGGCGCGGGCGCCGCCGTCGCGTTCCACGACGTGACGAAGCAGTTCGCCGGCCACCGGGCCCTGACCGGGCTCGACCTCGAGCTGCAGCCCGGCGAGCTCGTCGCCGTGCTCGGCCCCTCGGGCTGCGGCAAGACCACCGCGCTGCGCAGCCTCGCCGGGCTCGAGGACGTCGCGGGCGGCAGCATCACGATCGACGGCCGCGACGTGGTCGGCGTGCCGACGCACCGCCGCGACGTCGGCATGGTCTTCCAGGCGTACTCGCTGTTCCCGCACCTGACCGTGCGGCAGAACGTGGAGTTCGGGCTGCGGATGCGTCGGGTCGACAAGGCCGCCCGCGCCACCCGGGCGGGCGAGATGCTCGACCTGGTCGGGCTCGGCGACCTCGGCGAGCGCTACGCCCACCAGCTCTCTGGCGGCCAGCAGCAGCGCGTCGCGCTGGCCCGGGCGCTGGTCACGCGACCCCGCGTGCTGCTGCTCGACGAGCCGCTCAGCGCCCTCGACGCCAAGGTGCGGGTGCAGCTGCGGGACGAGATCCGGCGCATCCAGCGCGAGCTGTCGATCACCACGCTCTTCGTCACCCACGACCAGGAGGAGGCCCTCGCCGTCGCCGACCGCGTCGCCGTCATGCGCGCCGGGTCGATCGAGCAGGTGGGCACGCCCGAAGAGCTCTACTCGGCCCCCGCGACGGCGTTCGTGGCCGAGTTCGTCGGGACGAGCAACCGGGTCTCCGGCGAGGTCATCGGCGGGCTCGTGCGGCTGGCGGGCTGCCCCGAGGTGCCGGTCGTGGGGACGCCGGCCGAGGGACCGGTCTGGGCGTACGTGCGTCCAGAGGACGTGTCGTTCGTCGCGCAGGGCGGGCTCGCGGGCGTCGTCGAGTCGGTGTCGTTCCTGGGGGCCGTGTGCCGCACCCGCGTGCGCGTGGACCGCGAGACGCTGCTCGTGCTGGACCACCGGGCCGACGAACGGCGCGAGCCGGGGTCGTCGGTGCGCGTCTCGTTCACGCCCGCCCGCGTGGCCGTGACGAGCCGCGCCTCCTGACCCACCCGACGGCACCGGGTCTCCCGGGCGACGGAGGCGGCCCGCACGGTCCCGCCGTTAGCCTCGGGGCATGCCCCCGGTGACCGACCCCGACGACGTGCCCCGCGCCTCCTCGGTGTGGCAGGCCGAGATCGTCACGACCCGGCGGCCGCGGCCGCTCGTCGCCGGGCGCTGGCTCGTCTCGGTCGTCGTCGGGTTCTTCCTCGGCTCGGTCGAGGGCGAGTGGCCGGGCTTCGACGTCGTGGTCCGCGAGCGCTCGACCGGTCGCGAGATCCACCGTCTGCCGCCCCAGGGCCTCACCGGCGCCGACGAGTCCAAGGTCGAGATCGAGGCGGACCTCGACCGGCTCACCTGCGACGAGTTCCGCGCCGAGTGGGCGCTCGCTTGACCCACATCTGATACTTCAGACGGAGGCGCACCATCACCGCGGGGGACGACCGGGAGGCGCGGGTCGGCTTGGCTGGGCACATGACCTCCGCTGCGCCCGCCGTCGACTCCCCACCCACCACCGGCACCCGCTGGAGGTTCGTCGACTCGCTGCGCGGCTTCGCGCTGTTCGGCATCCTGCTGGTCAACACGCTCGACATCACCCGCCTCGGCATCGACCTGGCGATCGAGAACGCCGGCCCGGTCGACGACCCGGTGCGCGACCTGCTGTACCTCACGGTGCAGACCCGGTTCGTGCCGATCTTCGTGTTCCTCTTCGGCATGAGCCTCTGGTTCGTGCTCGCCGGTGCCCGGGCGCGCGCTCCCCGGCCCGGACTCGTCATGGTGCGCCGGCTGATCGGGCTCGTCGCGATCGGGGGGCTGCTCATGCTCGTCTACCCCGGCAACGTGCTGCTCGAGTACGGCGTCGTCGGCCTCGTCGTGCTGCCGATCGTCGTCTTCGCCCCACGCTGGGCGACCCTGACCCTCGGTGCCGCGCTGACCGTCGCGGCCTACGCCCTGACCGGTGGCGGCCTCGCCTCGACCCCCGGCCTCATGCTGCTCGGTGCCGGCGCCGCCGCGTACGGGCTGCCCCGGGTGCTCGAGTCCGCCGGGCGCGGCGTCGGCCTGGTCTTCGCCGCGGCCGCGGTGCTCACGGTGCCGGCCCTGCTCTGGCAGGCCACGACCCCGGGCGACCCGCGCTTCTCGACGCCAGGCGGCATCGCCGGGCTGGTCATGGCCGTCGCCTACGCCACCGCCCTCGCCCTGCTCTGGCGCACCCCCGCCCGCCGCGTCGTCGCCGCCGTGTTCGAGCCGCTGGGCCGCATGGCACTGACCAACTACGTCGTCGCGGCGATCGTCGTGGCAGGTCTCGCCCTCGTGATCGACTTCGGGCACCTGACGAGCGTCGTCCCGGGGCTGGCGATGAGCGTCGCCCTGATCGCCGTGCAGTCCGTGCTGAGCCGCCTCTGGCTCGCCCGGTTCGTCTACGGCCCGGTCGAGTGGGCCTGGCGGGGCGTCACCTGGTGGCGGCCGGCCGCGCTGGTGCGCCGGGCGTCCTGACCGACGGGAGCCGCGCCTCCTCGGGTCGGCGGCGGTCCCGGCCGATCGGAGCCGCGCCTCCCCGGGTCAGCGACGGTTCCAGGAGGCCCGCACGACGGTGTCGAGGGCGCTCGAGAGGTCGGTGCACCAGAGGCGGCGACCGGGGGTCGCGGCGAGGGTGAGTTCGTAGCCCGCCTCGGTCTGGGCGACCGATCCGATGACCACCGGGGCTCCGCGCTCCGACCGCCGCACGTCGACGATGCGCCAGCGGCCACGGCCGATCACGTCGAGCCTCAGGTCGAGGGCACTGGCGAGCGGGCCCCGTCCCGGCCAGGCCGTGCCCGACCGGCGTCCCCCACCGTCGTTCAGCATGGTCGCCCCTTCTCGCGGGCCGCCCCGATGCGACCCGACGAGGTGCACGTTAGACACGCGACCTGACAACGGGAGGGGTTGACTCCGAGGGCCCGGCGTGATCCTTGTACCCCACCCCGGGCCCCCGTTGCCTCCTGCAGGCCCGGACGCACGGGCCCCGGCCTGTCAGGGTGGGACGATGCCGTCCCCCATCCCGTCGTCCGACGCCGCGTCCCTGGAGGCCCTGCGCGCCTCCGTCCTCCCGACCCGAGGAGGCGCGGTGGACGACAGCATCCCCCAGCTAGCCGAGGCCGACCCCGAGCTTTTCGGGGTCGCCGTGGTGCGGTCCACCGGCGAGGTGGTCGCGTCCGGCGCCTCGGGCCACGCGTTCTCGATCCAGTCGGCGGTGAAGCCGTTCCTCTTCGCGCTCGCCCTCGCCGACACCGGCGGAGCGGCCCTCGACGCGGTCGGCATCGAGCCGACCGGCGAGGCGTTCGACGCGATCAAGCTCGAGGGCGGCACCGGCCGACCGCCGAACCCGATGGTCAACGCCGGAGCCCTGCTCACGGCCGCCCTGGTCGACGGCGACACCTGCGACGCCCGCACGACGCGCATCCTGGCGGGCCTCGGGGCCTTCGCGGGGCGCGAGCTCGACTACGACCGCGAGGTCAGCGAGTCCGAGCAGCTGCACGGCGACCGCAACCACGCGCTGGCCCACCTGATGCGATCCGAGGGCAGCCTCGAGCACACGGCCGACGACGCGGTCGCGCTCTACGCTCGGGCCTGCTCGGTGCTGGTCGACACCGAGGCCCTGGCCGTGATGGGCGCGACGCTCGCGTTCGGCGGCCGCAACCCGGTGACGGGTGAGCAGGTCGTCGACGCTCGCGTCGCCCGCGACGTGGTGTCGGTCATGGCGACCTGTGGCGTCTACGACGGATCGGGCCGCTGGATGCGCGGCATCGGGGTGCCGGCGAAGTCGAGCGTGTCGGGGGCGATCGTCCTGTCGGCGCCGAACCGGCTCGGGGCGGCGGTGTTCAGCCCGCCCATCGACGAGCAGGGGACGAGCGTCCGCGGTGCCGAGTGGAGCCGCCGACTGAGCGAGGAGCACGGGCTGCACTCGTTCGGCTTCGGCGGCTGACACGGACGAGGCCCCCGGTGGGCGTCCTGCGAACAGGAGCCGACCGGGGGCCTCGTCGGGTGGAGCCGGGGCTCAGGCCTGGACGTCTCCGCGCCAGGCGCCGTCGACGTTGCCCTCGCGCTCGATGAACTCCTTGAAGTTCTTGAGGTCCTTCTTGATGGCGTGGTTGTCGGCGCCGAGCGTGTTGCCGACCTTCTCGAGGAAGCCCTCGGGGGTCCAGTCGATCTGCACCGTGAGGCGCGTCACGTCGTCGCTCAGCTTGTGGAACGTGATGACGCCGGCGTGGTCGACCTCGCCGCCCGTGCTGTTCCAGGCGACGCGCTCGTCGGGGTGCTGCTCGGTGATCTCGGCCTCGAAGGTCTTCTCGACCGGTCCGACCTTCACCTTCCACACCGTGAGGGTGGGGGTGGTCTGGGTGATGGACTCGACCTCGTCGAGGAACTTCGGGAACGACTCGAACTGGGTCCACTGGTTGTAGGCGACGCTGACGGGGACGTTGACGTCGATGGTCTCGATGGCCTGTGCCATGGTGCACTCCTTGCTGACGGTGTTCAGAATTGTCGGGCGACGCCGTGTCGGCGTCGTGCCCTGCCGTGAACGGTAGGAGGCGCGGGTCGGCTTCGCCCACGTGCGGAGGCAACGGTCAGGTGCCGGGTGACACGGCCGACCGGGGCACCGCACGGTACTCGCGTGCCGGCCCGATGTGTGCACGCCCGCGACCGACGACGGGGCGGTCGAGCGCCGGCGTCCCCGGAACGACGACCACCCCGCCACGACGGATCGTGACGGGGTGGTGGGGCCGACGGCGTGGCCGGGGTCGACGGCCAGACCGCCTGAGGGGTCAGCTCGTCGTGTCGCGGGCGGGTGAGGCGTCGATCGCGTCGACGGTCTCGTGCGCCTGGCCGGAGACGACCTCGATCTTGCGCGGCTTCGCCCTCTCGCTGACCGGGATGACCAGCGACAGCACGCCGTTGTCGTAGTGGGCCGTGATGCGGCTCGAGTCGATGCCCTCGCCCACGCTGAACTGGCGGAGGTACGAGCCGTGCGGCCGCTCCTGCGCGAGCCACTTGACGCCGTCACGGGTGTCGGGCGTGCGGTTGGCCCGGATGGTCAGCAGCTGACCGTCGACGTCGACGTCGACCGACCCCGGATCGATGCCCGGCATGTCGGCGTTGAGCACGTAGCGGTCGCCGTCGCGGTAGAGGTCGACCGGCATGACCCTGGGCCCCTGTCGCATGCCCGTGAGAGCCCCGGTGAGGCGGTCGAGCTCGGTGAAAGGATCGAAAGACATGGCCATGATGAAGAGTCCCCTTTCGGTTGATCGGTGTGACCCGGGACCCCGTGGCCCCGGCTCGTTGACGACACGAATGTACCTCTGACCAGCGTTTCGTACCTCAAACCCAGCTTGAACGCCGCCGAGAGATCACTGAGGACGCTGTGCCTGCCGTCGGGCGGCCAGCTCGGCATCGATCTCTTCGATGCGGGCCAGGTTGCCCAGCAACCGGAGGAAGTCGGCTGCGGCTGCCTCGACGTGGTCGTAGGTGCGGATGCTCTGTTCGTCGACGAGGCCTCGCTCGTCGAGGAAGTAGGTGCTCCACACCTCGTCCCGTCGAGCGAGGACGAGCGCGAAGGGCTTCTGTGTCGAGGCGTCCCCGATGACGGCATTCAGGTGGCCGAGTCCGCCGGCGTCGACCTGGGTTCGGAGGGCGGCCAGGGTGCGCGCGACCATCGTCATGACGGTTCTCCTGCTCGTCGGCGTCGGTCTCGGAGTTCGTCCCGGATCTCGAGCTTGCGATGCTGGGACCTCAGACGGTCGAGGAAGTCGGCCACGGCCGAGACCTCGTCGGGGAACGTATGCAGGCTCCGTTCCTCCACGGCAGCTCGTTCGTCGACGTGGAAGGTGCTCCACACACCGTCACGTCGCGCCACGGCGAAACTGTCCGGGCGCCTGAGGTACACGTCACCGAGAGCGAAACGGACGCGGTTCAAGCCCTCCGCCTCCATCTGCGCAGGCAGCGATTCGAGGCTCATCGCCGCGCGCTCGAGGTCGCGCTCCCGTTGCAGGTCGCGGAGGAGCTTCTTCAGCCGGAGCAGGACGAGGAAGTCCTCCAGGGCCTCGGACTCGCTCGGGTAGGTCCGTACGCTCCCGTCGACGACCGCCGCGCGCTCGTCGGTGGAAAAGGACACCCAGGCATCGTCGCGTCGGGTGACGACGAGGCAGTCCGTCCTGTTCGCGGGGTCACCGTCGATGACATGCGCCAGGTCGTCGAGTCCCTCTGCCGCCATGACGGCGCGCACCGAATCGATCGTCGCCATGTCAGGCCTTCTCCGGTCGATCGTCTCGTGACGCCTGCCACGTCTCGTGGGCACGCCTGTTCTTCTCCCTGATGCGCGACATGAGTGCGTCCTCGTCGGCCCTCAGCCTCATGAGACGCAGGAAGTCGTCCAGAGCGTCGGAGAGTTCCTCGTACGTGCGAACGCTGGTCTCCTCGACACCGGCACGTTCATTGGTCGCGAAGGAGGTCCAGACGCCGTCCCGTCGGGTCAGGACCAGGGCGTCCGCCGAAATGGCGTGATCATCACCGATCACGTAGGCGAACCTGTCGAGCCCCTCGGCCTCGATCGTCGCGACCGTTTCTTGGAGTGTCGTCATCCTCTGGGGCCCCTCGGCGGTCACCGATCCTCTTCCTCGAGGACGGCCAGGGTCTCGTGACATGGCTGCACGACGTCCGCTCCTTCTCGCCGGGCACGCTCAGTCATGGGGCTCCAGGCCCTTGTCGAGGAGGGCCTCCAACTCCTTCAACCGGGCGAGGTTCCGCAGCTGCGACATGAACTCCGTCACGGCAGAGCGTTCATCCGGATGCTCGACGAGTGTCCGCTCTTCCACGACCCCTCGTTCGTCGCGCAAGAAGGTCACCCACAGCCCGTCGATCTGCCCGATCACGTGCGCGCCGGAGACGGGCAGGGACGTGTTCCCGATGAGGAAACGGAGGTGCCCGAGCCCGGCCGCTTCCACTTCTGCTCTCAGTCCGTCCACGTCGGTCCTACTCATCAGCCCTCAAGCACCGGCTAGACGTCCTTCTCAGCCGTGGCCTCGGAACGAAGCCGCTTGACGAGCGCGATGCCGTCGAGCAGAACGAGGAACCCCTCGACTGCCGACCGCTCGTCCGGATACGTCCGGACGCTCTTGACCCTGGTTAGCCCTCTTTCATCCCTGACGAAGGTGCTCCAGCCATCTTCGCCCTGGGCGATGACGAGTGCGTATGGACGCTGTGTCTCCCCGTCACCGATCAGAAAGTTCAGATGCCCGAGCCCGAGTTGGTTGACGCGGTTCGGCAACGAGGCGAGAGTGTTCGAGTCGTCATCAGTCATGGATCTCCTCGAGGAGGCGGTTGATCCTCTCGTGTAGTCACCATCGATGACGTGGTCCAAGCGAAGGAGACCCTCAGCCTCGAGGACGGCCCGCAGCTCGTCCAAACGGGCGAGGTTCCGCAGCTGCGACATGAACTCCGTCACGGCAGAGCGCTCATCCGGATGCTCGACGAGAGTCAGCTCTTCCACGAGACCTCGTTCGTCGCGCAAGAACGTCACCCACACCCCGTCGATCTGCCCGATCACGTGCGCGCCGGAGACGGGCAGCGACGTGTTGCCGATGAGGAAACCGAGGTGCCCGAACCCGGCCGCTTCCACTTCTGCTCGCAATCCGTCCACGTCCATCACGCTTCGCGACGCGATGGCGACCGACGTCGCTCGACCGGCCACACCATCACGCGTCCGTGGGCCGACCGAGACGTTCCGCATCTCGTTCTCGCTGCAACGTGGCAAGTAGGCCTTTCAACCGCATGAGCTCGAGAAAGTCGTCCAAAGCTTCGGACTCGCTGGAGTACGTTCGGACGCTTTCCTCCATGACTGCGGCACGTTCGTCCCGAGAGAACGACACCCACCCCTCGTCTCTACGGCACAGGACGAGGCAGTCGATCTCGTTCGTACCGTCAGAGCCGATGACATATTTGAGACGGTCGAGCCCTTCCGCTTTCAATGCCGCGCGTGTCTCATCGATGGTGGTCATCTCGCTCCTAGTTCGGGACTCTCTTGAGCAGACCGAGCTCGACCATGACATCGGCTCCGAACGGCAGCTGGTACTGGGTACCACCGCCGACTTCGCCGAAAGCCTTGTCGATCTCGCCCGCGAAAACGCGGATGTTGTTCCAGTCCGGATTGAAGAGCTTCATCGTGACATCGATCTGCATTTTCAGCTTCGTGTTGGTCGACGCGTCATACGCGGCCCGGATGTTCTTGAGGTCGCCGACGACCTCGTACGTGTGCAAATCGTCTTCAACCCAGGGCAGCGCTCGAGTTCCATGGGCGGCGTGCGTACCGTCCGCGTTGAGCGGAGAGGTGAACCGCCCCGTCTCTGGGCCCTCTCGATCAAGTCGCGTGCCGAGGGGGATGTCGGGGTCGGGCGTCTTGATGGGGTCGCCGTCCTCGTTCAACGTGAATCCGTCGCGGGGCGCCTCGTCTTTCCAGTTGACCTTGCCGTCCGCCCCGAGGACGCTGGCGTCCTTCGGCACCTGCTGATCGGCCGGCCACGTTCCCTTCTCGCGGAACACCGCGCCGGCGTCGGGGTCGACAACGTCCAGGTAGTTCGCGAGTTGCTCCCGAGTCATTCCGCTTCGATCCACGGCGCTCGGTGTGGTCGTGCCATTCGAGCCGGGGGCGTCGCCGCCCGAGCCACCCGTTCCGGCATCGCCGTCGGCGTGACCGGGCTGGTCGGCCGCGGGGGCGTCGTCGGCGTGACCCGCGCCTCCTGCGTCCTCACGGACCGGCGGGGCCGACGCGTCGTCACGGACCGGCGGGGCGGACGCGTCGTCACGGACCGGCGGGGCCGACGCGTCGTCGCGGACGGGCGGGGCCGACGTCTCGTCACGGACCGGCGGGGCGGACGCGTCGTCACGGACGGGCGGGGCGGACGCGTCGTCGCGGACGGGCGGGGCGGACGCGTCGTCACCACGGACCGGGCCGGGCGTCGTGTCGGGGCCGTCGACGCGCGTGGGCGGTGGCGCGAGGCCGTCGGCGCGGACGCCGACGACGTCGTCGAGGCGGGTGAGTTGCTCGTCGAAGCGCGAAGGCGCGGCGTCCGGCCCGCGACCGGCCGAGCCGTGCCCTCCGGTCAGGAGACGCGTGGTCTCCGACATGGCGTTCAGGGCGTGACCCGCGTGCGTCAGGCCGATCCGCGACAGGGAACCTTCGGGGGCACGGAGCGCAGCTCGTTCCGCGGCGCCACCGAGCCGTGCGAGGCCCGTCGCCGCCTTCGTCCCGCCGACGGCTGCGCCTCCGACCGGGACGAAGAACGAGGCCACGCCGAGGGTGGCGTAGGTGCCGGCCGCGACCGGGTCCTCGTCGTACATCTCGGGCGTGCCCACGATGCCCTGCGTGACGCCCTCGATCGTGGTGCGGTACCAGTCGACGGCCGGCTGGGCGGCCGCCGGCACCGTGCCGGGAGGTGCGTACGCCAGCGCGATCGTCGCCGGACTCGTGATCGCGATGGCCCCGAGCCCCTGGAGCAGGCCGCCCCAGGCCTTGAGGCCGAACTCCTTGGTGACGCCCGTGCCGCCCTGGATGTCCCAGCCGACCAGGGCACCGGCGCCGTAGGCCGCCTCGGCGATGAACATGCCGAGACCCGTGCCCATCGACTCGGAACAGGTCTTGTGCGGGTCGCCCGGGGCGCCGTAGGGCAGGTCCTTCATCGAGTCGAGCTGCTCGGCCGACAGGCCGACCTGCTCGGGGAAGCACATCGGGTCGGTGCGCAACGCGTTGATGCCGTTCTCGCACTCGGCTCGGGCGGCGTCGATCTTGGCGACCTCGGCGTTGACCTCGCCGAGCAACTCGTCGTTGCGGTTGCGCGAGGGGATGTGGTCGTACCACTCGACCGTGGTCTCGTCGGGGCCGCTCGAGATGTACGAGTTGTAGCTCTCGGTGCTGTAGGTGACGCCGCCGGACACCTCGGCGGTGAAGGCCTCGGCCTCGGTGACGAGCTCCTTGAGCCGGGCGACGGGCGCGGCGACGGCCGTGGCGAGGTCGTCGAGCAACGTCGCGACCTGGCCGAACGTGTCACCGAGGGTCTGCGTGCTCGTGCCGACCGGGTCCATGGCGACGAACAACTGCTCGGCCTCGGGCGCCGCGTAGACGCCCGACAGCCCGGACCAGGAGGTGACGACGCCCGCACCCTTCTCGGCGATGGCGGTCGCCGTGCTGCGGAAGGTGGCGGCGGACGTCGAGATCGCCGCCGGGTCGATGGTAACGCCGGGGATCGCACCGGGGACGATCAGCGAGGGGCTCATCGCGGCACCCTCGGGGTGGAGACGGGCGGAATGCCGGCGGCGCTCTGCTCGCTCGCCAGCGCGGGTGCCTCGGCGGCCGCCGTCACGGCGGCGGACTGGGCGTTCGCCGCCATCTCCTCGTCGCCGGCGACGTAGGCGATGGTCGCCTCGGCGGCACCGGTGCCGCACGACTCGATGCGGTTGACCACCGACGTGAGGGTCGTCGCCTCGGACTCGATCAGCCCGAGCACCGCGTTGGCCACGCCGACGAGGAGGTCGCCGACACCGCCGCTCAGCTCTTCGTGACCGGTCTCCAGGCCTCCGGCCGCGGTGCCGAGGTCGCCGGCCGAGACCTGGACCTCGGCCAGGACCGACTGCACCCCGCTGGGCGAGATCGACCACGAACTCATGAGCGTGCCCCTTTGTCGGTCGTCGCGGGCGCAGCCGTCGCGGGCCTCGGCCCACCCGGGACCGCCTCGACCACGACGCGCCCCCCGGTGTTGCGGACGAGCGCCTGCACGACCGCGTCCGACACCGGGTCGGTCCCCGGCGCGTACGCCTCGGTCAGCCAGCTGCCCGCCTCGACGTCGACCCCGAGCAGGACGGAGGCGTCGGCCGGGTCCTCGACGTAGGTGCTGCGCACGATCGCCAGCACGAGCCCGTCGTCGGTCGCGATCTGCAGCCCGCCGCCGTTCCAGAGCTTGCCCAGCCCGAGGTACGGGTCGATCTCGGCGGCCGCACGGGCACCGTCGACGGCGGTCACGGGCTCGGGCGTCACCACGGTGTACTCACGAGGCACGGTGCACCCCCGGCGGGGTCATCGCGGCGAGGATCTCGTCGGCGCCGACGACCTCGACCGCGTCGGCGAAGCGGTGCCAACGGGCTGCGGCCGCGGCACCGTCGACAGCACCAGCACCAGCACCAGCACCGACCTCGGCGTCACCGGCCGGCCCCTCGTCGAACGACACGAGCACCGACGGCGTCCGCGACGACCCGAGCACCCGTCCGCCGACCCGACGGACCAGGCCCTCGACGTCCAGCTGCATGCCCCGGACGCTCCGGGCCCCGACGACGGCGGCGAGTGGCTGCGGTGCGACCCGGTCGTGGGCGGACACCGTCCCGTCGGCCCGGCCGGACATCGACCACGCCGTGGCCAGGAGGACCTGCTGTCGACCGGCCACGTCGGCGAGCGCGTCCGCGACGACGCCCGGCGCGACGGCTCCGGTCACGACGATGCGGGTCTCCTCGATCACGCCGTCGTCGCTGCGCGCGATACGCACCCAGCCCCGGTACCTCGGCCCGGAGGCGTCGCCGCCGGCCACGTGGAACCGCGTCTCGGAGGGCATGCGGCTGCGCGCGGCGGCCGTGAAGAAGTCCCGGTCCCAGACCGTGGTGGCCGGCTCGGTCGTCCCCCACAGGGTGCGCGTGCCGGGAGCGAGTGACTCGACGAGTCGTTCGAGCGTGCCACCGAGTCGGGCCTCGGCCCGCGCCCGGTGGTGGGTGACGACGGCGAGCTGCGTCCACGGGACGGCGTCGGGGTCGACGGTGCGTCCCTCGTCGAGCCGGACCGACGACGGCGCCTCGTCCTGCGGCAGCGGGTAGCCGTCCTCGGTCACCCCGAGGCCGTGGGCCGGTGAGCGCACCGGCTCGAGCGTGACCGCCCGACGCAGCGAACCGTCGGAGGCGCGGGTCAGCCAGACCCCGCCGAGCACGTCGAGCAGGTGGAACAGCGAGTACGTGAGCCGCGATGCGGGATCGGTGACGAGGGCGACGCGGGTGCCCGGCCCGGCACAGTCGACGAAGAGGGCCGAGAGGCCACTGGACACCCCGACGACGGGCTTGCTCGACCGCGACTCGACCCAGCCGGGCCCGTGCGTGTCGAGCATCGGGTGCAGCAACGAGACGGTCGTCGTGGCATCGTCGGTCATGGCTTCCCCCCGGTAGCGGCGACGACCATCGTACGGGGGCGGCGCTCCCGGCCGCCGTCGGCCGAACGCCCCACGAGCGCGTACCCCGATGACGTGGGAAGAGACCTGACGGCGGTGGCGACGAGGCCGTCAGCCCGGCCGTCGCATCACGTCGCCTGAGAGAAGAAGAGAGCGAGTGACGGGAATCGAACCCGCGCTATCAGCTTGGGAAGCTGAAGTTCTACCATTGAACTACACTCGCGCGGCGCCTCGGAGGCGCGTCAGACCATTATAGCGGCCCGCGCCTCCCGTGCTCCCTCCGCCCTGCCGAGCGTGGGGCACCGCCGAACGGACATCGCACCGCCGCGTTCCGCGGTGCGATGTCCAGCAGGCGGCGCGACTCCGCGCACCACCGGCAGGAGGCGCGCTCAGGCCCCGGTCGCGACCGAGACGATGCGCAGGTCGACCGATGCCGGCGGAACGGGCTCCCCGCTCACGCGGTCGAGCAGCGCCTGGGCGACCGCACGGGCCACGAGCGGGCCGGAGCCGCTCTCGTCGACCGCGATGTCGAGGGTGATGCGGGTCTCGAGGTCGGCCACGGCGATGCCGACGAGGGGCACGGGACGGCCGGGGGCGGCGGCCTCGGCGGAGGCCGGGTCGGCGCGCTCGGCGTCGGGGATGTCGGAGGCGGGGACGCCCGGGGCGGCCGACGTGGCTCCGGCGATCGAGGCGTCGCTCTGCACGGTCGAGCCCACGACCCCTCCGCCACCGACGACGGCGCTCAACCCCTGGAGGGCCGAGCGGACGACGCTGCCGAATCCGGGCCGGGCCCGGACGTGCACGACGCCGTCGACCGACGCCGCGATCTCGCCGAGCTCGGCGGCGAGCAGGGACAGGTCGGCCGGGCTGATCGGGGCCCGCAGGCCGTCGTCGTCGCTCACGCCGCGCCTCCTTCGCTCTGCAGGTGGACGTCGTCGACGACCACGTCGACGCTCTCGAGGGTCAGCTCGGTCTGACGGGACAGGCTCGACGACACCGCCGACTTGACCGCCTCGGCGAGCGCGGGCAGCGGTTCGCCGAAGAGGCCGCTGACGACGACCTCGACCCGGACGAGCGCCCCGGGCACGCTGACGTCGCCGTGGATCGTGCACGAGATGACCATGGCGCCCTCGACGCCGTCGCCCGCCTCGCGGATGAGTGACCGCACGGCGCCCTCGGTGATGTGCAGGGTGGAACGCTCGTCGATCGAGGCGAGCGGGATCTGCCTCCCGGCCCGCGACTCGAGGCGCACGCGGTCCATCACGCCCGAGATCCAGCTCGGGTCCGGTGCGGGGCTCGCCGCGGCGTCGGACTCGAGCAGTCGGGCCCCCATCGCCCGGAGGCGTTCGAGGGCGGCGAGCTGGGCCCGGGCCTCGGGCGACTCCTCGATCTCGGGGTCGTAGGGCTGCCGGCCGGCGTCGAGGTAGTCGACGAGACGCTCGGGCGAGACCCCGTCCTCGGCACCGTCGACGAGCTCGTCGCGCGACGGGTCGGCGTCGCCCGGCGCACCCGGGTCGACGGACCCACCCGGGTCGACGGACCCACCCGGGTCGACGGACCCACCCGGGTCGACGGACTCGCCCAGGGCGACGGGCACGTCAGGTGGGGTCGGGTCTTCGTGGGCGTGGTCGGTGCCGTGAGGACGGTCACTCATCGCCAGGCCTCCATCTCGCGGGTCAGGGTCTCTCGGGCCCGGGCCAGTTGCCCCCGGACCGCGGTCACGGTGGTGCCGGTCCGTTCGGCGATCTCGGTGTACGACTCGCCACCGACCTCACGCAGCGCCCACACCTGCCGTTGGCTGGCCGGGAGCCGCGCGAGCGCCGCACGCAGCGCCTCCATGGCGTCGTTCGAGGACGCCCGGCGTTCCGGATCGGTCGTGGGCGTCGCCGCCGGCAGCTCGAGGTCGTCGACGTCGTCGGTGAGGCGTCGCGACCGGATCAGGTCGAAGGCCTTGCGCGACACGATGCGCATCATCCAACCCTTGACCGCCGCGGGCGTCTGCAGCGTCGGCAGTTCGCGCCAGATCGTGATGGACGCCTCCTGCACCGCGTCGGTCGCGTCGGCTCGTGAACCGGTGAGTCGGGTGGCGTACGCCGTCATCAGCCCCAGATGGCGTCGGAGCAACACCTCGAAGGCCCGCTCGTCACCCTCGGCGGCACGCGACGCGAGCACGGCGTCGGTGGCCTCGGTCAGGTCCGCCGCCATGTCCGCCTCCTCTGCTGCTGCGTCCGCCCGGGCCCCCAGGACGAGGAGGCGCGGGTCACGACCCGTGGACGAGTCACGACCTCTGGATGAATGGTGACGCATTCCGTGACGTTCGGGCCACGGAAGGCGTCTCATCCCTGGATACACCGGAATCGGTGCGCGCGGGAGACCGTGACCGGACCCGTCGGCGGCGCGTCCGGTAAGACCGAAGGGCGACGCGGACCCGTCGCACATCGTCCGATCAGAAGGAGACACCGATGGCCACCACCGACGAGACCCCGACGAGCACCGTCCCGAGAGGCACCGTCGGGGTGCCCGGCAGGACGGTCGTCGCCGACGGCGTCGTCGCCACGATCGCCGGAATCGCCGCCCGTGGAGTGCCCGGCGTCTTCGCCCTCGGTGGCGGCACCGCGCGGGCGTTCGGCGCCCTGCGGGACGTGATCGGCACGACCGACCTCGGTCAGGGCGTGCGCGTCGAGGTCGGCGAGACCCAGGTCGCCGCCGACGTCACGATCGTCGTCGGGTACCCGGCCCCCCTGCACACGGTCGCCGAACAGGTGCGTGCCGCGGTGGCCGGGGCGATCGAGCAGCTCGTCGGCATGGAGGTCGCCGAGGTGAACGTCGCGATCGTCGACGTCCACATCCCCGGTGACGACGACGTCGACCCCACCAGCGAGAGCCGCGTCTCGTGACCGCCACCACCACGGGCATGGCCATCGGCGCCGTGCTCGCCGTCTCGGCCCTGGCCTTCGGGTTCTGGGGCTTCGTGCTCGTCGCGGTCTTCATCGCCGTCGGCGCGCTCGTCGGGCGCGTCGTCTCGGGCAGGACCGACGTGGCCGGGCTGCTGGACGCCCTGCGCGGACGGCGCTCGTCGTCATGACCACCGCCGGCACGGATCTCGCCGAGACGGGACGCGTCGTCGCGGGGCACGTCGGCATCCCCGCCAAGGTGCTGCAGAAGGTGGCGGTGGCCGTCGTCGCCGAGACCCTCCACGTGCGTCGGGCCGACGTCCGCGTCCTGGCCGAGGACGACGCCGGCCAGCTCGCCCTTCGCGTCTCGACGCCGGTCCGCGTCCCGATGCTCTCCGAGGCCGCGACCATGCCCGAGGGCGGGGTCGTCGCCGTCGTCCGCGACCTCCAGTCCACCCTGACCCGTCGGCTCTCCGAACTCGCGGGGCGCACCGTGTCCCGCGTCGACGTCACCGTCAGCGGCAGCCGCACCGACCGGACGGGGCGCACCTCGTGAGCGGGATCGACCCCGGCCTCCACCGCCGCGTCCTCCGACGCGAGCAGCACTCCTCGCGCTCGGGCAGCGCGATCGTCGTGCTCGTGCTGCTCACGCTCGTCGTCGGGTACGTCGGCGTGGAGGCCGTCTACGCCGCGCTCGGTCGACGGGCCCTGCTCTTCTCCCCGCTCGACGTCCTCGCGACGCTGACGTCGTCGGTCGACGGCGGCGGCACCTCGGGCCTCGTGCTCGGCGCCGGCGTCGTCGCGGCGATCCTGGGCCTCGTCCTGATCGGCCTCGCCGTGACGCCCGGCCGTCGCGGACGCCACACCATCGACGACGACCGCGTGGCGGTGGTCGTCGACGACCGGGTCATCGCGTCCTCGCTCGCCCGGGCCGCCCGTGTCTCGGGGCGCCTCTCGGACCAGCAGGTCTCGGCGTGGGTGTCCCGTCGTCGGGCCCAGATCGACCTGACGCCCGCGTCCGGCCTCGCGGTCGACGAGCAGTCGGTCGAGGCCGCCACCCGCTCCGAACTCGAGTCGGTCGCCTACCGGCCCGAGCTCACGGCTCGCGTCCGCACCACCGACACGGGGAGGGTCGGCGCATGACCTCGAGCAACCGGTTCGCGAACCGCCTCCTCCTGTTCGTCGTCGGCCTCGTCGCCCTGGCCGTCGGAGCGTTCCTCGTGATCGTCGCCCTGCCCGGCGGCGGCGTCCTGCGCGACCTGCTGTCACCCGCGTCCTCGGCCCTCGACGACGCCGTGGCGGCGACGCCGATCGACCCGTCCGGCGCGACGGGCGGCAGCTGGCTACCGGTGGCCCTCGCCCTGCTCTGCCTGTTGCTCGTCATCGTCTTCGTCGTCGCGATCCCCGCCCACGGGCACGGTCGCACCGACAGCGTCGTCGTCCAGGACGACCCGGCCGGCTCGATCGCCGTGTCGAGCTCGTTCGCCGACACCGCGATCACCGACGCGCTCCGCGACCGCCGCGACGTGGCCTCGGTGGGCGTCTCGGCGTGGACGGTCGCAGGTCGGCCCGCCCTCAAGGTGCGGGTGCGGCTGACCGCGGGATCGTCCCCGGCACCCGTGGTCGCGGCGGCGTCCGACGTCGCCCGCGGTCTCGACCGCGTGCTGGGCGAGACGGTGCCCGTGCTCGTCGAGATCACCGGCGCCTCGGCCGTGCGCAAGGGGGCCGACAGCCGCGTGTCCTGACGACCCGCGTCTCCTCGGCTCCGCGACCCGCGCCTCCTCGGCTCGGCCTCAGCGGACGGCGAGCAGGATCTTGCCGCTGTGCCCGCCGGACTCCATGCGCTTGTGGGCCGTGGCGACGAACTCGAGCGGGTAGACGCTGTCGAGCACCGGTCGCACCGACCCCGCCTCGACCAGCGGCCAGACGTGCTCGCGCACCTCGGCCATGATCGCGCGGCGCTCGTCGAGGGGGCGGGCGCGCAGCGTGGTGGCCCAGACCCGACCGCGCTTGGCCATCAGGCGCGACAGGTCGATCGTGGCCGACGGGCCGCCCTGCACGGCGATCACCATGATCCGGCCGTTCACGGCGAGCGCCTCGACGTCGCGGGCGATGTAGTCGCCGCCGACCAGGTCGAGCACGACGTCGACGCCGCGGCCCTCAGTCAGCTCGTCGACGACCGCGACGAAGTCCTCGGTCTTGTAGTCGATGCCGCGCGCGGCGCCGAGCTGTTCGCAGAACGACGTCTTGTCGGCCGTCCCGGCGGTGGCGTAGACGGTCGAGCCGAGCGCCACGGCCATCTGGATCGCGATCGAGCCGACGCCGCTGGCGCCTCCGTGCACGAGCAGGGTCTCGCCCGGCTTCAGCCCGGCGCTCATGAAGACGTTCGACCAGACGGTGGCGACGGCCTCGGGCAGGCCCGCCGCCTCGACGAGGTCGACACCGCGCGGCAGGGGCAGCACCAGGCCCTCGTCGACCTGCACGCGGTCGGCGTAACCACCGCCCGGCAGCAGGGCCACGACGTAGTCGCCGACGGCCGCGGCGGTGACGCGCTCGCCGGTCGCGACGACGGTGCCGCTGACCTCGAGCCCGGGCCAGCCGGGCGCCCCGGCGGGCGACGGGTAGTGCCCCTCGCGCTGGTTGACGTCGGCGCGGTTGACGCCTGCGGCGGCGACGTCGATCACGACCTCGCGGGGGCCGGGCACCGGCTCGGCGACCTCGGAGACGACGAGGGCGGAGGGCCCTCCGGGCACGGGGACGGTGATGGCACGCATGCGTCCATCCTCCCCCCGTGGCCCGGCACGCGCTGACTAGTCTTGTCGCGTGCTGCTCTCCGACCGCGACATCAAGCTCGAACTCGACGCCGGCCGAATCGGCCTCGACCCCTACGACCCGACGCTGATCCAGCCGTCGAGCATCGACGTGCGGCTCGACCGGTTGTTCCGGCTCTTCGACAACCACAAGTACCCGTTCATCGACCCGGCCGCGGACCAGCCCGAGCTGACCCGCCTGGTCGAGGCGAAGGCCGACGAGCCGTTCATCCTGCACCCGGGCGAGTTCGTGCTGGGCAGCACCTACGAGTTCGTCACCCTGCCCGACGACGTCGCGGCCCGCCTCGAGGGCAAGAGCTCGCTCGGGCGCCTCGGCCTGCTGACCCACTCGACCGCGGGCTTCATCGACCCCGGCTTCGGCGGGCACGTCACGCTCGAGCTGTCGAACGTCGCCACCCTGCCGATCAAGCTCTGGCCCGGCATGAAGATCGGCCAACTCTGCTTCTTCAAGCTCAGCTCGCCCGCCGAGCACCCGTACGGCTCGTCCGAGTACGGCTCGCGCTACCAGGGCCAGCGCGGCCCGACCGCCAGCCGGTCCTTCCAGGGCTTCGTGCACACGGACGTCTCCGCCCGCGACTGACCGCTGCGCGCTCGCGGCGCGCGTTCGCCCCGCGCTCGCGCCGCGTTGGCCCCGCGCGTTCGCGCCGCGCTCGTCGAGAACGCAGGAGGCGCGGGCCGCGTCCCCGACGGACGCCCCCTCCGGAGACGAGAAAGGGGTGCGGAAGGAACCCGACTCCCTCCGCACCCCGGCGACACGAGAGAAACCCGACGTCGATCTCGTGCGCTGTGACTCGCGGTCCTGAACCTGTCACCGCGAGGCCATTTCATTCTGCGGCTCTCCGCTCCTCGGGCAAACCCGGCATTGTCCGAAAAACGAAATGAAAGCTCAGGTTGCGAAGCGGTGGCGAAAAGTCACCCGTCACCCCTCGAGGGTGTCGCGGGGTGACCGCCCGAACTCGGCCGTGTACTGGGCCGCGAAGCGGCCCGCGTGGGCGAAACCCCAGCTGAGCGCCACGCCCGCGACGGTGTGGCCGAGGGTCGGATCGGCCATGACGAGGTCCCCGTGCGCGCCGCGCAACCGCGCCCGCCGCAGTTCGGCCATGGGCGTCGAGTCGAGGTGGCGACGGAAGGCCAACTGCAGGGCGCGGGGGGTCACCCGAGCCGCCTCGGCGATCTCGACGACGCCGATGTCGTCGTGGGCGTGCTGCTCGATGTAGTCGCGAGCCCGACGCACGGTCGACGGGAGGGGCGAGAGGCCGTCGGCACCGCCGACGCCGACCACGTTCGTCTCGAAGGCCTCGAGGTAGGCGGCCACGAGCGACCGGAACGCCGAGCCCCGCACCAGCTGACTGGCCATGGCGGCGTCGTTGCGGATGACGTGCTCGTGCACGTGCCGGACGAGGTCGGACCAGTAGCGGCCGAGCGAGGGCGAGACCGCCTCGGCCGCGGTCGACCGGAGCCCCCCGGGGGCGGTGAGCCGCATGGCCTCCAGCTCGCGTTCGACGGCGGTGCGGTCGAGCATCACCTGCCCGAGCACGAGGTCGTACGACAGCATGACCTTGGCGTCGTGCGACGGGAACGAGAACGGTGCGCCCGGCTCGACCCTGAGCTCGTGGTCGCGGGTCCGCAGCGACAACCGGCCGGCCATCACGCCGCCGGCGACGAGGAACCCGGTCGGATCGCTCTCGGACAGCAGGCGTCCCCGCCGGTACTCGAAGCGACAGAGGGCGAAGCGCGTGTCGCCGGACACGGCGCGACTGTAGGTGAACGGCTCGGGGCCTTCGCCTTCGAGTCGCGTGATCTTGTAGTTCTTGCGGATCAGCGCGTGCGCGACCTCGCGATCCGTGGTCGAGACGCTGCGGACCCGCGGGTCGACGAGCGCCTCGAAGGTCTGCGCCCTGGGGGGCGCCGCGGTCGGATCGGTGGTGGCGTCGGTCGGCGCGGTGTCCGTGGGCGTGGTGTCCGTCGGCGCGGTGTTCGTCGGCGCGGTGTTCGTGGGCGTGGTGCGGAGTGCAGCTGATCCGGCGACTGGTGAGGCCGCCTGCGGTGTGGACGTCACGGTCGTTCCCCTCGGGTGGGACGGTGATCCGGGGTGGTTGGTCCCGGGTGGTCCTCCCGACGTCGGTGTCGAGTGACCTACCCGAGAGTATCCAACAGACGAACTGGACGCGCGCCGCATCCTGGGGCAGGGCACCGCCCGGTCGGGTGCGGTCGCAGTCCGCGTAGCGTCGGGTCATGGACTACAGAACCCTCGGAAACAGTGGAGCCTCGGTGTCGGAGCTGACCCTCGGCACCATGACCTTCGGCGCCGAAGCCGACGAACCGACCTCGCACGCCATCCTCGACGCCTTCGTGGCCGGAGGCGGCACGCTCGTCGACACCGCCGACGTCTACAGCGCCGGCACCAGCGAGACCATCATCGGCCGGTGGCTGGCGAGCCACCCCACGGACGCCGACCAGGTGGTGCTCGCGACCAAGGGACGCTTCCCCATGGGCGACGGGCCCAACGACGTCGGGCTGTCGCGTCGTCACCTCGCGAAGGCCCTCGACGCCTCGCTGACCCGGCTCGGCGTGGAGCACGTCGACCTCTACCAGATGCACGCCTGGGACCACCTCACCCCGATCGACGAGACGCTGAGGTTCCTCGACGACGCGATCAGCGCGGGCAAGATCGGCTACTACGGCTTCTCGAACTACCTCGGGTGGCAGGTGACGAAGGCCGTCGGCCGGGCCGAGGCCCTCGGGTTCGCCCCGCCCGTCACGCTGCAGCCGCAGTACAACCTGCTCGTCCGCGACATCGAGCACGAGGTCGTCCCGGCCTCGCTCGACGCCGGCATCGGCCTGCTGCCCTGGTCGCCGCTGGCCGGCGGCTGGTTGAGCGGCAAGTACGTCCGCGACCAGGCGCCCACCGGTGCCACCCGCCTCGGCGAGGACCCGAAACGCGGCATGGAGGCCTGGGAGGCGCGCAACGCGGACGAGCGCACCTGGACCGTCCTCGACGCGGTCACCTCGATCGCCTCGGCACACGACGCCTCGGCCTCGCAGGTCGCGCTGGCCTGGTTGCTGCGTCAGCCCGCGGTCACCTCGGTGATCCTCGGCGCCCGCACGGTCGAGCAGCTGGACGACAACCTGGGTTCGTCGGCCCTGGCCGCGGCCCTCACCGACGACGAGGTCGCCCGGCTCACCTCGGCGAGCGCACCCCGGGTCGACGACTACCCCTACGGCACGGCGGGCGTCGCCCAGCGCGACCGGAAGATCACCGGCGGCCGCTGACCAGGAGGCGCGGCGCGCCTCCTGCGGGCACCGCGCCTCCTGCAGTCCCCGCACCTCCTGCGGGCACTGCGCCTCCCCATGCTGCTCATCCCGCACGACACCGCGAGATGGTCACCGCGCCAGGTTTTCCCCTGGCGCCGTGACCATCTCGCGGTGCTGTGCGGTAGAGCGGCACGCGTGACCCAGCATCCCGCCACGACGTAAACGTCCCGCCACGCAATCCTGTGGCGGGACGTTTACTTCGTGGCGGCGTGCCCGGGGCCCGGGGCCCGGAGGCAGGGCGGTGCCGTGCGGGGCGGGGCGGGGCGGTGCGGGCGGTGCAGGGCGGTGCGGCGGGGGCTCAGCGCTGCAGCGAGGCGGTGGCGCCGACGCGACCGCGGGCGACCCGCACGGCGATCGTGACGACCAGCACGACGGCGGCGGCGACGATCGCGGCCACCCCGGCGACGACGTTCTCGGGTTCGCCGGTCAGGCGGCCGACCGCGATCCAGGCGAGTCCCCACGAGAGCGACAGGGCGGGGGCGAGGCGGCCGCGCCCGGCGAAGGCCAGCACGACGCCGACGAGTGCGGCCACGGCGAGCACCACCGACGACCAGAACCCGGCCGCGAAGCCGAAGCCGTCGAAGCCCGCGTCGACCAGGCCTGCGGCGATGTTGGCGACCGTCGCGACGCTGACCCAGCCGAGGTAGAGGCCGAGGGTGCCGTCGGTGACGACCGCGTCGACCCACCCGCTCGACGCGGTGTGGAACAGGATGACGAAGATGCGCGCGAGCACCAGCAGCAGCGCGACGATCACGACGGCGCCCAGCCAGACGCTGCCGAGCTGCACGGCGGCGAACAGCCAGGCGGCGTTGAGCAGCAGCGAGGCCGCGACCCAGTAGCCGAGCCGACGGTGTCGGGTCACGGCGCGCTGACCGGGCAGGGCCTGGTAGATCGCGTAGGCGACGAGGCCGAGGTAGATGACGCTCCAGATGCTGAAGGCCGTGGTCGCCGGGGCTACCGTCGTGGCCGTCGCGCTGAGGGCCCCGCCCGCCGCGTCGGACACCGCGACGCCGCCGAACGCGCCCGATCCGTAGGCGGCCAGCACGATCGCGAGGACCGCGGTCACGACCACGACGATCTGGCGGACGACGTCACGCGACGTCGCGGTCTCGGCAGGGGGTCGGGTGCTCGTGTCGGTGCTCATGAGGGGGACGCTAGTCGTGCCCGCCGGTCGATCTCTTAGTTGCTAAGAGGATTGTCAGGGAAGGGGCGGCGAGGGAGGGGCGGCACAGCCGAGGAGGCGCGGTGCGGTCGGGCGGTCAGCCCACCTGCACGGGCGGCCCCGCGATCAGCAGCACCACGAAGACGACCACCACGGCGACGACCAGCAGCACGACGGCGAGGACGAGGTGCCCGAGCATCCAGCGCAACAGGCGGTCGAGGGGGCGTCGGTCGCGCGGGTCGTCGGTCGCCGTGCGGCGCCAGGCACCGGCGAGGAGGCCGCGGCGGTCGATCCAGCGCTCGACGGGCAACGAGGCGAACGGCACGACGGCGCTGGCGAGGGCGGCCAGGGTCACCCCGCCCGACCAGCGCTGGTTCACCGCGACGACGACGCCCGCGACGAGGTACGCGAGGAACACGAAACCGTGGATCGGCCCGGCCACGCTGACCGGCCAGTCGCCGACCCCCACCGCGTACTTGAGGATCATGCCCGCGATGAGCAGCGACCAGGTCACAACCTCGGCGACGGCGAACGAGCGGAAGAGGGTGCGAGGCGACACGAGCTGCTCCTGGTGAGGGGCCGACGGGGACGCGCCCATGCTCGCAGCCCCCTGCTGAGCGCCGGCCCTGCCCGCTCGCCCCGGTGACTCGGCCACGCGGCCCTGCCCGCTCTACGCGGCCACCCGGCCACGCGGCCACGCGGCCACGTGGCCCGCGTACCCCTCCGGCTGGGTGCCGGCCCGCGCCTCCTCGGTTGGATGGGTCCCATGACGACACTCGCGATCATCGGTGCAGGCAAGGGGCTCGGCGCTGCCGTGGCCCGACGATTCGGCGCGGAGGGCTTCAGCGTGGCCCTCATCTCCCGCCACCAGGGCAGGCTCGACGCCCTCGCGGCCGAACTCAAGGCCGACGGCGTCACGGCCCAGGGCTTCACCGCCGACGTGCGCGACCCGGCGAGCATCGCCGCCGCGCTCGAGCAGGCGACCGAGCAGCTCGGACCGATCCAGGTCATGCAGTACAGCCCGCTGCCGCAGAAGGACTTCATGCGTCCCGTGCTCGAGACCATGCCCGCCGACCTGGTCGGTCCGGTCGAGTTCTCGATCTACGGGCCGGTCGCGGCCGTGCACCAGGTGCTGCCCGGCATGCGGTTCCTGCCCGACGGCGGCGGCACCATCCTCTTCGTCAACGGCGGCTCGGCCGTCACGCCCGGCGCGAAGGTGACGGGCACCTCCATCGCCTTCGCCGGGCTGACCGCCTACGCGCAGCTGCTCCACGACGAGCTCGCCGGCGAGGGCATCCACGTCGGTCAGCTGATCATCCCCGGCGGCATCGAGCCCGAGAGCAGCGACAAGAGCCCGGAGGCGCTGGCCGAGTTGCTCTGGCAGCAGCACGTCACGCGCGGCGACTTCCGGACCACGGCGCCCGAGAAGGGCACGCCCGCCTGACGCCCGACGTTCGGGTGGGGGCTGGTGCCTCCGCCGGACGGCCATGAACCCCGTTTCGAACGATGCACCCGCTTTCTTCTGGGTGCATCGTTCGAAACGGGGTTCTTCGCTGGTCCCGTAGGCCCGGGCCAGCACGGCGCAGGACCGGGCCAGCACAGCGCGGGACCGGGCCAGCAGCGGGCGGCCTCAGACGCCGCCGAAGCGTTCGGTCCGGACGCGGGTCGGCGCGTGCCCGAGCTCGACCAGCCAGCCGGCGACGACCGCCACGAACGAGTTCGCCCCGCAGACGTAGACCAGCGAATGCTCGGACGCGGGCAGCACGAGCCGCTCGAGTTCGTCGCGGGTGAGTCGGCCCGCCGGCCGAGCGTGCCCCTCGGGAGCCGTTCGGCTGAAGACCCAGTCGACCACGAGGGGCGCTCGAGGCCCGGTCGTGTCACGAGCCGAGGAGGCGCGCGCGGCCTCGGCCAGCTCGCCGACGTACCACCGAGAACCCGGGTCGCGCACCGAGGCGAGCAGACGCATCGGGGGTGCGTCCCGGCCTCGGGCCCGCACCATCGCCATCAGCGGTGCGACGCCCGACCCCCCACCGATCAACTGCACGGGGGCCGCCGTCGGCGGGGTCGCCCCCTCGGGCTCGGGCAGCACCGCGTGGACGGCCGAGTCGGGCTCGAACTCGGTCGGCGGCCAGACGAACCAGCCGCCGATCGGGCCGCGCACCTCGATCGGATCGCCGGGTTCGGCCGCGTCGACCAGGTAGGGCGAGACCTCGCCGTCGTCCAGGCGCTCGACGGTGACCTCGATCTGCGGGATCGGGCCCGCCCCTCCTGCGCCCCGCGCCCCGTCGCGGCCACCGGAGGCCCTGACGTCGCTCAGCGAGTACGACCGCACGGCCGTGTACCCGTCGTCCGCGGTCAGCCGCAGGTCGACGTGCTGGCCGGCTCGCGCGGGCCGGAGGCCGGGCACCGCGAGGGTCAGCGACCGGGCCCGCGGCGTCTGCGCGACCGACGACACGATCGTGGCGGGCAGCCAGGCGTACGGATCACCCGCAGGGTCGAGCCCGGTGACGCCGCCGACCCCGGGGTCGGGAACGGGGTCGCTCACGCGTACCGTTCTTCCTTCCACGGGTCGCCGTGCGGGTGGTAGCCCATGCTCTCCCAGAAGCCGCGACGATCAGTGGCCATGGTCTGGATGCCCTGCAGCCACTTCGCGCTCTTCCAGAAGTAGAGGCCGGGCACGAAGAGGCGCGCGGGGCCGCCGTGTTCGGCGTGCAGCGGCTGCCCCTCGTAGGTGTCGACCACCCAGGCCTTGCCCCCGAGCAGCTCGCCGAGCGGCAGGTTGGTCGTGTACCCGCCGTGGCTGGTCGCCATCGCGAACTCGTGCGTGGTCTCGAGGCCGTCGAAGAGGGTGTCGAGCGAGACGCCCCGCCAGTGGGTGCCGAGCTTCGACCAGCTCGTGACGCAGTGGATGTCGGTCTCGATCGCCTCGTGCGGCAGGGCCTGGAAGTCGGCCCAGGTGAGGGAGCGCTGCCCGGTCTCGGTGGCGACCTGGAGCTCCCACCGCTTGATGTTCGGCGTGGGGCCGGCCGACAGGACCGGGAACCCGCTCTCGAGGTACTGCCCCGGGGGCAGTCGCGGGTCGGCCGCGCGTCGCCTGCCGAAGCCGGTGAATCCTGCCATGGTGCGCCTCCTCGGGGTGGAGCGGGGTCGTTCGCGGGTGCGTCGTACGCCCGTCAGCCTACGCACGACCCCCGACGGCGCCGGGCCCCGAGGCTGCGTCCGCGCTGGGAGAACGTTGACCCCGGCATGGGTGGAGGTCGTACGGTGGATGCAGGTCAATTCGAAAGGACCCCACATGGCTGAGTACACCCTGCCCGATCTGCCCTACGACTACTCCGCTCTGGCGCCGCACATCAGCGCGAAGATCATGGAGTTGCACCACTCCAAGCACCACAACACCTATGTCACCGGCGCGAACACGGCCAACGCCGCCCTCGCCGAGGCCCGCTCGACGGGTGACCTGGCGAACGTCAACAAGCTCGAGAAGGACCTCGCCTTCAACCTCGGTGGCCACGTCAACCACTCGATCTTCTGGACGAACCTCACCCCCGAGACCAGCGAGCCCACCGGCGACCTGCTCGAGGCCATCGGCCGCGACTTCGGCGACCTCGAGAAGTTCAAGGCCCACTTCACCGCCACCGCGCTCGGCGTGCAGGGCTCGGGTTGGTCCGTGCTCGCGTACGACGTGCTCGGCCAGCGCCTCAGCGTCTTCCAGCTCTTCGACCAGCAGGGCAACGTGCCGTTCGGCCTCGTCCCCCTGCTGATGCTCGACGTGTGGGAGCACGCCTACTACCTCGACTACCAGAACGTGCGCGCCGACTACGTCAAGGCCTTCTGGAACATCGTGAACTGGAGCAACGTCGAGGCCCGCCTCGCCGCCGCGACGACCAAGACCGACGGTCTGATCACGCTCTAGTCCCTCCAGTCCCACCACGCCGACGGCGCGTCCCCACCCGGGGGCGCGCCGTCGCCGCGTCCCCGGGGCCCGACGGCTCGTCCCCACCCGGGCGCGTTCGTCCTCAAGGATGAAAACCCCGCAGGAGGCGCGCGCGGCCGGTCGACGACGCCTTACGGTCGTCGACATGGACACCATCCCCGACGACCTGCGCACCTGGGTGCCGCGCCTCGCGGCCCCCGTCGCCGCCGCGGTCTTCGTGCTGCTGTGGACGATCGCCGAGGCCGGCCGGGGCGAGATCGTCGAGAACGTCGTCCTGTTCGGGCTCTTCGGCCTGGCCGTCGGCCTCGCGGTCTGGATGCCGTGGACGTCGATCGGCCTGATGGTGACGATCCCGGCCCTGCAGCTCGCCGGCTGGGTGCAGCCCCCGACGGACACCACCTGGCCCACGTACCTCGCCCTCGCGTTCGTGTCGTTCTTCGCGGCGTTCGCCCGCTCGGTCGCCGTGCGGCTGGTCGCCCTCGCCGCCGCCGGCCTCGCGTCGGGACTCGCCGCGATCGCGATGGCCGTGCCCACCCTCGCGCGACCGTACGTGTGGTCGTCGTGGGTCGGCGGCGGCCAGGGCACGAAGACCGACGTGATCACCCTGGCGGCCTCGCTCTTCGGTGCCGCGGCCGCGGCCTGGGCGGTCGGCATCTTCCTCTCGAGCGTGCTGCGGGTCCGCCGCATCGGGCAGGTGCTCGAGCGCACCGAGACGCGCTTCCACGAGACGGACTTCGAGCTGCGCCTCGCCCACGACCGTGCCCGGATCTCCCGTGACGTGCACGACGCCCTCGCCCACTCGCTGGCGGTGATCGTGTCGCAGGCGCAGGGCGCCCTCGCCTTGTCGGCGACCCGTCCCGAGGTCGTCGAGCAGGCGCTGCGCACGATCGCCGACGTCGGCCGCACCTCGTTGGTCGACGTGCGGCACCTGGTCGAGCGCATCCAGCAGGACGCCGACGACGTGACGCCCCGCGAGACCCTCGCCGACCTCGACCGACTCGCGACGACGATGCGCGACGTGGGCATGACCGTCACCCTGCGGCACCTCGGCGACGCCTCCGAACTGTTGCCCTCGCAAGAACTCGCGGTCTTCCGCATCGTGCAGGAGAGCCTGACCAACGCCCTCAAGCACTCCGGCTCGTCGAGCACGGTCGACGTCGCCCTCGACTGGCGGGGGCCCGGCCTCGCCCTGCTGGTGACGTCGTCGGGCGACGACCCGCTCGTCGCCGCCCGCCGCGGCACCGGCCGGGGCACCGGCATCGCCAGCATGACCGAACGGGCCCGGCTCGCCGGTGGCTGGCTGACGGCCGAGCTCGGCAACGACGGCGTCTTCGTCGTCACCGCCTTCCTGCCGACTCCCGAACCGATCGGACTCCTGCAGTCCTGGACGGAGCAACCCGCATGACCGACGTGACGACCGCGACGACGCGCACCGCGCCTCCCGCCCTCGTGAGGGTGGTCGTCGTCGACGACCAGCCGCTGTTCGCCTCCGGGCTGCAGATGCTGATCGAGGCGCAAGCCGACCTGGTCTGCGTGGGCACGGCCGTCGACGGGGCGGCCGGGGTCGCCCTGGTCGAGCGTGAGCGGCCCGACGTCGTGCTGATGGACCTGCGCATGCCCGTGATGAACGGTCTCGAGGCCACCACGCGCATCGTGGCGGCGGCCGGCACCGACCCCGACTCGGCCCCGCGCGTCGTCGCCCTGACCACGATCCAGCGCGACGAGGCCGTGTTCAGCGCGTTGAAGGCCGGGGCCTACGCGTTCCTCACGAAGGACGCCACGCCCGACGAGGTGCTGACGACGATCCGCGCGGCGGCGGCCGGCGAGCCCGTCCCGACCACGGCCGCCGCTCTCGACGTCGTGCACGCGTTCGCCGTGCCGACCCCGTCGCCGAAGCGGCGGACCGAACCGCTCGAGGTGCTCTCGCCCCGCGAGCGCGAGATCTTCCTGCTCGTGGCACGGGGCCTGAGCAACGCCGAGATCGCCGAGAGCGCGTGGCTGAGCGAGGCGACGGTCAAGAGCCACGTGCGCGCCGTGCTGCAGAAGCTCGGCATGCGCAACCGCGTGCAGATCGTCGTCTTCGCCTACGAGAACGACCTGGTGGGCCCGGCCCGCGACGACGAGGGGGCCACGCGATGACCGACGAGAAGAACGTCCCGACCCGCGACGTCCCGCCCGGCGGCGTCTCGCCTCGACAGCGACGCGCGAAGCGGGTGACGCTCGCAGCCGTGGTCGCGGTGGTCGCCGGCGTCGTCGCCTACGGCATCCCGGCCAATGCGGCCTACGCCCTGCCCGACCTCCCCGAGAAGGACGTCGACGCGTGGACGATGCCGCTCGACCGGTACGTGCCGGTCGGCGAGACCTCGTCGTCCTACGCCCTCCTGCTCGTCGCGCAGCAGTGCATGGTCTCGGCCGGTCACGACGACTTCGTGGTGCCGTGGCGGGACGTGGCGGCGGGCGACCGGGCGGGCGAGCTGTCGATGAACGGCTCGCTGCGCCTCCGGGCCTTCGACCTGGCGACGGCCGAGACCCGCGGCTACCACGCCCTGTCGGTCATCGACGCGGGGGCGGCCGCCTGGTCCGAGTTCTCGTCGCAACCCTGGACGGACGAGAGGTCCGCCCGGTTCGACACCTGCGTGCAGCGCGCCCGCGGGACGGTGCCGTCACTGGACGACTACTCGAACCGCACCCAGTCGCTCGTCCGCCTGAACAACGCCGCGTTCGAGGGGGCCCGTGACGACCCCACGGTGACGGCGACCTGGGACGACTGGCGCGGGTGCATGCAGGACGCCCGGGTGGGCGACGTGGCCTCCGACCCGTCGGGCATGCCGACCCTCGAGATGGCCGACCGGTTCGAGACGCTCGACTCGAGCACGTCGCCGACCGACGACGAGATCGAGATCGCGACGGCCGACGCCCGGTGCCGTGAGTCCTCCGGCTACCGCGACGCCCTCTACGAGGCCGAGTGGCAGCGACAACTCACCGTGCCGCACGACGACGGCGAGCTGCTCTCCGGGATCGACACGGCGGCCCTGGCCGCGGACAACGCGGAGATCCGGCGGGTGCTGGCCGAGCTCACCCCACCGCAGCCACCGTCCTGACCCGCCCCCTCCTCGAGGGACTGGGAAACCGGTCGGCCAGTATCTAAACTGGGTCCACAGAGGACACGTCGGGGGACGGGGGAACATCCGACGGCCTGATCAGCGGGGGCAACGAGCTGGTCAGGCCTTCGTGCCCGGGGGCCACGACCGTCGGCAGCACGAACGCCCACATGTCGCGCAGCCGGTCGAAGAGGTCGGCGCGGGCGGTCAGGGCCTGCGACACGATGTGCACGCCGGCGTACGACCCGACGACGAAGCGGGCGACGCTCTCGACGTCGGTGTCGGCCCGGAAGTCGCCCTCGGCGACCGCGCGCTCGACGAGCCCCGAGATCTGGGCCTGCCAGTCGAGGTACGGGTGCTCGACCCGGAGGTCGCGGCTCGGCGACTGGGTGGTCAGACGGATGCCCGCCGTCACGAGCACCTCGGTGGTGAGCTGCGTGGCGAGCGACGCGCACGAGAGCATGAGCGCCTCGGCACCGCTGCCCGCGGTCTCGGACACCCGGTCGGCGTAGGCGCGCGAGAGCGCGTGCTGCTCGGCGATGACCGCGTTCGCGAGGTCGGCCTTCGAGCGGAAGTGGAAGTAGAGCGCACCCTTGGTCACGGTGGCGGTCTCGGCGACGAGGTCGAGCGAGGCCTCGCTGTAGCCGTGCTCGTCGAAGACGACGGCGGCCCCTCGGATGATGGCGGCGCGGGTCGCCTGGGCACGTTTCTGCTGGGGCATCGGGTGGGTCTCTCCTGCGGGTCGAGACGGTGCCCCTGCGAGGCACCGCACGGCCGCCCCCCGCCGGCCGCTGCACACGTTACCGGGGCGACCTGCGCCCTCCGACCGTCGCCGGGGTACGCGTGGCGAAGCGTTTCGGGGTACGACCGACCGGTCCGCCTGCGGCTCGTCGGGGCCCGCAGATCACCACGTGCCGCTCACGATCTCAGGCGAGTGCCATGCAGATGAAGAAGCCCGTCACCGCCTGAGGGACGACCCGGGAGGCGCGGTGTCGGTCTCGGGGACGGGCACCGGCTCGGGCGGGGCGACCCGCGCCTCCTCGGGGTCGCCGTCCGCGGCGCGGGCTCTCGGCACCCGGCTGGCGTAGAGCACGCCGCCGACCACCGCGACGCCGGCGACGAGCTCGACCAGGTCGGGCACCTCGCCGAACGCCAGCCACGAGGCCAGCACGCCGACCACGGGCACGAGCATCGAGAACGGTGCGACGGTGGCCGAGGGGTAGACCGAGAGCAGGCGCGTCCAGATGCCGTAGCCCACGACCGAGGCGATCAGCACGAGGTAGAGCAGGCAGAGCACCGACGGCAGCGCCTCGAGCGTGAAGACCGTGCCGAGGCTCTCACCGATGCGCTCGGGGCCCTCGACGACGAACGACAGGGCGAGCATCGGCACCGGCGCGACGATCGACATCCACAGCGTCAGGTGCATCGGGTTGGGCGGCGCGGCCCGTCGGACGGCCACGTTGCCGATCGCCCAGCCGAGCGCGCCGCACAGCGTCAGCACGACGGGGAGCAACGCGGCGACCTGCGACCGGTGCCCCGCGATGACGACGAGCCCCACCACCGCGATGCCGATGCCGATCGCCTGTCGGCGGGTGATGCGCTCTCGCAGCCAGAAGCCGGCGATCACGACCGTGAACGGCGCCGACGCCTGCAGGACGAGTGAGGCGAGACCCGAGGGCATGCCCGCCGCGATGCCGAGGTAGAGGAACGCGAACTGCAGCATGCCGAGCGTCGCCCCCACGAGCAGGAGGCGCGACCACGGGATCGCCGGACGCGGCACCAGCAGCACGGTCGGCACCGCGAGCAACGTGAAGCGCAGCGCCACGAGCAGGAACGGCGGGAAGTGCTCGAGGGCGATCGCGGTCACGGGGAAGTTGATGCCCCAGCAGACGGCGACGACGAGGGCGAGGAGGCGGTCACGGACGGTCACGTCTCCATCGTGGCGTGCCCGACCGTTCAGGACCAGCGCAGATCCCCGCGTGCACTTTGTAGGCTGCCTTCATGGACCTGTCCCATCTCGACCTGCTGCGGGAACTCGCCGACCGCGGCAGCGTCACCGCCGTCGCGACCGCCACGCACCGCTCGCCCAGCGCCGTGTCGCAGCAGCTGAAGACGGTGCAGCGTCAGCTCGGGGTCGAGCTCGTCCGTCGCGTCGGCCGGGGCGTCGTGCTCACGGAGGAGGGCCGGGCGCTGGCCCGGGCGTCGGTCGGGGTCGCGACCGCGGTCGCCGAGGCCGAGGCGGCGTTCGACGCCGTCCGCGGAGGCACAGGTGGCGTCGTGCGGGTGTCCGTGTTCGCCTCGGCGGCCGAGCTCCTGCTGCCCGGAGTGCTGCACCGCATGCGGTCGCACCCGGGCATCGAGCTCGACGTGGCCGACCGCGACGTCTCCGAGGACGAGTTCGCCCCGCTGACGGCGGACTTCGACGTGGTGCTCGCCCACCGGTCGGACGGCGTGCTGCCGCCGGGCCGAGGCTCGACGACCGTCGTGTCGCTGCTGCGCGAACCGCTCGAGGTCGCCCTCCCCCTCGGCCACCGACTGGCCGACCGCAGTCGGGTGGCCGTCGACGACGTCATCCGCGAGCCGTGGATCGGCGTGCCCGAGGGCTACCCGATCGACCGCGTGCTGGTGTCGATGGCCCTGCAGTCGGGCGTCGCACCCGAGGTCGTCCACCGCACGGTGCACCTGCCTCTGATCGAGAACCTCGTGGCGGGCGGCCACGGGGTCGCCCTCGTCCCGCGTCACACGTCGGCCTCGCGGGCGCCCGGTCGGTTCCACCTCGCGACGCTCGAGAACGTCCGCGCCGGGCGCCACCTCGAGGCGCTGATGCGACCCGACCGGGCGGCCCGGCCGGCCGTCCGCACCGTCGTCGACGAGATCCGGGCCGAAGCCGCGTCGATCTGACGAACCGATGGACGAGGCGCGCGAAGTCTCCTCGCCGTCTTGTGACACGGACCTCTCGGGCGTACAATTTCCTGTACTCAGGAGGAACGATGAAGACACTCACCTATTCCGAGTCGCGGGCGAACTACGCAGCGACGCTCGACGCGGTCATCGACGATCGCGAAGAGGTCGTCATCACCCGCGCCGGGCACGATCCCGTCGTGCTCGTCGCGCTTGACGACTACGAGTCGTTGAAAGAGGCGGCCTACCTCTTGCGCAGCCCGGCCAACGCGCGGCGCCTGCTCGGCGCGATCGAGCGTCTGAGCGAGGGCGGCGGGAGCGAGCGAGAACTGCACGGATGAGGATCGTCTTCGACGACGACGCCTGGGACGACCACGTGTACTGGCAGACGCAAGACCGGAAGGTGCTGAAGCGCATCAACACCCTGATCCGCGACATCGAACGCAACGGGAACGAAGGCATCGGCAAGCCCGAGGCCTTGAAGCACGGCTTCCACGGATTCTGGTCTCGCCGCATCACCGACGAGCACAGGTTGGTCTACAAGGTGACCGAGACGGACGTCCTGATCGCGCAGTGCCGCTACCAGTACTCGAGCTGAACTCGGGTCGTCAGCGGACGCCCTTCGACGCGAGGAAGACCACGGGGTCGGTCGGGACGCCGCCCTGCCGCACCTCGAGGTGCAGGTGGCAGCCGGTCGAGCCGCCCGAGGTGCCGACGCCGGCGATGTTCTGGCCGGCCGCGACCTGCTGGCCGACCGAGACGTAGATGCCGTTGCGTTCCATGTGGGCGTAGGCGCTGCTGACCCCGCCGCCGTGGTCCACGACGATCAGGTTGCCGTAGCCGCTCGACGGCCCGGCGTAGCTGACGCGACCGGCCGAGACCGAGTAGATCGGCGTGCCGCAGGAGGCCCCGAAGTCGGCTCCGGCGTGCAGCTTGTACTCGCCCGTGATCGGGTGGATGCGGTAGCCGTAGGCCTGGTACGAGCCGAACGCGCGGATGGCGGCGACCCACCCGGTGCCCGGGTCGGGCACGGTGACGCCCGGGCCGGGACCGCCCGTGCCCGGCGCGACGGGGCCCGTGCCACCACCCGCGGCGGGGGCGGGACGCGCAGCGGCGGCGGCGGCCGCAGCCGCGGCCGCCTGTGCCTGCGCGTAGGCCTGCTCGAGCGTCATGCGGTCGTCCTCGAGCAGGGCGACCTGGGCGGCGAGGGTGGCCTTCTCGTCGTCGACGGCCGCGAGGTCGGCCTCGGCCGTCACGCTGGCCGCGGCCGCCTCGTCGAGTGCGGTCTGCGCGTCGGCCGCGAGCCGGTCGCGTTCGGCGAGCGCCACGGCGGCCTGGTCGGCCAGCGAGGTCGCGAGGTTGTCGGCGGCCTGGGCCCGCTCGCGGAGGCGACCGACGTTCTCGCCCAGCTTGCTCGACAGGCTCAGCCCCTTGAGCACCTCTTGGGCGCCGTCGCCGGCCGCGAGCAGGTCGCCCACCATGCCCCCGCTGCCGGGGCGGGCCAGCAGGGCGGCGGCCTGGCCGACGACCCGTCGTGAGGAGTCGGCGGTCTCGCGGGCCTCGGCCCGGCGCGTCTCGAGCCGCTCGTGCCGTGCGGTCGCCTCGTCGACGGCGGCCTGGGCCTCGCCCAGCACGCGTCCGGCCTCGTCCGCCGAGGTGCGGGCGGCCTCGGCACGGGCCGAGGCCGCGTCGAGCGCCGTCTGCAGGTCGGTGAGCGCCTTCTTCTTGGCGGATTCGTCGTCGCGGGCGGCGAGGACGGCCTGCCAGGTCGGGGCGGCGGCGATCGCTCGGTCGGGGACGAGGAGCGTGGCGAGCACGGCCAGCACGAGGGCGACGGTGGTCGCCGACGTCCGGCGGCGGAGGGGGCTCGAGAGGGGAACGGGGCGGACGGAGTGGGACATGGCTCTCTGTCTGTCTGGTGCACGCGTCGCGTGCGGTGGTGCAGGGGCGTCCGCGCTCGGGCCTCGCGGAGCACCCACACTACCGAGGCGCTCCGGGACGGAAGCGGCGCGCTCGCCCCGCACCGCGCCTCCTCGGGGCGGTCGCCGGGCTGGGGACGAGACGTCGACGCGGCGCCGTCAGCGATGCCGACGCCTCGGCGACGCGGCGCCGACCCGGCGCCCGCGAGGTACGGTCGTGTCCCCCTTTCGGCCCCTGTGCGTCGGCCGGCATCCGTGGTCGACTGTCCCTTCCACCACCGTCGGGGCAGCTCCCCGAGTGCGCCGAGAGAGGCGCAGATGGCATCGTCCCGACCGGCCCGCACCACCCTCGGCCTGATCGCCGCGGCCGCCGTCGTCCTGCTGACCGCGTGCTCGTCGGGCGACGCCACCCGTCCGACGCCGACGGGCGCACCGGCCACGCCGACGCCGACCCCGACGTCGCAGGCGACCCGGGTGACGCCCGAGACGATCCGCACGGCTCCGTCCGGCACGGTGTTCCACGGGGGCATCGCGCTCGAGCCGAACTCGCTGGCGATCCGGGCCGAGGCCACGCTGAGCGCCGACGGCGAGACGGACGCCGCGCGGGCCGCGGCCCTCATCGCGGAGCGCCCCGTGGCGATGTGGATCGGCGACGGCTACGACGACGCCCAGCTCGTGAAGGTGATCACCGACTACCTGGCCGCCGCCGAGGGCCAGGGGGCGACGCCCGTGTTCGTCACCTACGCGATCCCCGACCGGGACTGCGGCAACTACTCGGCCGGCGGCTTGTCCGTCGAGCGCTACCCCGCCTGGAACGCGACCATCGCGGCCACCCTCGCCGGGCACCGGGCCGTCGTCATCGTCGAACCCGACTCGCTCGGCATCCTGAGCCGGTGTCCGCAGCTGGCCGACACGCGCCTCCCCCTGCTGAAGCAGGCCGTCGCCGACTTCGCGGCGGCCGGCGTGCCCGCCTACCTCGACGGCGGCAACTCGCACTGGGTGCCGCCCGAGGTGATGGCCGAGCGGCTCGAGGCGGCGGGCGTCGCCCAGGCCCGCGGCTTCTTCACCAACGTCGCGGGCTTCTACCCCGTGGGCGACGAGCAGCCCTACGCCGAGGAGGTCGCGGCGATGACGGGCGGCAGCCGCTACGTGATCGACGTGTCCCGCAACGGCCGCGGCTGGAAGGGGACGTGGTGCAACCCCGAGGACGTCGGCCTCGGCCAGGACCCCCGCGTGGTGTCCGACGACGGCCGCCTCGACGCCCTGCTCTGGGTCAAGACGCCCGGCATCAGCGACGGCACCTGCAACGACGGCCCCCCGGCCGGTGAGTGGTACCCGTCGTACGCCGAGATGCTCGTCGACCGCCGCCCCGAGTGGGCCCGCAGCTGACGCACGGTCGGCCGGCCCGCCCCGGGACCGCTCAGCCGAGGCGGGCGCGCAGCAGCTCGAGGAACTCGTCCGCCATCGCGAGCTGACGCTCGAGCTTCGCGCGACGCTCGACGGTCTCGTCGATGAACGCCGCCAAGGAGGCGCGGGTCGCCTGACCGCGCCCGTCGCCGTCGTCCGCCCCGCCGTCGAGTGCGTCGACGACCCGCAGCAGTTCGGCCATCTCGTCGAGGCTGAACCCGAGCGGCTTCATGCGTCGGATCACCATGAGCCGCAGGTAGTCGTCGTGCGTGTAGAGCCGGAATCCGCCCTCGCTGCGGCCCGACGGCGTCAGCAGACCGACCTCGTCGTAGTGGCGGATCGTGCGCAGCGACATCTCGGTGCGCTCGGCCAGCTCGCCGATCTGCATCGTGGCGGTCTCGTCGGGCATGGGATCTCGTTTCATCTCTACCCTCACGTAAGGGTAGGGTTGCATCGTACGGCAGTGTCGCCGACTCCCCATTCTTCCGCACACCCCAGGAGTCCTCCGTGACCACTGCCCACGACTCCGACCGCGCGCGCCCTGAACCCGCCGCGCGGTCGGTCCTCCCCGTCCGCCCCGCCGACACGGTGCTGTCCGTGTTGCGCGACCCGCGCCTCCTGACCCGCGAGGCCCTGGCCGGCGTCGTCACGACGCTCGCCCTCGTGCCCGAGGTCATCTCGTTCTCGGTGATCGCCGGGGTCGACCCGATGGTCAGCCTCGTCGCGTCGATCGTGCTGGCGCTCGTCATGTCGGTGCTCGGCGGCCGCCCGGCGATGGTCACCGCCGCCGCCGGGTCGGTCGCCCTCGTGATCGCGCCGCTGGTGCGCGAGCACGGCACCGACTACGTGCTGCCGACGGTCGTCCTGGCCGGGCTCGTGCAGCTCGCGTTCGGGCTCGCCGGTCTCGCCCGGCTGATGCGGTTCATCCCCCGCTCGGTCATGATCGGCTTCGTCAACGCGCTGGGAGTGCTGATCTTCGTGGCGCAGGTGCCGCACATCATCGACCAGCCGTGGGTCGTCTACCCGCTGTTCGCCCTGACCATCGCGATCGTCGTGCTGCTGCCGAAGGTGACGAAGGCCGTACCCGCGCCGCTCGTCGCCATCGTCGTCGTGACGGTCATCGCCGTGGCCGCCCGCCTCGACGTGCACACCGTCGGCGACGAGGGCCCGATGGGTGGCGGCCTGCCCGGCCTGACCCCGTGGCTCGCCCCGTTCACCCTCGAGACGTTGCAGATCATCTGGCCGACCGCCCTCAGCGTCGCCTTCGTCGGCCTGATGGAGACCCTGCTGACCGCGAAGCTCGTCGACGACCTCACCGAGACCCCGTCGCACAAGGGCAAGGAGTCCTGGGCGCTGGGCGTCGCGAACATCGCGGCGGGTTTCTACGGCGGCATCGCCGGCTGCGCCATGATCGGCCAGACGGTCGTCAACGTGAAGATCGGGCGGGCCCGCACGCGGGTGTCGACCATCGCGGCGGGGCTCTTCCTGCTGTTGCTGGTGACCGGGCTGAGCGCGGTGATGTCGACGATCCCGATGGTGGCGCTGGCCGCGGTCATGATGATCGTCGCGATCACCACCGTCGACTGGCACTCGCTGAAGCCGTCGACCCTCCGCCGCATGCCCGTGCCCGAGACACTGGTCATGGTGGTCACGGTCGCCGTGGTCGTCGCGACGAACAACCTCGCCCTCGGCGTCGCGGTCGGCGTGCTCCTCGCGATGGTGCTGTTCGCGCGCCGCGTGGCCCACGTGATCACGGTCGAGCGGCACGTGACGTCGGCCCCCGCGGGCGCCACCGTCACCTCCGACACCGGCACCTTGGGCACCGCCAGCGACACGGTCGGGGTCACCCCGAGCGCAGGAGGCGCGGGTGCCGTCGTCGACGGACCCCCGGCCCCCGAGACGGTGCGGTACGACGTCGTCGGCCCGCTGTTCTTCGGCAGCAGCAACGACCTCGTCGAGCACTTCTCCTACGGAGACGACCCTGCGACGGTCACCGTCGACCTGTCCCGCGCCCAGGTGTGGGACGCGTCGAGCGTCGCCGCCCTCGACTCGGTCGACGAGAAGTTCCGCGCACACGGCGTGACGGCGACGTTCGTCGGGCTGGACGATCGCAGCGAGGCGTTCCACGGCCGTCTCACCGGCCGCCTCGGGTAGCGGGTCCGCAGCACGCGCACGGGCACGCGGCACCGCGGCTGGCGGCTCGCGGCTGGCGGCACGGCAGCACGGCAGCACGGCAGCACGGCAGCACGGCAGCAGGCTGCCCGGGGGCCGGGCGGACGGCGGAGACCCGGAGGCGCGGGTCGTCAGATCAGGACGTCAGAGCGGCAGACGCAGCCGAGCCCGAGGGACGGCTCAGCCGTCGATGCGGACGAAGTGGTGCGCCTGGTTCCAGATCGGGCGGACGTCGACGAAGCCGCCGGGCTTCGGGGCGTCGAGGATCATGCCGTTGCCGGCGTAGATGCCGTCGTGGGCCAGGTTGTCGAACACGACGAGGTCGCCGGGGACCGCCTCGGACTCGGGGATGGTCCGGCCCTCGGTGTTCTGCGTCGGCACGTAGTGGGTCAACTCGATGCCGAACTGCGCGTAGACGAACGTGATGAGGCCCGAGCAGTCGAACTTCGAGGGGTCTTCACCGCCGTGCACGTACGGCGTGCCGATGTACTGCAGCGCGACCGCGAGCACCTGGTCGCGGTCGAGTTCGGGGTAGAGCGGGTTCGCGAGGTAGTCGGCCGTGGTCGGCCCCTCGTAGGTCGTGTTCGCCGCGGCCTTGCGGTTCTGCAGGTTCTGCGTCACGACGTCGACCATCGACGTGGCCGAGTAGGCGTCGCGGGCGGTCTCGTCGGACTCGTCGGACAGCGAGGCGGTGTCGACCGACAGCGTCTGCGACCCGAGCGACGACCGCGCCGTCGCACCCGCGGCGACGGCCTGGGCCTCGTCGCCGGTGGTCGCGAGCAGGGGGAGGACGCCGCTGGCGGCGAAACCGACGATCGCGGTGACGATGGAGAGCTTCTTGACGGCGGTGCCGACGCTGCGCGCCGCACCGGGGCGGCCGGCGGCCGCACGGGTCGGCGACGCGGGACGTGCGGCCACGACCGCGGCACGGCGAGCGCGGCGCGACGGACGGGCAGGTGCCGGGTGGCCGGTGGGCGAGGAGGCGCGGGCCGCGTCCTCGGGACGAGCGGCGGCGCTGGCGGTGACGGCGGACTCTTCGAGACCGAGCAAGGGGCCGGCCTGAACCGGCGCGTCGGCGCGTCGGGGTCGGACGCGCGGGGCGACCGAGGCCTCGGCGGCACCGACGAGGGCGGGGCACTCGACGAAGGACTCACGGTGCGAGGTGGGGAGGACGTCCCGTCGGGCACGGCGTTCGCGACGCTCGAGGGCGAGGCGGGCCGAACGCTCTCCGAGCGGTCGCACACCGGTCGAGCCAGCCTGATCCGCAGGACGCTGACCAGCACTTTCGACGTGACCAGCCGTCGCGCCACCCTGATCCGGAGAGGTCGGGGAGGCGGGCTTGGTCACGCGTGCGGTCCTCTCGTCTGGGGGTGGTGCGAACACTCGACCCTAGCGCGCATCATCCTCGAGGTGTAGTTCTTGTCGGAAAAAGATCACGAACAGGTCACGAGACCAGGCGGTGATCACTCGTCGGATGACGGCGGCTCACCCGGCCCGGACGACGAGCCCGGGTCGCCTCGGCGCCGCTTGAGCTCGCGTCGCAGGGCCCGCCGTTCGCGCCAGCTCGGGGGTGGTGGCGGCACGGCGGCGGCCTCGGCGGCCCGGCGCGCCTGCCGCCTCTCGTGCCAGAGCAGGACCTCGCCGTCGACGTCCCGCGTGGGCGTCACGACCGGGGGTCCGCCGGACAGCTGGCGCCTGGCCTCGACGATGCGCGCGTTGAAGTCCTCGAGGTGCGACCGCACGGCGGCCTCGGAACGCAGCCGGTCGAGCTCGGCGTGCAGACCCGTGCTCTCGGCGCGCAGCGACAGGGCCGGAGGGGCGAGCCCGGTGAGCCCCTCGCGCTCGATCAGACCGCGGAGCCACCAGTCGGGGTCGACCGTGCCGCCGGCCAGGCCGGGCAGCGGCTTGCCGGCGAGCGGCAGGTCGTCGAACTCGCCACGGGCGATCGCCTGGTCGATGGCGGTGCGGGCCCAGGCCCGCATCTCGGCGGCCGTGCGGGTGTCGCGGGGCGCGTCGTCGCTCGGCACGTCGCCGTCGACCCGGTAGCGGGCCGCGTCGACGCGGTGGTCGCGACCCTGCGGTCGTCGTTCGGGTTCTCGGTCCATGCGCCGCGCCTCCTGCGCTCGTCGTGGGGCGGCGGACGGTGCCCGGCCGTCGCTCCTGCTCGTTCGTGCTCTGCGGGTTCGTGGCGTCGAGGGTACGCCGCACCACCGACGGTGGCCGGGCCTACCCTGGAAGCCCGCCCGCCGCTCGAGGAGGCCCGATGCGCGACGCCGCCCCATCCGCCCCCCGCACGATCTCGGCGGCGTACGTCCTGTGGATCGTCGTGGTCGTCCTGGGTGTCGTCGGCGCCGTCCTGCTGATGCTTTTCGGCGGGCCGGCGCGGGTGTCGACGTCCGGTGGGGCCCTGGCGAACCCGCGCGGGGCCGACATCGCCGGCGGGGTGTTCGCGATCGTGGTCGCCCTGGTGCAGCTCGCGGTCGTGCGGTCGATGCGCGACGGGCGCCGCTGGGCGCGCACCGTGCTGCTCGTGCTGACCATCCTGCAGGTGCTGGGCGGTGTGAGCGGGGCGAGCGGCGGCGGGGTGCTCGAGTGGGCGTCCGTCATCTGCGCGCTGATCGCCAGCTTGCTGATGCTGGTGCCGTCGTCGACGGCGTTCTTCGAGCGGCACACCCGCTAGGCGTTCGTCCTGCGCGCACGCTGGCGGCGCCCGCGGTGCGGGACACCCCGAGGAGGCGCGGATCGCGAGGCCGGGAGGCGCCGATCGCGAGGTCAGGAGGCGCGGGTCGCCGGGCCAAGGGGCCTGGGTCGCCAGGTCAGGAGGCGCGAGTCGCCACGTCGGGAGGCGCGGGGTGTCAGAGCGAGCGGCCGCGACCACGGGCGCGCAGCACGTCGACGACGACCGCGCCGACGACGGCCCCCGCACCGAGCAGGGCGAGCACGGTGCTCGACCGGACGAAGTCCGAGCGGCGACCGCGGGGCAGGCGCCCGGCGGCGAGGTCGTGGAGCAACTGGCCGGACGCCGCGAGGCAGGCCGACTCGGCCTCGGCGTCGTGCAGGGACCAGTCGGGCACCGAGACGTCGCCGATCACGCTGACGTCACCGTCGTCGGCGTCGAACCAGACGTCCACGGGTGCACGCCGAGGGCCCGTGACCGTCAGGACGCGCGTCTGCCAGCCGACGCGGCGCAGGGTCGTGCCCGGCACCTCGTCGCCGACCCACGAGTGGACGACCCGCAGGCGCCCGCTCTCCTCGGCGGCGGCCAGGTCGAGCGCCCGTCGCAGCCGATCGACGAACGGCGGACGCTCGGGTTCGGGCAACGAGATGGTCGGCAGGCCTCGGTACATGCCGACAGTGTGCCCCGCCCGCCTGGACGCCGCCGCACCCGTCGGCCCGTCGCACGACGCCAGGATGTGGGCACGACGCCATGACTAGTTCTGGCGCCATGTCCATCTCCTGGCGCCGTGTCCATCTCCTGGCGGCGAGCGCAGGAGGCGCGGGTCGCCCGGCACCCGCCCCTTGCGGACCGGCGTGGGCACGACCTACCGTGGCGGGGTACCCCGTCGCGAGAGCAGGCACCGGTGCGGCCGACACACCGGCCGGTCGACCGCCCTCGCGGACACGGGGGCCCACCGCACAGAAGGCAGAGCGTTGCGTCTCATCACCGGTACTGCGCCCCTCGCGCAGCAGTCGCCCTCGCACTGACGCCACACCCGCCCGCCCCGTGAACCGGGCGCCGCCTCGCTCGAGGCGCCGCGCCTCCTGCCGGGTCGCTCCCCCGCCGCAGCAGACCTCCGTCGCCGGCGAGGGACGGGTGGTCGTCGTGCTCCGACACCATCCACCGGGAGCCCTCGTGCCCACCATCACCGCACCCTCCATCGTCCTGTCCGACCTCTCGTTCTCCTGGCCCGACGGCTCGGGGGTCATCGACCACCTGTCGACCGCGTTCGGCCGTGGCCGCACCGGCCTCGTCGGCGCGAACGGCGCGGGCAAGTCCACGCTCGTCCGGCTCGTCACCGGCGACCTCGTCCCCACCGGCGGACGTCTCACGACCACCGGCGAGGTCGACCTGCTGCCGCAACGGCTGCGGTCCCGCGCCGACGACACCGTGGCCGACCTGCTGGGGGTCGGCCCGCGCCTCCTCGCCTTGCGGACGATCCTCGCCGGGGACGCGACCGAACGGCAGTTCGAGCTGCTCGCCGACGACTGGGACGTCGAGTCGCGCGCCGCCGCGGCCCTCGCCGACGTCGGGCTGGGCCACCTCGACGGCGGTGGCCGCACCAGCACCGGGACCAGCAGCACAGGCACCGGCACCGTCCTCGACCGCCCGGTGTCGACGCTGTCCGGAGGGCAGGCCGTGCTCGTCGCCATCGCCGGCGTGCGCTTGCGGGGTCGGCCGATCGCAGTGTTCGACGAGCCCTCGAACGACCTCGACCGACGATCGCGCGGCCTGCTGCTCGACGTGGTCGACCGCTGGCGGGGGACGCTCGTCGTCGTCAGTCACGACCGCGAGCTGCTCGAGCACGTCGACGAGATCGCCGAGCTGCGCGACGGCTCGATGACCGTGTTCGGCGGGACCTGGTCGGCCTACGAGCACCAGCTCGCGGTGCTGCAGGCCGCGGCCGAGCGCGACGTCCGGGCCGCCGAGCAGGTGTTCAAGGCCGAGCGGAGGCAGCGCATCGAGGCCGAGACGACCATCGCGCGGCGGGCCAAGGCGGGAGCCAAGGCCGGCGAGTCGATGCCGAAGATCATGGCGAACCAGCTGCGCGGCCAGGCCGAGGCGACGGCGGGCGCGCTGCGCAAGGCGCACGCGTCGTCCGAGCAGGAGGCGCGGGTCGCGGTCGACACCGCCGAACGACGTCTGCGTCGTGACGACACGATCGTGGTCGACCTGCCGGACCCGGCGGTCCCGGCGTCCCGGCGCCTCGCCGAGCTGACGGTGCGGGGACGCACCGTGGTCGTCCAGGGGGTGGAGCGCATCGCCGTCGTCGGCGACAACGGGGCGGGCAAGACGACGCTGCTCGAGCAGCTCGTCGGTGCGCCGGACGCGCGGCCGCATCCGCTGCCCGACACGCACGCCGTGGCGCTCACCGGTCGGGTCGCCCACCTCGGGCAGAAGAAGGACTCGCTCGACGACGGACTCACGGTGCTCGAGAACGTCCGGAGGGCTGCACCGGACGTTCCTCCGCGCGAGGTGCGTAACCGTCTCGCGCGGTTCCTCATCCGGGGAGACATCGTGGACCGGCTCGGCGGGACGCTCTCGGGCGGTGAACGGTTCCGGGTCGCGCTGGCCGGGCTGCTGCTCGCCGACCCGCCGCCCGAACTGCTGGTGCTCGACGAGCCGACGAACGACCTCGACATGGCGAGCACCGACCACCTGCTCCAGGCGTTGCGCGGCTACCGCGGGGCGCTCGTGATCGTCAGCCACGACGAGGCCTTCCTCGAGCGGCTCGGGCTCGACGCCCGGGTCGAGGTCCGCTGAGGCGGCGGCGCCGCCGCCGGGCCGGGCGCCCGCCAGCCCGCCAGCCCGCCACGAACTAAACACCCCGCCACGAGAAAAAGTGGCGGCATGTTTACTTCGTGGCGGCGAGGGCAGGGAGGTGTGGCGCAGCCCGCCGCACGGCGCCAGGAAGTGGTCACGACGCCATGACTAGTCCTGGCGCTGTGTCCATCTCCTGGCGAGGAACGCAGGAGGCGCGGCGCGGGCCGGACGGGCGAACGCAGGAGGCGCAGGTCGGGCCGCCGACGGAGCCCGCCAGTCCGCCGTAGCCGCCAGCCCGCCACGAACTAAACACCCCGCCACGAGAAAAAGTGGCGGCATGTTTACTTCGTGGCGGCGAGAGCAGGAGGCGCGGCGCGGGCCGGACGGGCGAACACAGGAGGCGCGGGTCGGGCCGCCGACGGAGCCCGCCCCCGTCACACGCTTGGCACGGAGGCCCGCAGGCAGTTGACTGTGTCCACCCGCCCGGCCCGCACCGCCGGCACCCCCACAGCACACCCGTTCCCGGAGGTCCCGCCTCATGTCCGTCCACCCCTCGCGCTCCGCCGCACCCGCGCACCCCGCCGCGTCCGCACGCCCCGCCGCACCCGCGCACCCCGCCGCGTCCGCTCGCTCCTCAGCAGCCGCAGCACCCGCGGCACCCGCACCCCGCCCGAGCACCCGCCTCGGCAGCACCCGCCTCGGGGCCGCCCGCGCCGGGAGCCGCTCGTCGTCCCGACTCCGCCGCCCGCGCCTCCTCGGGGTCGCCGGCGGCCTCGCCGGTCTCGCGCTGCTGGCCGGCTGTGCCAGCGCCCCGTCCGACACGGCCGCCTCGGGCAGCGCCGGCGCGGGCGAGAACTGCGCCCGCATGGTGACGAACTCCGGCGGGCTCGACGACCGCTCGTTCAACCAGTCGAGCTGGGCCGGCCTGCAGAAGGCCGAGAAGGAGGACGGCATCCAGGCCCGCGTGCTCGTCTCGACGACCGAGAACGACCTGGCCCCGAACGTCGCGCAGGCCGTCGACTCGGGCTGCGGCTTCGTGCTGACGGTCGGCTACGAGCTCGCCCCCGCCACCGAGGAGCAGGCGGCGGCCAACCCCGACATCGACTTCGCCATCGTCGACGAGACCGTCGACGCCCCCAACGTCAAGCCGATCCTGTTCGACACGGCGCAGGCCTCGTACCTCGCCGGCTACCTCGCGGCGGGCGTGAGCAAGACGGGCAAGGTCGCGACCTTCGGCGGCGGCAACCAGCCCCCGGTCACCCTGTTCATGGACGGCTTCGCGGACGGCGTCGACGCCTACAACGCCGCGCACGGCACGAGCGTGCAGCTGCTCGGCTGGTCGAAGGAGGCGCAGGACGGCTCGTTCACCGGCGACTTCGAGGACGTCAACAAGGGCAAGCAGCTCGCCCAGGCGCTGATCGACCAGGGTGCCGACGTGATCATGCCGGTGGCTGGGCAGGTCGGCGAGGGGGCGGCGTCGGCCGCGCTCGCCACGGGCGGCGTCGACGTGATCTGGGTCGACAACGACGGCTACGACACGCTGCCCGCCGAGTACCGGCCGATCGTGCTGACCAGCGTCATCAAGGACACCGAGAAGGCCGTCCAGCAGATCGCCGTCTCGTCGACCGACGACTCGTTCACCAACGAGCCCTACGTCGGCACGCTCGACAACGGCGGCGTCGGCCTCGCGCCGTTCCACGACCTGGCGTCGTCGGTCAGCCCCGAGCTGTCGGACGAGCTCGACGCCCTGCGCGACCAGATCGCCAGCGGAGCCGTGACGGTCACCTCGCCCAGCCAGCCGTAGGCCGGTCCCGGGCCCGGGCTCGGGCCCGGTCCCGGGCTCGGGCCCGGTCCCGGGCTCGGGCCCGGGCCCGGGCTCGGGCCCGGGCTCGGGCCCGGCAGCGACCCCTGCCGCCCCGCCGAGTGGGCAGAAGATGCTCGTCAGCGCGAGCCGAGCAGCACCTTCTGCCCACTCGCGGGCCAGGACGAGGAGGCGCGGGTCAGGAAGCGCCGGAGGTCGCCGCCCGGGCGGCAGCGGCCCGCACGGCGGCGACGACGCGGTCGGTCGTCATGCCGCGCTCCCGCAGCGCGTCGGCCGCGGGGGCCGACAGGCCGAACTCGTCGATGCCGACGACCACGCCGTCGGGGCCGGCGACGCCCTCCCAGCCGAAGCTCGCGGCCGCCTCGACCACGACCCGGGCCGTCACCGCGCGGGGCAGCACCTGCTCGCGGTACTCGGCGGGCTCGGCGTCGAACCACTCGCGGCAGGGCATCGACACGACGCGCACGGCGAGGTCGTCGATCCGCGCGACGGCCTCGAGCACGAGGGCGACCTCGCTGCCCGTGGCGACGACGACCACGTCGGGCGCGCCGGCATCGGTCGTGCCGGTGCCCGCAGCCGCAGCACTACCGTCCTGCACCACGTAGGCCCCGCGGCGCACACCCGCACGCACCACGTCGGCGGGCGTCGCCGCGACCGGCAGCGGCTGTCGGGCCAGGACCAGACCGGCCGGGCCGTCCTTCTCGAGGATCGCCAGCCAGGCGGCGGCGGTCTCGGCACCGTCGGCCGGGCGCACGACCGAGAACCCGGGCATCGCGCGCAGGCTCGCCAGGTGCTCGATCGGCTGGTGGGTCGGCCCGTCGGCGCCGAGGGCGACCGAGTCGTGCGACCAGAGGTAGGTGACCGGCAGCTGCATGAGCGCCGCCAGCCGGATCGCCGGGCGCTGGTAGTCGCTGAACACGAGGAACGTGCCGGCGAAGAACCGCGAGCCCTCGATCAGCGCGATGCCGTTCATGGCCGAGGCCATCGCCCCCTCGCGCACGCCCCAGTGGACGTTGCGACCGGCGCGGCCGGTGCCGGGGGCTTCCTCGGGGAGGTACGACGCGCCTCCTGCGATCGCCGTGCGGTTGGGCTCGGCGAGGTCGGCCGAACCACCCCACAGCTCGGGCAGCGCCTCGGCGAGCGCCTGGATGACCGTGCCCGACGCGTCGCGGGTGGCGAGCGTGTCGCCGGGGGAGAAGACGGGGAGGCGCGACCCGAGGTCCGCGGGCAGGGTGCGCGACCGCGAGCGGTGCAGCTCGGCGGCGGCCGCGGGGTGGGCGGCCTCCCAGGCGTCGGCGGCGACCTGCCAGGCCTCGCGGGCGGCCCGGCCCCGCTCGAGCACGGACCGGGTGTGGGCGAGTACGGCGTCGTCCACGGTGAAGGGCTCGGAGTCGACGCCGAGCTCGACCCGGGTCGCGGCGACCTCGTCGGCACCGAGCGGGGCGCCGTGCGAGGCCGAGGTGTTGCGGGCGTTCGGCGCGGGCCAGGCGATCTGCGACTTGAGCACCACGAGGTGCGGGCGGTCGCCCCGGCGGTCGGTCGTCGAGAGCACCTCGTCGAGGGCCTCGACGTCGACGTCGCCGTCCGGGGCGAGTCCGACGTGGTCGACGCGCCAGCCCTGCGCGGCGAACCGGGCGCCGACGTTCTCGCTCGAGGTGAGGCTCGTGTCGCCCTCGATCTGGATGTCGTTGTCGTCGTAGACCACCGTCAGGTTGCCGAGGCGGTGACGTCCGGCGAGCGCACCGGCCTCGTACGAGAGGCCCTCCTGCAGGTCGCCGTCGGACGCGAGCACGAAGACGCGGCGGTCGAAGACGGACTCGCCGGGGGCGGCGTCGGGGTCGTTGACGGCACGCTCGTGCAGCATCGCCATCGCCATGCCGACGGCCGTGGCGAGTCCCTGCCCGAGCGGCCCGGTCGTGGTCTCGACGCCGGGGGTGTGACCGAGCTCGGGGTGGCCGGGGGTGCGCGACCCGAACGACCGGAACGCCTTGAGGTCGTCGAGCGACACGTCGTAGCCGGTGAGGAACAGCTGCGTGTAGAGCAGGACGCTCGCGTGCCCGCAGCTCAGCACGAACCGGTCGCGGCCGGCCCAGTCGGGCGCCTGCGGGTCGTGCCGCAGGTGCTTCTGGAAGAGGAGGTGCGCGACGGGGGCCAGCGCGGCCGCCGTCCCCGGGTGGCCGGACCCGGCACGCTCGACGGCGTCGAGGGCGAGCAGGCGGGCGGTGGTGACGGCGGCGGCGTCGAGGTCGTGGATCACGTGGGGGGCTCCGGTTCGAGGAGGGGCGGGCTGGGTCTCCGACGACCGTAGCGTCGGTCATCAGGACGTCATGATGAATCAAGACGACTGTCGACTTGCACCGGTGGTCGGCGAGACGTACCCTCGTCGAAGTCATCATGACGACTTGACGACCTGACGACTCGACGACCTGACGTCGTCGGGCGGGCACCACCCACTTCAGCAACGGCGCGGAGGCACCACATGAGCACCACGAGCGGCACGAGCAAGTACGTGGCCGTGCGCGAGCACCTGCTGTCCCGCATCCAGAAGCTCGAACCCGGGTCGCAGCTGCCCGCCGAGCCCGTCCTCTGCGACGAGTACGGCGTCAGCCGCATCACGCTGCGGCACGCGGTCGACGGCCTCATCGCGGACGGCCACCTGGTGCGCGAGCACGGCCGGGGCACCTTCGTCACCGAGCCGCAGTACCGCCTGCACTACCGCGAGCGCTTCGCCGACGAGGTCAAGGGCTTCCACGCGCAGCAGACGGGCGAGGGCTTCGCGGTCAGCACCCGCGTGCTCGACCAGAAGGTCGTCCGGGCCGGCGAGACGGTGGCGAGCCACCTCGACATCAACTCGGCCGACGAGGTCGTCGAGCTGACCCGCCTGCGCTTCGTCAACGGCTCGCTGCACCACCTCGTCGTGACCTGGTTGCCGCACGCGCTCTTCCCTGAGACGGCGACCGTCGACTTCACCGACGGCTCGCTCTACGGGCACCTCGACCGCGAGCACGGCGTCACGCTCGCCCGACAGGACCTGCTCGTCTCGCTCGACGGGGCCAGCACCCTCCACGCCGACGAACTCGACGTCCCCCTCGGGACGACCCTGCTGAAGATCGCGTCGACCGTGTTCGACGGCGACGAGCGGGCCGTCGCGTACGGGACCAGCCACTTCACCCCGCAGAACAGCGAGATCTTCTTCGGCCTGCACGGCTGACCGACCGGGCGCGCCTCGCCCGCCGAGCCGCGCCTCCTGAACCCCCTCCCCACCACCGCAACCGACGCCCGTCCCGACGCCGACGTCACCGACCCCCACCAGGAACGACAGTGCTGACCGACCTCCTCACCCCCGAGACCATCCTCTTCGCCGACCGCGTCGACGGCTGGCGCGACGCCGTCGAACGCGTCGCTCAGCCCCTGCTCGACAACGGCGCCATCAGCAGCCACTACGTCGCGGCCATGACCGACTCGATCGCCGCGGGCGGCACCTACATCGACCTGGGCTTCGGCATCGCCCTCGCGCACAGCCGGCCCGAGAACGGCGTCGAGCGCACCGGGCTCTCGAGCCTGCGCGTCGGCGAGACGGTGCTGTTGAACGACGACGCGGCGCACCCGATCGACCTCTTCTTCTGCCTCGCCGCGACCGACCCCCAGAGCCACCTCGACACGATGATGGCCCTCGCCACCCTGCTCTCCGACGAGACGCTCCGCGCCGAGCTGCTCGCCTCCTCCACCCCCGCCGACACCCTGGCGGTCCTCACCAAGATCGGACAGAACGCATGAAATTCTTCGCCGTCTGCAGCTCGGGCCTCGGTTCGAGCTTCATGGTCCACATGAACATCGAGAAGGTCCTCAAAGAGCAGGGCATCACCGGGGTCGACGTCGACCACGCCGACCTCGGCTCGGTCGGCCCGGGTGCCGCCGACGTGATCTTCGTCGGCGCCGACCTGGCCGACTCCGTCGGCGGCCTCGGCGACGTCGTGGTGCTCGACAGCATCATCGACCTGGCCGAGCTGCGCACCAAGGTGCGCGAGACCGCCGTGCGCAAGGGCGTGACCGTGCCCGACGCCGGGGCCAACTGATGGAGGGCGTGCTCTCCGTCCTGTTGGACGTCTTCCGCCAGCCCGCGATCATCGTCGCGCTGATCTCGCTCGTCGGGCTGCTGCTGCAGCGCAAGGCGTTCAGCGACGTGCTCAAGGGCACCGTGCGCACCCTCGTCGGGTTCCTCGTGCTGGCCGCCGGAGCCGGCGTGGTCGTCGCCTCGCTCGACCCGTTCGGCGCCATGTTCCAAGAGGCCTTCGACGTCCAGGGCGTCGTGCCGAACAACGAGGCCATCGTCGGCCAGGTGCTGCTCGACTACGGCTCGGCCGCCGCGCTGATCTTCTTCTTCGGGTTCATCGTCAACGTGCTGCTGGCCGCGACGACGCACTTCAAGTACATCTACCTCTCGGGCCACGTCGCCTTCTACATGGCGGCGATGATCGCCGTGATCCTCGGCGTCGCCGGGTTCCCGGTCTGGGGCGTCGTGCTCTGGGGTGCGCTGCTGCAGGGTCTCGTCACGACGCTGTCGCCGGCGATCGTGCAGCCCTTCATGCGCAAGGTCACCGGCTCGAACGACGTCGCCCTCGGCCACACCGGCGGTGCCGGCGTCGCCCTGAGCGGCCTGGTCGCGACGCTGACCCGCGGCAAGGGCACCCGGTCGAAGTCCACGGAAGACATCACGTTCCCGAAGGGGCTCGGGTTCCTGCGCGACACCACGGTGATCGTGGCCCTGTCGATGGCCGTGATCTACGTGATCGTCGCCCTGTTCGCCGGGTCGGCCTTCGTCGAGACCGAGCTGAGCGACGGCCAGAACTACATCGTCTACGTCGTCATGCAGGCCGCGACCTTCTCGGCGGGCGTCTTCGTGATCCTCGCCGGCGTGCGCGTCGTGCTGGCCGAGATCGTGCCCGCGTTCAAGGGCATCAGCGAGCGCCTGGTCAAGAACGCGATCCCCGCACTCGACGTCCCGATCACCTTCACGTTCGCCCCGAACGCCGTGCTGATCGGGTTCCTCGCGAGCTTCGTCGGCGGCATCGTCGGCATGTCGGTGATGATCTTCGCCGGCACCGCCATCGTGATCCCCGGCGTCGTCGCGCACTTCATGACCGGAGCCGCCTCGGGCGTCATCGGCAACGCCGCGGGCGGTCGACGCGGTGCCGTGCTCGGTGCCTTCGCCAACGGTCTCGCGATCACGTTCCTGCCGCTGTTCCTGCTGCCGGTGCTCGGCGACATCGGACTGTCGAACTCGACGTTCTCCGACTCGGACTACGGCGTCGTCGGCATCCTGTTCGGCCAGATCAGCCTGGCCGGCGGTCAGATCGCCGTCATCGTCGCGATCCTCGCCTCGCTCGTGCTGGTCTACGCGTCGAGCCTGTTCGTGCGGGCCCGTGCCCGCCGGGCCGGTGGCCGCGACGGCGGTGCCGGCGACGGCTCCGCCGATGCTCCGACGGACGCCGACGGCACGCGCGTCGGCGAGACCGCCTCGGCCCGCTAGGCCGACCTCCCGCCAGGACGGGCGGGTCCGGTGCGAGCGGGCGTCTCCGGACGCCCGCCTCCCCGGGCCCGCCCGTCCTGCACGTCCGGGCCGCGCCGCTCGTGTCCGGGCCCTCCGTCGGACGCCTGCACCGCGCCTCCTCGTCCCGACTGCTCGGTCGAGTGGTCCCAGATCGTCCTTCCCGGCGGGGTGGAGGCCGATCCGGGACCACTCGACGGGAGCGTCAGGGCGTCAGGGCTCGAGGTGTGCGTAGTCGGGCAGGTCGAGCGCGTCGGCCGGCGGGGTGGAGAAGCGTGCGCCGAGCCGACCCGCGACCCGGGTCGACGCGAGCCGCACCCCGGCGTGGAACACCACGACGCCCGCGCGGGACCTCGGGTTGGCGACCCGCGGCACCCCCGGCGGCAGCTGCTGCGCCTGCTCGACGTAGGGCCGCATCAGCCGCTCGTACCCGGCGAAGGCGTCGCGGTGGTGTCGGTGCGAGGCGAGCTCGCCGGCCAGCACGTACGCCCCGGCCAGCGACAGGCTCGTGCCCATGCCGCTCACCGGCGAGGCGCAGTACGCGGCGTCGCCGAGCAGAACGACCCGGCCCGACGACCAGCGCGGCGCCTGCACCTGCCCGATCGACTCGAAGTAGAGGTCGTCCGCGTGGTCGAAGCCGTCGAGCACGCGGCGGGCCTCCCACCCCGCGTCGTCGAAGATCTCGTGCAGTCGGGCCCGCTGCTCTGCGACGGTGCGGCGCTCGGCCCCGCCCCGCTCTCGGGCGCGGTCGGTGACGAACGACATCGCGGCGCGGATCGTGCCGTGTGGGTCGGGCCGCAGGGTGATCGAGCGACCCCCGGCGGCGTTGTACCAGCGCCACCAGTCGTCGTCTGCGGCCGTGCGCGGGATCGTCGCGTACGAGGTCTCGAGCCCCAGCGACCGGATCGTCGGCTCGTCGCCGAACACCAGGCGCCGCGTCGACGAGCCGATGCCGTCGGCGGCGACCACGAGGTCGAAGCGTTCGTCGGGAGCGTGCTCGAACGAGACGACGACACCCCGCGAGCCGGACACCGGAGGCGCGGTACCGGTCAGCGTGGAGGCCGCGGTCGTCGTCGGGTCGCCTCCGGTGGCGGCATCGGCTGCGGGGCCGGCGCCCTTCACCCCGGCCCCGACCCCGACCCCGTCGTCCTCGCGAATTCCGGTGATGCGGTCGCCGAAGCGGTACGTGGTGCCACGACCCCTGCCGTCGCTCGTGGTGCGCCCGACGAGGAGCCGCGCGAGGTCCCCCCGCAGGATCTCGAGTTCGGCGGTCGCGCCTCCGGAGTCCGAGGTGCCGGCCGGGAACTCGGCGACCGTGCGGCCCGTCGGCCCGACGAACCGGGTGCCGACCTCACCCGTGGTGGCGGCGCGGACGTCGTCCTCGAGGCCCATGCGGCGCACGACCTCGCGGCCCGCACCGCGGACGTCGACGTTCTGCCCGCCGGTCCGCAGCTCGGGGGCCCGTTCGACGATCGTCGTCTCGAAGCCGTAGCGGTCGAGCCAGTAGGCGAGGGCAGGCCCCGCGATGCTGGCACCCGAGACGAGGACGCGGGTGCGCGTGGTGGGGATGGTCACTAATTGCTCCCTGGATTGATTATCAACGATATTGGCAATCTACACGGCTATCGTTGAGTGGTGACCGACATCGACCCCCGCGACCGCCCCGATCGCGACGACCGCACCCGGGCCCGGCGTGACGGTCGCGAGCTGCCCGCCGACGACATCCGTGCCCGCGTGCAGCAGGTGGCCGTCCGGCAGCAGCGCTTCGAGCGGCACCTGGCCGAGCGTCTCGGCGTCGACCGGGCCGGGCTCGACGCCATGGACCACCTGATCACGACCGGCCCGGCGACCCCGAGCGAGCTGGCGCGCCGCGTCGAGGTGTCGACGGCCGCGATGACCCTCGTGTTGAACCGCCTCGAGTCGGCCGGTCACGTGCGGCGCGAGCGACACCCCTCCGACGGCCGCAAGCTGATCGTCACGGCCGAGCAAGCCTCGGCCGACCGGGCCTACGAGCAGGTGCTGCCGATGATCGACGGCATCGAGCACCTCGTCGACGGCATGGACGAGGCCGAGCGGGCGGTCGTGCAGGGCTTCCTCGACCGACTGATCGCCGTGTACGACGACGCGACGCCCTGAGGCCGCCCTGAGCTCGTCGACGAGACGTCACGACGTACCGAGGCGCGCGGCCGTGCGCTCAGTGCCCTGCGCCTCCTGACGCACCGTGATCCGCCAGCCACTCGTGGGCCGCCGCGACGAGTGCGTCCACGCCGTTCGTCAGGGTCGGCTCGACGACCGGCGCATAGAGGGGCGAGTGGTTCGACGGCAGCTGAGCCACGATCCGCGGCACGTCCGCGGCCGACGTCGCCTCGGCGAACGACGCGGGGTCGGCACCCCCGAGCAGCCAGAAGCTGCACGGCGCACCGGCCGCGGTGGCGAGGATGCCGACGTCCTCGCTGCCCGTCACCGGCCCGGGAGCGATGACCTGCTGCTCGCCGAAACGACGCACCAAGGAGGCGCGGGTGCGGTCCGCCGCGGACGGGTCGTTCACGACGGCCGGAAAGCTCTCGTAGTGCTCGACGGTGGGCGGCTGCGGTGCGCCGGCCGCCGCGGCCTCGCCCTCGGCGATTCGCGTGACGGCGGCGAGCGCCCGCTCTCGGACGTGCTCGTCGAACGACCGCATGCTGATCAGGATCTCGGCGGTGTCGGGGATCACGTTGTTCTTGGTGCCCGCGTGGATCGACCCGACGGTGACGACCAGCCGCTCGGCCGCCGACGTCTCACGCGACACGACGGTCTGCAACCGGAGGACGGTCGCGGCCGCCAGCACGATGGGGTCGACGGTCGTCTCGGGGCGCGACCCGTGCCCGCCGCGACCGTGGAACGTGATGCGGATGCCGTCCTGCGCGGCGAAGGCGGGGCCGGACTGCAGGGCGACGAGACCGGCCGGGAACGGCGCGACGTGCTGGCCGAGGACGACGTCGGGGGTGGGGACGCGGTCGAGCAGCCCGTCGGCGACGAGCGCGCGGGCGCCGGCACCGAGCTCTTCGGCGGGCTGGAAGAGCACCTCGAGGGTGCCCGACCAGGTGTCGCCGGTCGCCAGTCGGCGTGCGGCACCGACGAGGCAGGTCACGTGCACGTCGTGACCGCAGGCGTGCATCACCGGCACGTCGCGCCCGTCGGGGTCGGTGCCTCGGGCCGTGCTGGCGTAGTCCAGGCCGGTGGCCTCGGCGACGGGCAGTCCGTCCATGTCGGCGCGCAGCAGCACGGTCGGGCCGTCCCCGCGGCGCAACACGCCGACCACACCCGTGCCCCCGACGCCGGTGTGCACCTCGAAGCCGAGGGCGGTGAGCTCGGCCGCGACGATCGCGGCCGTCGCGTCCTCGTGGAACGACAACTCGGGGTGTCGGTGGAGATGCCGGTACAACTCGTCGAGCGGGGCGCCCACGGCGGGCGGCCGGACGTCGTCGGGGAGGGGGCGCGGCTGGTCGGTGCCGGTCGAGGTCATGAGGTGCTCCTCTGGTGGTGCGTGGGTGGTTCGTGGCGACGACGCTACCCACCACCCCCGTCACTCGCCACGTGCCACGTGCCCGCCGCCCTCTCGCCGCCCCTCGTGGCCGCCGACCCGGCCTACGCTCGAGGGGTGATCGAGACGACCGACGGCCTCATCCCGCTCGTCGACCGGTGGGTCGAGGGCTGGGCGCTCTCGCGTGGCGCCGCCCGTCACCGCGACGGCGACGCCTGGCGGGTCGACGTCGCCGCCGCGACCCGCGTCGTCGAACGGATCGTGGCCCACCCGACCCCGGACGAGCTCACCCGCCTCGTCGACGAGACGACCGCGCCCGACGTCTGGCTGTCGGTGATCGGCCCCCTCGACGACGTCGCCCGCGCGACCCTGGCCCGGCTCGACGCCGTGACGCATGCCGAGCGGATGATGACGAGCCAGGTGTCGGTGCGGCCGCTCCCCGCGGGCGTGATCGACGAGGACGACGGCGACGGCGACGGCCGGGTCGTGCACGTCCGGGTCGAGGTCGACGGCGTCGTCGCCGCCCGCGGCCAGGCGGCGGTCGTCGGCGACCACGTCGTCTTCGACCGCATCGCGACCGAGCCCGACTTCCGGAGGCGCGGGCTGGGCAGCCGCGTCATGGCCGGCCTCGAGCACGGGGCCGCCGCCCGAGGAGCGACGACGGGTCTGCTCTTCGCGAGCGTCGACGGTCGCCGCCTCTACGAGAGCCTCGGCTGGCGGGAGGTCGCCGAGCTGGGGACCTGGCGGGGTCGCGGCCTCCCGGGGTGACGACCCGCGCCTCCTCGTGGGTGGCCTCGTGGCCGCGGTACCGCGCGGGGCGGCCACCTGCCACGATGACCTCGTGACCGAGCGCGCACCCGATCCGACGGCCCGACCCGAGAAGCCGTCGAGCCGCGGCGCGGCCCGGGTGCGTGAGGTGCTGGCGGCGTTCTCGGTGCTCGGGGTCACGTCATTCGGCGGCCCGGTCGCGCACCTCGGGTACTTCCGGGCCGAGGCCGTGAGCAGACGACGCTGGCTCGGCGACACCGCGTACGGCGACCTCGTCGCGATCGCGCAGTTCCTGCCCGGCCCGGCGTCGAGCCA